>JACQOK010000176.1 GCA_016202565.1 Betaproteobacteria bacterium | reverse complement strand
TCGTCGGGGTGGTGCTCCAGTGCAACAACTACGAGGTGATCAACCTCGGCGTGATGGTGCCGTGGAAAAAGATCGCCGAAGTCGCGCGCGAGGAGAAATGCGTCATCATCGGGCTGTCGGGCCTGATCACCCCTTCGCTCGAGGAAATGGCGCACAACGCCCGCGAGATGGAGCGGGAAGGCTTCGACATTCCGCTCCTGATCGGCGGTGCGACGACGTCACGCGTGCATACCGCCGTCAAGATCGCGCCGCACTATCACGGGCCGGTGGTGTGGGTGCCGGATGCTTCGCGCAGCGTTTCGGTGTGCAGCAATCTCCTGTCCGACGAACTGCGGGCGGCCTACCTCCAGGACGTGAAGCGCGAGTATGAGCGGGTGCGCCGGCAGCACGAGGGCAAGAAGGGCCCGGAGCTGATTCCGCTCGAGAAGGCGCGTGCCAACGCGTTCAAGACCGACTGGACCGAGTACGTTCCGCCGCGGCCCGAGCAGTTCGGCGTCAAAGTGCTCAAGAATTATGATCTCGCCGAGATCGCGGGGTATATCGACTGGGGCCCGTTCTTCCAGACCTGGGAACTGTCCGGCCCGTATCCGGCGATCCTCGAAGATGCGGTGGTGGGCGAGGCGGCGCGCAATGTGCTGGCCGAGGGCAAGGCGATGCTCAAAAAAATCATCGAGGGCCGCTGGCTTACCGCCAATGCGGTGTTCGGGCTGTTCCCGGCGGCGGCGGTAAACGACGACGACATCGAGATCTACGCGGATGAAGCGCGCAGGCAGGCGCGGATGGTGTGGCACAACCTGCGCCAGCAGAACGTGAAGCCCGCCGGAAGGCCCAACTTCTGCCTGGCCGATTTCGTCGCGCCGCGGGGCGCCGGGGTGAACGACTACATCGGCGCCTTCGCCGTCACCACCGGCATCGGCATCGAGAAGAAGCTGGAAGAGTTCGAGAAGAAGCACGACGATTACTCGAGCATCATGCTCAAAGCGCTCGCCGATCGCCTGGCCGAAGCCTTCACCGAACTGCTGCACAAGCGCGTGCGCAGGGAGTTCTGGGGGTATGGCCGGGAGGGGAATCTCGACAACGAGGCCTTGATCAAGGAACAGTACCGCGGGATCCGGCCTGCGCCCGGCTATCCTGCGTGCCCGGACCACACCGAGAAAGGCGCCCTGTTCGACTTGCTCCAGTGCGAGCGGGCCGGCATCCGGTTGACCGAGAGCTACGCGATGCACCCGGCCTCGTCCGTGAGTGGATTTTATTTTTCGCATCCGCAGTCACAGTATTTCGCCGTGGGCAAGATCGGGCGCGACCAGGTCGAGGACTACGCCAGGCGCAAGGCGATGCCGGTCGAGGAAGCCGAGCGCTGGCTCGCGCCGTATCTCGCCTATGAACCGGTGACGAGTGAACGTAGCCCGGATGGAATGAAATGAAATCCGGGGCCGTGAGAAGCGGGAACGAAGGCCCCCAAAAAAAGCGGGAACGAAGGCCCCCAAAGGAAAAACAAACGTGCCCCCGGAATCCGCTTCGCTCCTTCCGGGCTACGATCTGATCCTCCATCTCACCCTCTCCCGACCTCCCGATCTCCCGATCTCACGAGATTTAGATGCTGCCGCAGACCGAACGCTACCTCGCCCTCGTGCACTTGGGGCGCAACCAGTGGTGGCGCTATGCGCTGGGCGCGGTCGTGATCCTGTTCTGCTGGCTGGCGCTGGGTTATCTGCCGTATCTCTGGCTGGCGGTGACCTATCCGTCCGATCCGCTGCGTGACTATATTGCGGTCAACTTCAGCATCGTCATGATGCTGGTGGGACTCGCGCTGACCATGCGGCTGCTGCATCGCCGTCCGTTCATGAGCCTGGTCGGCCCCGATCGCGGCTTCGCCTGGCTGCGCATTGCGCAGGGCGCTGCCGCCTGGAGCGGGATCGCGCTCGTCACGATCATCATCGAGCATCTGCTGTATCCGGACCGCTATTACCTGAGCTTCAACGCGGACCGATTTTTCCTGTTCGCCGCAGTGGCGCTGGTAATGACCCCGATCCAGACCACGACCGAGGAACTCGTATTCCGCGGTTACCTCATGCAGTCGCTCGCGCTGCTCATGCGCCGGCCGGCGCTGATCGCCGCGTTGAGCGCCCTTATTTTCACTTTGCCGCACCTCCTGAATCCGGAAGTCCAGCACGGACCGCTCCTGCTTGCGGCGAGCTATTTCGCAATCGGCCTGCTGTTGGCGGTGGTCACCCTGCGCGACGGGCGGCTCGAACTCGCCATCGGCGTGCACGCGGCAAACAACCTGATGCTGGCGTTGGTGGCGAATTACGAAGGCTCGGTGCTGACGAGCGATTCGATTTTCACGGCGCGCGAGCTGGACCCGGTGTATTCGTTGATCTCTCTTTCGGCGGGGGCAGTGGTGTTCTACTGGATGTTTTTCGCGCGCAAGAATCCGGCTTCTTGAAGGGAAATCGCATGCGCCCTGACTCCTTCAATGCATCAGAGTTTGCGCAGTTCGAGCGCGACGGATACGTCATCGCGCGCGGATTGGCCGCGCCCACGACGGTCGAGCGCATGGCCGAGCTTGCCCGGCACTACCTTGCCGCGCAGTCAGGGCCGCTCGAGTACGAGGCCGACGTCAACTACCCGGGCGCGCCGGCATCGCGCGATGCGCCGGGCGGACGCACCGTGCGGCGGCTGCTGCAGGCTTATGCGCGTGATGCGGCATTCCGCGAATGGGCGACTTCACCGCTTCTCGTCAACCGGCTGAGGCAGCTGCTCGGCCCGGAAATCGAGCTGTCGCAGGCGCACCATAACTGCATCATGACCAAGGACCCGAGCTACAGCAGCATTACGAGCTGGCACCAGGATATCCGTTATTGGGCGTTCGAGCGGCCGGAACTCGTCTCGGTGTGGCTTGCGCTCGGCCGCGAGCACCGCGAGAACGGCTGCCTGCTGCTGCTCCCCGGCACGCACGCGATAAGCTTCACCGCAGAGCGGCTCGACGATGCGAAATTCCTGCGCCCCGACCGCGAGCAAAACAAGACCTTGCTGCGCACGCTGGTCGCCGCGGAGCTCGACGCGGGCGACGTGCTGTTCTTCCACTGTCGGCTGTTCCACGCCGCGGGCCACAACCAAACCGCAGCGACCAAGTATTCCGTGGTGTTCACCTATCACGCGAGCGGCAACCGGCCAGTGGCGGGCACGCGTTCGGCCGCTTTGCCCGGTATCGCGCTGCCGGCCTGATTGGCGAACACGAGTCCGGGTGAGGGTCACGATCCGATTTCGCCGCCATCTGCCTTGGTTATTGCGATAACCGACGGCCGCGGCGGCATGCCGTCCTTGAAATCCGGCCAGCGGGTGGAGGGTTGGTCGAACGTCGAGCCCTTCTCATCCCCCGGGTGCTGGATCGCGAGGAAGAGCGTCGTGCCGTCAGGCGTGAACGCCGGTCCGCAGATCTCGGCGCCGCGCGGTGCGCTGAAGAAACAGCGCGTGATGCCGCGCCGCTCGCCGCTGGTCTCAGCCGCATAGACGCTGTCCGCGAATCCAACCGAGTCGTCCTGCCCGTCGGTGGCGATCCAGATACGCCCTTTCGGATCGAACGCGACGTTGTCCGGGCGACACAACCAACCGTTTGGTGTGACCGACGCACGATACCTTGCGTGGTGCTTGGGGTTTACCGGATCACCGCCCAGCAAAAAGAATCCCCAGGTGCACTCTGTCGCAGTGTGATCGGGCTTGCCGTCAACCGTCGGCGGCGCGATTTCGATGATATGGCCGCAGTAGTTTGGCGCGCGCGGGTTCGCAACGTTTAGCTGGTCGGCCTTGCGCCCGTCGTTGTAAGTCATCACCACGTAAATATGGCCGGTAAGCGGGTTCGCCTCCACGTCTTCCGGCCGGTCCATGGGCGTGGCGCCAAGCAGATCCGCGGCGCGGCGCGCCTCGATCGCGACATCGGCCTGGCTGCGGAAGCCGTTCGCAGCGGTAAGCGGCCCCTCGCCGAAGACAAGCGGCAGCCAGCGCATTTTTCCGTTTTCCTCGAATTTCGCGACGTAGAGCGTGCCCTCGTCGAGCAGCTCGCGGTTGGCCGCGGGCCGCGAAGGATCGTATTGGCCGCGCGTCACGAACTTGTAGACATACTCCATGCGTTCGTCGTCGCCGGAATAGACCGCGACGCGCCCGTCGTGGCTTACCGCCGTGGTCGCGCACTCGTGCTTGCAGCGGCCGAGCGCGGTGCGCTTCACCGGTGTCGACTGCGGGTCGTAGGGGTCGATCTCGACGATCCACCCGAAACGGTTCGGTTCGTTCGGCTCGCGGTCGAGGTTGAAGCGCTCGAAGTAGCGGCCCCATAGGTAAATGCCGCGGCCATCGATGCCGTAGCGTTTCCAGGCGGCGGCTTCCCGTTCCTGCTTGCTCTTGCCGATGAAGTAGAGATGAAAGTTCTCTTCGGCGGTCAGCACGGTGCCCCATGGCGTCACGCCGCCGGCACAGTTGTTGAGCGTGCCCATCACTCGCATGCCGGCAGGATCGACGCGGGTCTTGAGACGCTCATGTCCTGCCGCGGGCCCGCTGATGCGTATGGCCGTGCTGCGGCACGTGATGCGCCGGTTATAGCGGCTGTCCGCGACCAGGTGCCAGGCGTTGCCCGCCCGCGCGATCTCGATCACCGTATGTCCCTGCGAGGCCATTTCCACTTCGCACCGCTCGCGCGTCATTCTTGATGCGTAGTTCCCTGGTGACATCTTCGGCCAGGAGAGGTGGGCCGTATTGCGCTCGTGATTGACGCACAAGAGACCGCGGTCGGAAGTGCGGGACGCGTGCGGCAGCGGCATGAAGGCGATGAAGTCATTGTCCATGCCGAACTGGACTTCCTGTTCTGCGGCGGTCTGCTGACCGGGTCTGAACGGCGGCCCGGATGTGTGGATCGGGTCGCCCCAGCGGATCAGCACCTGCACGTCATACCCCGGCGCCACATGCGTTGTTTCGTCGAGCGAGCGGCCGATTTCAGTAAAGCCGGGAACGGATCTGGCGGACCGTGTGGTGGCGCCCGGCGTCGGGAGCGTCCCGCCGAACAGGCCGCACATTCCTGCCGCGACCACGCCCTTGAGCACGGTGCGACGGTTCATGCGCGCTTCAATCAGATCAGCGATGGTGGGTTCGCGTGAAGGATTGACGTGGCCGTCATCGCGGTCGTCGAGGTCGAGAATGGGACGTGTCAAGATTCTTTCCGGACATTCCAGATCGGTGCCTGCCGCGCGCTGATTATGCGTGCTTCACCCCGCAGCGTCCAGACCGTGCTCGGCGGCGATTTCCAGGCGCCGTCTGACATATTCAGGATCCGAAAACTCCCGCATCACCGGCCGCGCGCGTTAAAATCGCGTCCTGATTCCACGACAAGCCTGTCGCCTTGGCTTTCCTGGCGGTGCGGGCTTTTTTGGCGTTCCATGCACATCCACATTCTCGGCATCTGCGGCACCTTCATGGGCGGCCTCGCGGCAATCGCACGTGCGGCGGGCCACCGCGTCACCGGGTGCGACGCGAACGTGTATCCGCCGATGAGCACGCAACTCGCCGCGCTCGGAATCGAGCTTACGGAAGGGTACACCCCGGATCAGCTCGAACTGAAACCGGACGTGTTCGTGATCGGCAACGTGGTGACGCGCGGCAACCCGCTGATGGAAGAAATTCTCAACCGCGGCGCGCCGTATATTTCCGGGCCGCAATGGCTCGCGGAAAACGTGCTGCGCGGCAAATGGGTGGTGGCGGTCGCGGGCACCCACGGCAAGACCAGCACCGCTGCGATGCTGGCGTGGATTCTGGAGTATGCCGGCCTCATGCCCGGTTTTTTGATCGGCGGCGTGCCGGAGAACTTCGGCGTCTCGGCGCGGCTGGGCACTCCCTCCCAATACCCTTCCCTTCAGGGGGAGGGCGAGGGTGGGGGTGGTTTCTTCGTGATCGAAGCCGACGAATACGACACCGCCTTTTTCGACAAGCGCTCGAAGTTCGTCCACTACCCGCCGCGCACGGCGGTGCTCAACAACCTGGAATTCGATCACGCCGATATTTTTCCCGATCTTGCCGCCATCGAAACCCAGTTCCATCACTTTGTCCGCATCATTCCCGCGAACGGCCTCATCGTCTCGAACGGCGCCGACGCCAATCTCGAGCGCGTGCTCGGCCGCGGCTGCTGGACGCCGGTCGAGAGATTCGGGGTGGATGCGGAATGGCATGCCGGTGCGCGGGGTGCGGACGGCGCCTTCGACGTGCTGTGGCGGCGTGCCCTGCAGGGGCGCGTGCGCTGGGATCTCTTCGGCACGCATAATGAACTGAACGCGCTGGCGGCGATTGCGGCCGCGCGTCACGCCGGCGTGCCGCCGGCGCTCGCCATCGAGGCGCTCGGCACTTTCCGGAACGTCAAGCGGCGCATGGAAACGAAGGGGACGGTGAACGGGGTCACGGTCTACGATGATTTCGCGCATCACCCCACCGCGATCGAACTGACGCTTGCCGGGCTGCGCGCCAAAGTGAACAGCGGGCGCATCATCGCCGTGCTCGAGCCGCGCTCCAACACCATGAAGCTCGGCGTGATGAAAGAGCAGCTCGCGGCGAGCCTCGACGCGGCCGACCGCGTGTACTGCTACAGTGCGGGCCTCGCGTGGGACGCGGCTGCGGCGCTCGCGCCGCTCGGCGAGAAGGCGCGGGTGTACAGCGATTTTGATCGGCTGCTGGGGGAGCTTGCCGCGTCCGTGCGCTCGGGCGATCACGTGCTGATCATGAGCAACGGCGGTTTCGGCGGCATTCACGACAAGTTGCTGGCAGCGCTGGCGGCGCGGTGAATCGGAACGCGTTTCACGCTGGCGCGCACTCAAGGGGAAAAAGGGATGGATTCGATTCTGCAGCGCGATGAACTCGGCGCGTTTTGCCGGCACACCCATGTTGCGGTGAAGGGCGCCGGCGCCGGACCGCTGGCCGGGCTGACCGTCGGCGTCAAGGACATCTTCGACATCGCCGACCACCGGACCGGCTTCGGCAGCCCGGAGTGGTTCGCCACGCATCCGGCGGCTGTGCGGACGGCGCCGACGGTGCAGCGTCTTCTCGCTGCCGGCGCCGACATGATCGGCAAGACCCAGACCGACGAGCTGACCTTCAGTCTGAACGGCGAAAATGCGCACTATGGCACGCCGGTCAACGTCAATGCGCCCGGCCGCATTCCCGGGGGCTCCTCGAGCGGTTCGGCGGCAGCGGTCGCGGCTGGTTTGTGCGATTTCGCGCTCGGCAGCGACACCGGCGGCTCGGTGCGCGCGCCGGCGAGCTATTGCGGGGTCTACGGCATCCGGCCCACGCACGGCCGTGTTTCGCTGGAGGGCGCTTGTCCGCTTGCGCCGAGTTTTGACACCGCCGGCTGGTTCGCGCGGGATGCCGCGCTGCTGGAACGCGTGGGCGGTGTGCTGCTCGGCCAGGAACGGGCCGGCACGCCCGGCCGGGTGCTGGTGGCGCAGGATGCCTTCGAGCTGGCGGGGCAAGCGGTCACCCGGGCCCTGCAACCGGCGCTGGATAGACTGGGCGCGCTGCTCGGACAGCCGCAGTCCGTGATGGTCGCGGCCGAAGGGCTGCCCCAGTGGTTCCAGGTGTTCCGGGTGCTGCAAGGGGCGGAGGTCTGGGCGCAACACGGGACGTGGGTAAGTCGCGTCAAGCCCGAGCTCGGACCGGGCGTAAAAGAGCGCATCGCGTGGACTTCAACGATCAGCGCGCGCGATGTCGGGCCGGCCAAGGCGAGGCGCGAAGAAATCGCCCGCCGCGTGAATGAACTGCTCGCCGGCAATGCCGTGCTGGCGCTTCCCACCGTTCCCGGCATCGCGCCGCTCAGAAACACCCCGGCGGCTGAGCTCGATGATTTTCGCGGGCGCGCGATGAGCCTGCTGTGCATCGCCGGTCTTGCTCGCCTGCCGCAGATAAGCCTGCCGCTCGCGCGGCTGGACGGCTGTCCGCTCGGCCTCTCGCTCATTGCCGCGCGCGGCGGCGACATGATGCTGCTCGCGCTCGCAAAAGCGTTGAGTTGAACCGCCAAGACGCCAAGGGCGCCAAGAAGAGCGAGGAGAAAATAAAAGCAAAACTCCCACCGCACAGGACGCGGAGAACGCACACGAATAGAATCGGGAAAGCGCCTGCTCGATCTTTGTTCTCAACTCCTTGTTCGTCCTTGCTTGGCGCTCCTGGCGTCTTGGCGGTTAAAAGGGTTTTCTCTGTCTGAATGCTGATCTACATTCACGGCTTCAACAGCTCCGCGCTGTCGTTCAAGGCGGGGCTCATGCGCGAGCGCCTGGCGGCGCTTGGGCGCGGCGCGGGGTTCGCGTGTCCCGATCTCGACCCTCATCCGAAGCGGGCGATCGCGCAGCTCGAAGCGCTGATGGCAGGTGCGGGAAGCACGTCGGTCGCGCTCGTCGGCAGTTCTCTTGGCGGCTATTACGCGACGTATCTCGCCGAGAAGCACGGCGTGCGCGCCGCGTTGATCAATCCCGCGGTGCGGCCCTATGAGGGGCTGCGCGATTACGTCGGACTGCAGCGCAATCTCTACACCGGCGCGCAATACGAATTCACCGCGCAGCATCTTGCCGAGCTGCGCGCCCTCGAAGTGGCCCGCATCACGCCCGAGCGCTACCTGCTGCTGGTGACGACCGGCGATGAAGTGCTCGACTACCGCCTGGCGGCAGCCAAATACAGCGGCTGCGAGCAGATCGTCGTGGAAGGCGGCGATCACGGCTTCAGCGGGATCGCGGATTACCTCGATGTCATCATCGGTTTCTGCGGCAAGAAGTGACGCCGCCATGCCGGCCCGCGATCCTCGGAATATCGATACGGCATGGCTTTGCAGACAGCAGCGGAAGGCGTAGGATGCTCGCGCACCGCCAGTTGAGCCTGCGGTGCTTCACATCACAAGAGAAGGGGGAGATTCCATGTCCGTGCTGTTGAATACGTTGCGCACCGTAATGGCGGCGCTTTGCCTTGCGTCGGTCCTGGTGTCCAGCGCACATGCGCAGAAGTGGGCGAAGCTCGCGCCGTTTCCGGAACCGGGCGAAGAGGTTTACGGCATCGCTTCCGGCGGCAAGCTCTACGTTTTCGGGGGACTCGCTCCCGGGTGGAAGCCGAAAGGCCTGGTTTACGAATACGACCCGGCGACGGATCAATGGACCAAGAAAAAGCCGATGGCGCTGGCTTCGCACCATGTTGCATTGGCGGAACGGAACGGCAAGATCTACGTCATGGGCGGTTTCGTCCCGCCCGAATCCGGACCGCCGGCGTGGGTTCCAATCAACAATGCATGGGAATACGATCCTGCCAATGATAGCTGGAAGGCGCTTGCGCCGCTGCCGACCAAGCGGGGTTCCCCAAACGCAGCGGCGGTTAACGGGAAGATCTATGTCATCGGTGGCGCGAGCACGCATCCCGGCTCCAAGGAGACTGCGGTTCATCCCGCGCGGCCGCACCGCGCCGTGGATGTGAACGAGGTGTACGACCCCGCCACCAACACTTGGGCAACCCGTAGTCCGATGCCCACTGCGCGCAACCACGCCGCAGTAGGGGTAGTGAACAACAAGATCTACGTCATCGGTGGGCGCATCGGAGCGGCTCTTATGCTCGTGCCGGCAACCACTGTCGATATCGTCGAGGAGTACGATCCGGCCACTGACCAGTGGGGCGGGCTGAAGCGGTCGATGCCTACACCGCGCAGTGCCATGGCGTGGGGTACTCACAAGGGCAAGATCTATGTGGCCGGTGGCGAGATGCGCAATGCCCAGTCATATGGCGCGTATCGCTCAGTGGAAGCGTATGATCCCGTCAGAAACAGTTGGAGCATCCTGCCGCCGATGTTGATTCCGCGGCACGGGCTGGCCGGCGATGTTATCGGAAACCGCTTGCATCTCGTAAGCGGTGACGTGCAGTCGCTCGGGGGTGTAAAACCGCCCGAGATCCAGTTGCATACCGAATTGCACGACGTGCTCGAGCTGCCGGACAAGTAGCACTCGTCTTCGCCGCGCGGGTCTCCCGCGGCATCGCTTATAATTACTCCCGCGTTCGAGGCGGACGGACCCGAGGCCCGCCGCTCAACGCGGGTTTCTTGCGTTCGATGCAGACGGACCCCGTGGCCCGCCGCTCAACGCGGGTTTCTTGCGTTCGATGCAGACGGACCCCGTGGCCCGCCGCTCAACGCGGGTTTCTTGCGTTCGATGCAGACGGACCCCGTGGCCCGCCGCTCAACGCG
>JACQOK010000178.1 GCA_016202565.1 Betaproteobacteria bacterium | reverse complement strand
GTATCGCCATCCGGCGGTGATGGCGGCAGCGGTGGTGGCGCAACCGGATCCGAAATGGGGTGAAGTGCCGTGCGCGTTCGTCGAACTGAAGGAGGGCGCGCAAGCCAGCGAGGAAGAACTCATCGAGCACTGCCGGGCCCGCCTGGCGCGGTTCAAGGCACCCAAGCGCGTGGTGTTCGGGCCGCTGCCGAAAACCGCCACCGGCAAGATCCAGAAATTCATACTGCGCGAGCAGGTCCGCTCCGCCGCCGCGATCGATACCTAGGTTTCCATGACAAGCAACGGCGAATACATCCTGGAAACACGCGGGCTCACCAAGGAGTTCAAGGGCTTCGTCGCGGTGAACAATGTCGACCTGAAGATCAAGCGCGGAACGATCCACGCGCTGATCGGCCCGAACGGCGCCGGCAAGACCACCTGCTTCAACCTGCTCACCAAGTTCCTGGAGCCCACCGCCGGCAGCATTTCCTATAACGGCACGGACATCACGGGCGAAAAACCGGCCGATATCGCGCGCCGCGGCATCATCCGCTCGTTCCAGATCTCGGCCGTCTTCCCGCATCTCACCGTGCTCGAAAACGTCCG
Source organism: Betaproteobacteria bacterium (assembly GCA_016202565.1). Classification (GTDB taxonomy): domain Bacteria; phylum Pseudomonadota; class Gammaproteobacteria; order Burkholderiales; family SG8-41; genus DSOT01. The sequence goes on along the minus strand of JACQOK010000178.1, from coordinate 9,149 downwards.
CGTGGCGTTGCAGCGCAAGCTCGGCAATTCCTTCTATTTCTGGCAGTCGGAGAGGGCGCTCGATGCGCTCAATTCGCGCGCGCTGGAGCTGCTGGAGGCGGTCGATCTCGCGGGTTTTGCCGCCACGGTGACGGTGGAACTCCCGTACGGGCGCAAGCGCGCGCTGGAGATCGCCACGACGCTTGCCATGGATCCGGAACTGATGTTGCTGGACGAGCCAACTGCGGGGATGGGGCACGAGGACGTGGATCGCGTCACCCATCTCATCAAGACCGTGGCCAAGGGGCGCACGGTGCTGATGGTCGAGCACAACATGAGCGTGGTCTCCGGCATTTCCGACACCATTACCGTGCTGCAACGCGGGTCGGTTCTTGCCGAGGGCCCCTACGCCGAAGTATCGAAAAACCCGCAGGTGATGGAAGCCTACATGGGAACGGCGCATGCCTGAGAACGGCGAAATGCTTCGCGTTGCCGATCTGCACGCGTGGTACGGGGAATCGCACGTGCTCCACGGGGTGAACCTGGTCGTCAACCGCGGCGAAGTGGTGACGCTGCTCGGGCGCAACGGGGCAGGGCGCACCTCGACATTGAAGAGCGTCCTCGGGATGGTGGGACGCCGCAGCGGGTCGGTCGTGGTGAACGGCGTGGAGGTGATCGCCCTGCCTTCCTACCAGATCGTGCGCTTGGGGCTCGGCTACTGTCCGGAGGAACGCGGCATCTTCGCGAGCCTCTCCACCGAGGAGAACCTGTTGCTGCCCCCGCAGGTACAGGGCGGCGGGATGTCGGTCGATGAGATCTACCAGATGTTCCCGAATCTGAAGGAGCGGCGTGCGAGCCAGGGTACGCGGCTCTCGGGCGGCGAGCAGCAGATGCTGGCAATGGCGCGTATTCTTCGCACCGGCGCGCGTCTGCTGCTGCTCGACGAAATCACGGAAGGGCTGGCGCCCGTCATCGTGCAGGCGCTTGCACGCGTGATCCGCCAACTGAAGGAGCGCGGCTTCACGATCGTGCTGGTGGAGCAGAATTTCCGTTTTGCCGCGCCGCTCGCCGACCGCCACTACGTCATGGAACACGGCAGGATCGCCCAGTCGTTCACTGCCGCGGAACTGGAGTCGAAAATGGACATGCTGCGCGATTATCTGGGGGTATGAGCTTCACTGTTTAAACCGTTACAAGGAGGGCCACACGATGTCAGTCAGAAGGATGGTACCAATAATGGGCGCGCTGTTCGCGTTGAGCGCCGGTTTCGCGCAGGCGCAGATCTCGGACAGCGTCATCAAGATCGGGGTGATGAACGACCAGTCGGGCACCTACGCGGACCTGGCCGGTCCGGGCTCGGTGGTGGCGGCACGCATGGCGGTCGAGGACTTCGGCGCCGCCAAGAAGGGGATGAAGGTCGAGATTCTGGTGGCCGACCACCAGAACAAGCCGGAGGTCGGTTCGAGCGTCGCGCGCCAGTGGTACGACGTCGACAAGGTGGACCTCATTCTCGACGTGCCCACTTCATCGGTAGTGCTCGCCGTGAACCAGGTGACGCGCGAGAAAAACAAGGCATTCATCGTCTCTACCGGCGCGACTTCGGATCTTACCGGCAAGGCGTGTTCGCCCAATTCCATCCACTGGACCTACGACACGTGGTCGCTCGCCAACGGCACCGGCTCGGCGATCGTCAAGACCGGCGGCAATTCCTGGTTCTTTCTGACCGCGGACTATGCGTTCGGACACGCGCTGGAGCGCGACACCGAGGCGGTGGTCAAGAAGAACGGCGGCAAAGTGCTTGGCAAGGTGCGCCATCCGTTTCCGAGCTCGGACTTCTCTTCGTTCCTGCTGCAGGCGCAGTCTTCGAAGGCGAAGATCATCGGCCTCGCGAACGCCGGCGCCGACACCATCAACGCGATCAAGCAGGGCGCCGAGTTCGGCATCGTCAAGGGCGGCCAGCAGTTCGCCGGGCTGCTGGTGTTCCTGACCGACGTGCACGCGCTGGGTCTCGACAAGGCGCAGGGCCTGATCCTGACCGAATCGTTCTACTGGGATCTCAACGACCAGACGCGCGCGTTTTCCAAGCGTTTCGCGAAACTCCACAAGGGCGCGATGCCGACGATGGTGCAGGCGGGCGTCTACTCCGCGCTGCTGCATTACCTGAAGGCCGTGGAAGCGCTCAAGTCCGACGCGGGTCCGAAAGTCATCGCCAAGATGAAGGAGATGCCGACCGACGATCCGATCTTCGGCAAGGGCCGCGTGCGCCAGGATGGCCGCAAGATCCACAACATGTATCTTTTCGAAGTGAAGAAGCCTGCGGAATCAAAGGGCGCGTGGGACTACTACAAGCTGCGGGCCACGATTCCCGCGGACCAGGCATTCCGGCCGGAGAAGGACGGCGGCTGCCCCTTGGTGAAGTAGCTGGATTGAGGATTCAGGATTGAGGATTGAGGAAAAAGCCATGACGGCTTATCCCTTGAATTCACTCGCTCCTCGCTCCTCGCTCCTCGCTCCTCGATCCTATGTCTGAGATCTTCGGCATTCCGACGCAAGCCCTGTTCGGGCAGCTCCTGATCGGGCTGATCAACGGCTCGTTCTACGCGCTGCTCTCGCTCGGCCTGGCGGTGATCTTCGGGCTGCTCAACATCATCAACTTCGCGCACGGCGCCCAGTACATGATGGGCGCCTTCTGCGCGTGGTTCCTGCTCACCAGGCTGGGGCTCAATTACTGGTGGGCGCTTCTTTTGTCGCCGGTCATCGTGGGCTCGACCGGCATCGTGATCGAGCGGCTGATGCTCTCCCGCCTCTACAAGCTCGATCATCTCTACGGGCTGCTGCTCACCTTCGGGCTTGCGCTCATCATCCAGGGACTGTTCCGCAACGAGTTCGGTTCCACCGGCCTGCCGTATGCCATCCCGAAATCGCTCGAGGGCGCCCAGAACCTGGGTTTCATGTTCCTGCCGACTTACCGGGCATGGGTGGTCGTGTTCTCGCTCGCCGTGTGCTTCGGCACCTGGTACTTGATCGAGAAGACCAAGCTCGGATCGTATCTGCGCGCGGGCACTGAAAATCCGCAGCTCGTGCAGGCGTTCGGCATCAACGTCCCGCGCATGGTGACGCTCACCTACGGTTTCGGCGTCGGGCTCGCGGCGCTGGCGGGCGTCATGGCGGCGCCGATCTACAGCGTCAATCCGCTGATGGGCGAGCATCTGATCATCGTGGTGTTCGCCGTGGTGGTGATCGGCGGCATGGGCTCGATCATGGGTTCGATTCTCACCGGCTTCATGCTGGGACTGGTCGAGGGGCTGACCAAGGTGTTCTACCCCGAAGCGTCCAACACGGTGATCTTCATCATCATGGCGATCGTGCTCATGATCAAGCCGGCCGGTTTGTTCGGCACGCAAAGGTAGCCTCGGAAATGGCGACGACAGAACTGGCAATCGGCGCGTCGACGCAGCCCCGCGGCTTGAGGCACCAGCGCATCGCGTTTCTGGCGATGGTGGCGTTCTTTGCGCTCGCTCCCACGGTGATCTACCCGGTGTTCCTGATGAAGGTGATGTGCTTCGCGCTGTTCGCGAGCGCATTCAACCTGCTGCTGGGGTTTGCCGGACTGCTTTCTTTCGGCCACGCGATGTTCCTCGGCATGGCGGGCTATACCGCGGCGCATGCGGCCAAGGTATGGGGGTTCACGCCCGAGCTCGCGATTCTCTCCGGCACCGCCGCTGCGTGCGTGCTTGGGCTGGTGTCAGGCTTGATCGCGATCCGGCGTCAAGGCATCTACTTCGCCATGATCACGCTTGCGCTCGCGCAGATGGTCTATTTCTTCTGCGTGCAGGTACCGTTCACCGGCGGCGAAGACGGCATCCAGGCCGTCCCGCGCGGCCGGCTCTTCGGACTGATCGATCTCTCGGACGTCACAGCGATGTACGTGACCGTGTTCGTGATCTTCGTCGGCGGGTTTCTCCTGATCTACCGCATCATCCACTCGCCGTTCGGCCAGGTGCTGAAGGCGATACGGGAGAACGAGGCCCGGGCGATCTCCCTGGGATATGACACGGACCGCTACAAGCTGCTCGCTTTTGTGCTCTCGGCGACGCTTTCGGGACTCGCGGGCGCGACCAACGCGCTCGTGTTTCAGCTTGCGGCGCTGAACGGCGTGTACTGGACGATGTCGGGCGAGGTGGTGCTGATGACGCTCGTCGGCGGCCTGGGCACCATTTTCGGACCGGCGGTCGGGGCGCTCGTCGTGCTCGCGATGGAGAACTATCTGGCCCAGCTCGGCGCGTGGGTCACTGTCGTTCAGGGTGTCGTTTTCGTCGTGTGCGTGCTCACGTTCCGCCGCGGTATCGTGGGCGAGTTCGTCAACTTCGTGCAAAAACCCTTCCGCGTGAAGCTTAAAGTGGTGGTGGAGCCGCTGCGCCCGCGGCACGCTGTGAAGATCGGCATGGTGTCGAGCCTGACCGGACCGCTCATGCTGCTCGGCCGCGCGGGCATCGAGGGCGCCCGGCTCGCTGTCAACGATCTCAACGCCGCTGGAGGGGTGCTCCAGGGCCGGGTGGAGCTTGTCGTGCGCGACGACGGCGGCAGTCCCGAGGCCGGCACCAACGAAGCGCGGGAGCTTATCGTCAAGGAAGGTATCGCGGCGTTGCTGGGCCCGGTTTCCAGCGCCATCCTTCTGCCCATGTCGGAAGTGGCGAAGGAGCACAGGACAATCCTCATCTCTCACACCGCCAACAGCGAGCGCGCGTTTGTCGAGCGCGGTCATGAGTACATTTTCTCGGTGGTGCCGAATACCTTCATCGAGGGCGGCGCAGTGGCGGCCTACATGGCAAGACACCCGGCGCGGCGCTATCTCATCTTCGCCCCCGACTACGAGCTGGGGCATATCGAAGCCGAGGCGTTCGAGCAGCGCTTGCGTCAGGAACGCCCGGATGTCGAGATCGTCGCACGGCTCTGGCCCAGGCTCGGCGAGGCCGGCTACTCGCCATGGATCGCGAAAATTCTGGAGGCCCGGCCCGAGGTCGTCTTTACCAATCTCTATGGCGCCGACCTCGTCGAATTTACACGCCAGGCGCGGGCGAGCGGTCTCTTCGAGACGGCCCAACTCGTCGGGCTCTACGACGTGGAAGCGCTCCAGGCCCTGGGCAAGGATGCCGTGGAAGGGGTGATCGGCTATGACCGGGGACCGTTCCACGTGATCCGCCGGCTTGCACCGAGTCCTGAATTCGAGGCGTTCATCCGGCACTATGGCGCCGCAACCAACAAGTATCCCTCGACCTGGGCCATCAACGCTTACGACGCAGTGATGGCGTGGGCACGAGCCGTGGAAGCGGCCGGAAGTTTCGAAGCCAGGGCGGTCGTGACCTCGCTGGAGCGGCTCCAGCTGGCATCGCTGCGCGGGCCCGGACGGTATATCCGCAAGATTGATCATCAGGCGAACGTCGGAACCTATATCGGCGTGGTCGCGTGGGATCCGGAGTTTCCTGACTTCGCCCTGTGGAGGGATCCGACCTACGTTCCGGCTGAAGAAGTGTGGCGCTCGGAGCAGGAGGTGCTCGCCGTCCGCGGTGAGCGTCCGGCGCCGCTCGAGCCGGCCGCAATGGCCGCTCCGGCCGAAGGCGCTGCGTAACGAGCGTCGGAAGAATGATTGACGACGCTCTGCCCTCACCCCCGCCCCTCTCCCACAGTGCGGGCGAGGGGAGATTCGTGGTGCACATGGTTGTCAACCATTTGCACGGGGATCAATAGGCGATGGATTTCGCACTGAGCGCCGAGCAGACCGCCTTTCAGGACACGGTGCGCGCGTTTGCGAGACGGGAACTGGAGGCCGATGCGCTGGCGCGCGCGCACTCGGAGGAGTATCCCCGCGAGGTTGCGAGGAAGATGGCGGCGGCGGGGCTCCTCGGCATCGCGCTTCCCGAGGCGGACGGCGGGCAGGGCGGCACGCTCATGGATGCGGTGCTCGCGATCGAGCAGGTGGCCTTGGTGTGCCCGCGCAGCGCCGACCTCGTGCAGGAAGGCAATTTCGGCGCGATCCGCGTGCTCGCGCGCTTTGCGACGGAAGATCAGAAAAAGCGGTTCCTTGCGCCGATCCTGGGCGGCGAGGAAATCATTGCGGTCGCGATGACCGAACCGGAAGCAGGTTCCGCCACCACGGACCTCGTGACCGCTGCGACACCGGACGGCGCCGGATATCGCGTGAGCGGAACGAAAGTCTTTCCCAATCCGCATGCCGACCAGTACCTCGTCTACGTGCGCTACGGACCGGGCGTGGCGGGCATCGGTTCGGTGATGATCCGGCGCGGCACGCCTGGTTTTACCATCGGCAAGCCCTCGAAGTTCATGTCGGGCGCGCACTGGGCGCCGCTTTATTTCGATAACGTCTACGTTCCGCCTGAAGACGTGCTGCTCGGCGCCGGCGGATTCAAGCAGCAGATCGCGGGTTTCAACGCGGAGCGCATCGGCAACGCCGCGCGTTCGCTTGCCTTCGGGCGTTACTGCTACAACGCGGCGCGCGACTACGCCCTTACCCGGAAGCAGTTCGGCCGTGCGCTATGCGAGTTCCAGGGCTTGCAATGGAAGTTCGCCGACATGAAGGTGAAGCTCGATGCTGCGCAACTGCTGCTCTATCGCGCCGCCGCCAACGCGGACCGCGGTTTCCCGGCGGCGGATGAGACGACGATTGCCAAGCTCATGTGCAACCAGACCGGGTTCGAGGTCGCCAATGAAGCGCTGCAGGTGATGGGCGGCCTCGGCTACACGCAGGAAACGCTCGTCGAGTACTGCGTGCGGCGCACGCGCGGTTGGATGATCGCGGGCGGCTCCATCGAGATGATGAAGAATCGACTTGCGGAAATCATTTTCGAGCGGCGCTTCTCGCAGCGTCCGCCGCGCGTGCAGAAAGCGTAGGTTGGGGTGAACGACGAGAACCCCAACACATTGGGCCTGATTCAGGCCTTGTTCACGCCGAAAGCGGTCGCGCTGGTCGGCGCCTCTGCCGATGTGAGCAAGAATAATTCGCGCCCCCAACGTTTCCTGCGCCGCCACGGTTATGGCGGTCGCATACTGCCGATCAATCCTCGCCATCGCGAGATCTTCGGCGAAACCGCTTATCCCGATCTGCGCTCCGCGCCGGGCCCGATCGACCATGCCTTCATCATGGTGCCAGCAGCGGCTGTGCCGGAGGTGGTTGCGCAGTGCTGCGCGCTGAAGATTCCCGTCGCCACCATTTTCAGCGCAGGCTTCGCGGAGCTGGGGGAGGACGGATTGAGACGCCAGCGCGAGATGGTCGCGATGGCACGCGCATCGGGAGTTCGGCTGCTGGGGCCGAACTGCATGGGCCTCATCAATGTCCGCGGCAGGACAGCGCTTTCCGTGAACGCCGTGCTGGAACGCGAGACGCTCAGGCAAGGGCCGCTCTCCGTCATTTCGCAGAGCGGCAGCACGCTCGGCACGCTGATCTCGCGCGCGCAGGCGCGCGGCCTTGGATTCTCAAAGCTCGTGTCCGTCGGGAACGAGTGTGATCTTGCGGTCGGCGAGCTTGCTGAATTGCTGGCGGACGACGCGGAAACCGGCGCCATTCTGCTGTTCCTGGAAACCTTCCGGGATGCGGAGCGGCTCGCTTTGGCAGCACGCCGTGCTTATGTGGCGGGCAAGCCGGTCATCGCCTACAAGCTCGGCCGCTCGGATGTGGGACGCCGTGCTGCGGCCTCTCACACCGGCGCCATGGTCGGGGCCGACGAACTTGCATCCGCGTTTTTCCGCGCGCACGGCATCATGCGGGTCGACATGCTGGAGAGCCTGTTCGAGCTGCCGCAGCTCGTGATGGGCAGAAAGCCGCCCGCGGGACGGCGGGTGGCGGTCCTCACCGGGACCGGTGGTGCTGCGGCGATGGTGGCGGACCGTCTGGGCGTGCTGCGCGCGGAGGTGGTGGCTCCGCCGCCCGCGCTGATCGAGAAACTTCAAAACGACGACCTGCCGATCAACGATGCGCCGATCACCGATATCCCCATGGGCAGGAGCGAAAGCGGCGCCTATACCGCGATCCTCTCGGCGCTGCTCGGCTCGGACCACTGCGACGCGGTCGTGGCGGTAATCGGCTCGAGTTCTCAAAACCCTGAGACGCTGGTCGAGCGTGTGTTCAAAGCCGGGGGAAGAGACAGGAAACCGCTTGCCGTGTTCCTCGCGCCGCGCGCCGACGATGGCCTCCTCGCTCTTCAGGAGCGAGGCATCGCCGGGTTCCGCACGCCGGAGTCGTGCGCAGACGCGGTAAACGCGTTTCTCAACTGGCGCGTCCCGGTTCTGCAGGAATCCCCCGCTGCAGCCGAACTGGAGCAGGCCGATGCGCTGGCGGCCACCGCACAGGCCGGCGCGAATCTCAACGAATACGAGGCGTGCACTTTATTCGCGGCGCTCGGCATCCCGCAGGCGCAAAGCCGGATCGTTGCCGACGCCGCGCAGTGTTCCGCGATCGTTATCGAATTTCCGGTGGCAGTGAAACTGCTGTCGCCGGATATTGCGCACAAGACCGAAGCGGAGATGGTCGAGCTCGATGTTTCGAGCGGCGCGAATCTGCGCGCAGCGGTGCAGCGCATGCTGAATCGGGCCCGTGAGCGTTTGCCGCAGGCGCGAATCGACGGCGTTCTGGTGCAGCGGATGGAGCGTGGCCTCGCGGAGGTAATCGTCGGCTACCGCCGCGACCCCGAAGTGGGGCCGATCGTAATGCTGGGTGCAGGTGGCGTCACGGCCGAGATCAAGCGCAGCTACTGCGTGCGCCTTGCGCCGGTCGGCCTAGCCACGGCGATGGAAATGATCGAAGAAGTGCCTGAGCTCGCCATCCTGCGCGGGTTCCGCAATCTGCCACGCGGCGATTGTACTGCGCTTGCGCGTGCGATTCGCGCGATGTCGCTTTTGGCCTGCTTGAAGAACCGTGTCGTGAATGAAGCGGAAATCAACCCGCTGATCGTGAAGGGGGAGGGCGGCGGGGTGATAGCGGTCGACGGGCTCGTCGTCTGTGCATGAGGACGCGAGTCCGTTCACGGCAATCGCAGCGGCGGCCGTTCCCGCCGTTCCGGATTTGAAATCTCGGTTACGGTTCGAGGCCGGGCTCGCCCAGATAAGGCCGGAGCTTCTCCGTGAGAATGAGCACGAGTTCCGGATCCATGTAATGG
>JACQOK010000187.1 GCA_016202565.1 Betaproteobacteria bacterium | reverse complement strand
GTTACGCCAAGATCAAGGTACCGCCTGAAACCCAGACCGGCAAAGTGTTCCGGCTGCGCGGCAAGGGCATCAAGGGCGTGCGCTCGAGCAGCTACGGCGATCTGCTGTGCCACGTCGTAGTGGAAACGCCGGTCAATCTCACCGCGCGCCAGAAGGAGCTGCTCCAGGAACTCGAGGCGATAAACCGCAAGGACGCCGGCCGCCACAACCCGCGCGCGAAATCGTGGATGGACAAGGTCAAGGAATTTTTCGCCGAGTAATCTCGAGGCGGCGGGCTGCACGGCGCCCGCCCGCCTTCAGACCCATCCGCGTTGCTGTCGCCGAATCGCGCCGGCGAAACCTGAATCAATCGATCGTCAGGATGACGTGGCCGATCTTCGCGCCGCGCTCGACGGCGAGATGAGCGTTCACCACCTCGGCCAGCGGAAAACGCTCCGCAATCGCGAAGATCGGCTTTGCCTCCTTAAGCCAGCGCGCGATGTCCGCATGCGCATGGACCTTCGCCGCGTCGGGCATGGTGTAGACGAACACCGGCCGTATCACCGGATTCAGACGGAACAGTTCCGCATACGGGAAAACGGGATTCAGGTTTCCCATGGACGCATAGCTCGCGACGACGCCGTGCGGCCGCAGGATCTGTGCGGTCACCGGGAGATTCCTGCCAAAATCGACATCGACGACGTGATCCACCGCCCCGACCGTCGCCCGCACGCGTTCGACAACGTGTTCGGTACGGTAATTGATGATCACATCGGCACCGGCCGCGAGTGCATGTTCGGCCTTGGCCTGCGAGCTTACCGTTGTCACCACCCGCGCGCCCGCCCATTTGGCAAGCTGGATTGCGTAATGCGCGACCACGCCCGCACCGCCGGTCACGAGCACGGTCTTGCCGGCGATCGGTCCGTCCGCAAACAGGCAACGATGCGCGGTCATGACCGGAATGCCGAGGCATGCGCCCTGCTCGAACGACAAGCCCTCGGTAAGGGGAGCAACCAACGCGGCGGGCAGCGCGATGTACTGCGCGCTGGTGCCGTAGGGCCGCTCCCACTGTCCGTTGTAGACCCAGACGCGCTGACCGATCCGCGCCGGTTCGATGCCTGACCCAACGCGGTCGATAACGCCCGCGCCGTCGCTGTCGGGTACGATACGGTCCCACACGACCTTGCGGCTGCCGGCGCGCGCCTTGACGTCCGACGGATTGACGGCCGACGCCTGGAGGCACACCCGCACCTCCCCCGGTCCCGGCAACGGATCCGGCAATTCTCCCACCTGCAGGACCTCGGCCGCAGGACCATTTTTCTCATACCATGCAGCGCGCATCATTCTTTCTCCTTAATTGAGGATTCATTCGGCGCATCGGCAGTGCCCCGGAGACTACAGCCATTTCGCCTTGCGGAATCGATAAAACAGATAGCCGTCGATGCCGATCATCGCGCCGAGCGAGAGCGGATAACCGAGCGTCCACTTCAGCTCCGGCATGTACTCGAAATTCATGCCGTAGACGCCCGCGATCATGGTCGGCACCGCCACCAGCGCCGCGTAGGCCGCAAGCCGCTTGGTCGTCTCGTTCTCGCCCAGCGTGATCAGCGAGAGGTTCACCGAGGTCGCGGTCGTGACCATTTCGCGCAAGCTGTCGATCGACTGGTTGATGCGGACGAGATGGTCGTAAACATCGCGGAAATAGTCCTGGGTACCGACGCAGACCTCCGGCACGCGCCCGCCGTGGAGCTTGGCCGCAGTTTCCTCCAGTGGACCCGCGGCGTGCTTGAGCGTCATCAGCTTCTGCTTGAGCTGGTAGAGTCCCTCGATGTTCTCGCGCGCGGGCGCGCCGGAAAAGATGCGCCGCTCCACGGCGTCGAGTTCGTCTTCGAGATTCTCCAGCACGGGAAAATAGCGGTCCACCACCGTGTCGATGAGCGCGTAGAGCACGAACCCGGGGCCGAGCCTGAGCAGGTGCGGCTCGCGTTCGCACCGGGCCCGCACGTCGGCGAAGCCTTCACGCGTCCGGTTGCGTATCGACAACACATAGTTGTTGCCGGCGAAGATGCTGACCTCGCCGACGAGGAGTTCCTCGTCCACCGCCTCGACGGTGTGCACCACTGTAAATAGGGAGTCGCCGTACTCCTCCAGCTTGGGGCGCTGGTGGCCGTGGCCTGCATCCTCCACCGCAAGCTCATGCAGGCCGAACTGCTTCTGCATCTCGGCGAGTTCCTGCGGCGTCGCGTTTTTGAACGCCACCCACACAAAGCAGCCGGGCCGGTCGAGATAGAGGTGGATATCCTCCTTGGGAATGTCGGCAAGCTTCTTGCCGTCCTGATAGGCAACGCAGTTGACGAGCATGACGATGAGCTTTATGTCGAGTCGAGAGACTCCATTTTATGCACTGACGATTGCGATCCACAAGGCGTCTGCGTTGTGGCCCTGATGACCATTTCGAAACTTCGCTACCTTGTGCTGTACGGTGTTTCCAACAACACCCGCTCGCGCTGGCACAATCCTCATGCCGCTCTCATCGGCTATGCCCCGCAGGACGACGCCGAAGCCCATGCCAACCGCCTCGCGATGCCACAGGACAACCTCGGCGATCCCGCTACCGCATTTCATGGCGGCGAATTCTGCGCGCTGGAATTCACCGGCGACGTGGAGTCAATCGAGTGACGGGCATCGTCCGCCCGTTCTATGCGCGGTGGGCTCCCACGAAGTCCCAATCTATTTCGATGCCGAAGCCGGGGCGGTCGCTGAGGAACACATGGCTGTCGCGAATCCGCGCGCGTTCCTTGAACATGCCGAACCAGACCGGATCCCGGTCCGGCGCCCCGTGGGACTCGACGCAATAACCACACCGCGGAAAGGCGGCAACGAGATGGGCGTGCAAT
>JACQOK010000181.1 GCA_016202565.1 Betaproteobacteria bacterium | reverse complement strand
CTTGCCGCCGGGGAAGATGTCATGGTCGACCTGCGGCTTGATGTTTTCCCACCGGTACTGGCGCAGGCTCGCGATGTCGATCTCGGAATCGAAGTGCCCGATGTTGCACACGATCGCGTTGTGCTTCATGCGGAGCATGTGCTCGTGGGTGATGACGTTGATGTTGCCGGTCGCGGTGACGAAGATGTCGCCCTTGTCGGCGGCTTCATCCATCGTCACCACGCGGAAGCCTTCCATTGCCGCCTGCAGCGCGCAGATCGGGTCGATCTCGGTCACCCACACGATGGCCCCGAGGCCGCGCAGGCTCTGCGCGCAGCCCTTGCCGACGTCGCCATAGCCGGAGATGACGGCAAGCTTGCCGGCGATCATCACGTCGGTTGCGCGCTTGATGCCGTCGACCAGCGACTCGCGGCAGCCATAGAGATTGTCGAACTTGGACTTGGTCACCGAATCGTTGACGTTGATCGCGGGAAACGGCAGGCGTCCTTCCTTTTCCATCTGATAGAGGCGGTGCACGCCGGTGGTGGTCTCCTCGGTCACGCCGCGGATTCCGGCGAGAACCTTCGAGTACCAGCCACGCTTCGTTTCGAGGCGCTTTTTGATGGCGGCGTAGAGTACGCGTTCTTCCTCGTTGGTCGGCCGGGCGATGATGGAAGAATCCTTTTCGGCCTTCGCTCCAAGGGTCGCGAGCAGCGTCGCATCGCCGCCGTCGTCGAGAATCATGTTGGGCGTGCCGCCGTCCGCCCATTCGAAAATCCGGTGCGTGAACTCCCAGTATTCCTCCAGGCTTTCGCCCTTGTACGCAAATACCGGGATGCCGGCAGCGGCCATTACGGCCGCGGCGTGGTCCTGGGTGGAGAAAATATTGCACGAGGCCCAGCGCACTTCGGCGCCGAGTTTTACCAGCGTTTCGATCAGCACCGCGGTCTGTATCGTCATGTGCAGCGATCCGGCAATGCGCGCGTCCTTGAGCGGTTGCTGGCCCTTGTACTCTTCGCGCACCGCCATCAAGCCCGGCATTTCGGTCTCGGCGATCGCGATTTCCTTGCGGCCGAAATCGGCCTGGGTGATGTCGGCGACCTGGTAGTCGACGGATTGGGAATGAGTGACTGCGCCGTTCATGGATTGAGCTCCTGATACTGCGGGCGCCGTTCCACGTCAGGGGGTTTTCCCGAGCCTGGCCAGGCCTCCTGGTCGCAGCGCCCCTCGGAAGTGCCCCTAAAAAAAGCGGGAACGAAAGCCCCCAAAAAAAGCAAAACGCCCGCACCGTCTCCGATGCGAGCGCCGTTCATTTTTGCTGAGCCTGGCCGGGATCAGCCCCGGTTGCAACGCTCCTCAGCACCCAGAATTATACCCGAAAGGCTAATCTTCTGACCAACGCGTACTGCGCCGGTGGGACTATAAGCCCGCGTCCGCGCGCAGCGCTGCGGCTTTGTCCGGGGCTTCCCAGGTAAATTCCGGTTCATCGCGGCCGAAATGACCGTAGGCCGCGGTCTTGCTGTAGATCGGACGCAGCATGTCGAGCGACTGGATGATCCCCTTCGGTCGCAGGTCGAAATGTTTTTCGACGAGCTTCGCGATCCGGTCGTCGCCGATCCTGCCGGTGCCGAAGGTATCAACGAGCACGCTCACCGGGCGTGCGACGCCGATGGCGTAGGCGACCTGGATCTCGCACTTTTTGGCGAGCCCGGCGGCGACGATGTTTTTCGCGACGTAGCGTGCGGCATAAGCCCCCGAGCGGTCGACCTTGGAGGGGTCCTTGCCCGAGAAGGCGCCGCCGCCGTGGCGCGAATAGCCGCCGTAGGTGTCGACGATGATCTTGCGTCCGGTAAGCCCGGTATCGCCCATCGGACCCCCGATCACGAAGCGGCCGGTCGGGTTGATGAGAAAACGGGTGTCTTTCGTGATCATCTCTTGCGGCAGCACCGGCTTGACGATTTCCTCGATCACCGCTTCGGTCAGCGGCTCGTGCGAGATATCGGGACTGTGCTGGGTTGAGATCACCACCGTGTCAACATGGTGCGGTTTGCCGTCGACGTAGCGCACGCTCACCTGCGATTTGGCATCCGGGCGCAGCCATGGCAGCCGCCCGTCTTTCCGCAGTTCACCGTGGCGCTCCATCAGGCGGTGCGCATAATAAATAGGCATCGGCATCAGTTGCGGCGTCTCATCGCAGGCGTAGCCGTACATCAGCCCTTGGTCGCCCGCGCCCTGTTCGAGATCGAGGCCCTTGCCCTCGTCCACGCCCTGCGCGATGTCCAGCGACTGCCGGTCGAACGCGGTGAGCACGGCGCAAGTGCGGTAATCAAAGCCGACCTCCGAGCTGTCGTAACCGATGCGCTTGATCACGTCGCGCGCAAGCTCGCCGTAATTGACGACGGCAGCCGTTGTGATCTGGCCCGCCATGACGACAAGACCGGTGGCAACGAGCGTTTCCGCCGCGACCCGCCCGTATTTGTCCTGGGCCAGAACCGCATCGAGCACGGCGTCCGAAATCTGATCCGCGATCTTGTCCGGGTGGCCTTCGGAGACCGATTCGGAGGTAAACAGAAATTCGCTCATTATTTTGATTTCGCCAATGGGAAAAGGCGCGTACAATATCATATAAGCCTCGATTTATAAACCTAAATTCATGCTGGTTCCGGTGCTGCGGCTGCTCGCGCGACTGCCGCTCAGATGGCTGCATTACGCGGGCGCGGTGCTCGGCTGGCTGACCTATTGGCTGTCCCCCACTTACGCCGCGCATCTCAAGGAAAACCTCCATGCGAGCGGCGTCTGCCCCGACGCCACCGCACGCCGCGCGTTGTTGCGCCAGGTGATCGCTGAAACCGGCAAGGGCGTGACCGAATTGGTCAGCGTGTGGTTCGGCGCTGACGATCGGGTGGGGCGGCTCGTAACCTGCGACGCGTGGAGTGTAGTGGACCGGGCGCGGTGCGAGGGGCGCGGCATCATTTTCCTTACGCCGCATCTCGGCTGCTTCGAAATCTCGGCGCTCTACGGTGCACAGCGGCTGCCCATTACGGTGATGTATCGTCCGCCGAAGCTAAGATGGGTGGAGCCGCTGATGATCGCCGGCCGGCAACGCTGGCGTGCGAACGTCGCGCCGGCCAATCTGAGGGGCGTGCGCATGCTCTACAAGGCACTGCAGCGGGGAGAGGCCGTAGGCTTGCTGCCGGACCAGACGCCGGGCGTCGGCGAAGGGGTGTGGGCCGGTTTCTTCGGGCGGCCGGCGTACACCATAACGCTCGTGAGTCGACTGCAAAAAGCGACCAGCGCCGCGGTCATCATGGCGTTCGCCGAGCGCCTGTCGTCCGGCCGCGGCTATCATCTGCATCTGCAAAGAGTGTCGACGACAAATCTGGACGAAGCGGCGCTCAACCGGGCGATCGAGGCATTGGTGCGGCGCTGCCCCGCGCAGTACTTGTGGGGTTACAACCGCTACAAGGTGCCCGCCGGCGCAGAAAAACCAGGGAGGAAGGCGGAAGGATGAAGGACGAAGGCTTCTTGCACGGCGCGCGCACGCATGCGAAAGTGCGGCGAGCGCTTTTTTTTAACGGGTGGGCGGTGAAGCCATTGCGGGCGGCGGTGATCGGTGTGGGATATCTGGGCAAGTACCATGCCCAGAAGTACGCCGCGCTCCAGGACGTGGAACTGGTGGCGGTAGCGGACGAGAACCTCGCCCGGGCCGCGGAGGTGGCGCGCGAATACGGCTGCCGGGCGGTCGCGGACTTCCACGCCATTCTCGGTGAGGCGGACCTCGTGTCGATCGTGGTGCCCACGGAGCGACATCACGTCGTGGCGCAGGCGTGCCTGGAAGCGGGCGCTCACATCCTGGTAGAAAAGCCGGTCACCCGGACGCTGGAGGAGGCCGACGATCTGATCCGCCTTGCCGCCGCGCGCGGTCGCGTATTCCAGGTGGGGCACGTGGAACGCTTCAATCCGGCGGTGCTCGCGTTGCAGGAAGTGCTGCGGGAGCCGCTCTTCATCGAGTCCTACCGGCTGGCCTCATTCAAGCCGCGCGGCACCGATGTGGACGTGGTGCTGGACCTCATGATCCATGACATCGACATCATCCTGAACCTCGTTCAAAGCGAGATCGCGGATGTCCGCCCCATCGGGTTTCCGGTGCTGACCGACGAGGTGGATATCGGGCATGCCCGGCTCGAGTTCGCCAACGGCTGCGTGGCCAACGTGACCGCGAGCCGCGTGAGCGACAAGGCGCTGCGCAAGGTGCGGGTGTTCCAGCACGACGCGTATCTCTCCATCGATCTGCACAATCCGAAATTCGTCTGCTGGCGCCGCCTGCGGGATGGGGAGGGCGCGGCGCGGCTCGCGTCCGAGGAAAAGGAATTTCCGCAGACGGATCTCCTGCTCGAGGAGGTACGCGCATTCGTGAGTGCGGTGCGCGGCGGCACCCCGCCGGTGGTGAGCGGCACCGACGGGAAACGGGCGCTGGAGGTCGCGCTGCGGATCAGCGCGGGCATGGGACAGGCTTGGCCACCGCCGGAGCGCGGCGCATGAGAATCCCGATGGTGGATCTGAAAGCCCAGTACCGCGATTGTGCAGGGGAGATCGACGCGGCGATTCAGGCGGTCGTGGGCTCGGGGCAGTTCGTGCTGGGGCCGGCGGTCGCAGCGTTCGAGCGGGAGGCGGCGGCATATTGCGGCGTGCGGCATGCGGTGGCGGTCGCCTCCGGCACCGACGCGCTGCATCTTGCTTTGCGCGCCGCCGGTGTGGGGCCCGGCGACGAAGTGGTTACCACGCCGTTCACGTTCATCGCCACCGCCGGCGCGATTTCCCAAACCGGGGCGCGGCCGGTTTTTGTGGACATCGACCCCGCAACGTTCAACCTCAATCCCGCGCTGGTGGAAGCCGCCGTCAACGCCCGGACTCGTGCCATCCTGCCGGTGCACCTCTACGGGCAGCCCGCCGACCTTGCGCCGCTGCGGGAGCTGTGTCAGGAGCGCGGACTGGCGCTGATCGAAGACTGTGCGCAGTCGTTCGGGGCGGAATACGGCGGCCGGAAGTCCGGCGCCTACGGGGACATGGGCTGTTTCTCGTTTTATCCCAGCAAGAATCTCGGCGCCTACGGCGACGGCGGCATGGTGGTGACCAGTGACGACGCGGCTGCAGAACGACTGCGGCGACTGCGCGACCACGGCCGGGTCGCCGCCTACCGGCACGCCATGATCGGTTACAACAGCCGGCTCGACGAACTCCAGGCGGCGGTGCTGCGGGTAAAACTCGGCCGCGTCGATGAGTATAACCGCCGGCGCCGCGAGAACGCGCGGCGCTATGGCGAACGGCTGGCGGACTTGGGCGTGGCGCCGCCGGCCGAGGACGGAAAGGGTTTGCACGTGTATCACCAGTACACCATCCGGACGGCACACCGCGAGGCCGTGCGCAGCACGCTTTCCGCGGCGGGCATCGCGAGCGCCGTCTATTACCCCGTGCCGCTTCACCGCCAGGAGGTCTATGCCGCCGCCAATGCGCAAGTGAAGCTTCCCGCGGCGGAAGCAGCGGCCGACCAGGTGCTGTCGCTCCCGATGTATCCCGAACTCACTGAAGAGCAGATCGACGAGGTCGCACGCGTGGTGCGGCAGGCGCGAGCATGACCCGTGTTGCGATCTTTCTTCTCTGGCTCACCCATTTTCTGCCCCTTCCGCTGCTCGTGCCGCTGGGCCGCGGTCTGGGGCTGCTGATTTACGCCCTGGTGGGCGAGCGCCGCCGGGTCGCGCTGACCAACCTTCGACTATGTTTCCCGGAGTGGGATGAGCGCGCGCGCGCGCGCCTGGCGCGCCGGCACTTCCAGGCGTTTGGTCGAAGCTTCGTCGAACACGGCATTCTGTGGTGGTCTTCGAAGGCGCGCGTGCAGCGCCTGGTTCGAATCGAGGGACTGGAGAACTGGCGGGCGGTTGCGGATCGGCCCGTGATCTGGTTCGCGCCCCATTTCATCGGTCTCGACATGGGCGGCGTTCGACTCGCCTCGGAGTATCGGGCGGTTTCTGTCTACAGCCGCCAGAAGGACCCGGTGTTCGATGCGCTGCTTTACCAGGGACGCACGCGCTTCGTGATGCCCGAACTCTTTTCCCGCCAGCAGGGCATTCGCCCGGTGGTAAGGGCGATGCGCCAGCGCTTGCCGTTCTATTATCTGCCCGATATGGACTTCGGCAGCCGCGATTCGATCTTCGTGCCGTTCTTCGGCGTGCCCGCAGCGACGATCACCGGGCTGGCGCGCATCGCCCGCCTCGCCGGCGCGGCGGTCGTGCCGGCGGTGACACGGCAGCTGTCCGGCAGCGCCGGCTACGTGCTTGAGTTCTACCCTGCGTGGACGGATTTTCCGACGGATGATGTCGACGCCGATGTGCGGCGCATGAACGAGTTCATCGAGCAGCGCGTGCGCGAAATGCCGGAACAGTATTTATGGCTGCACAAGCGCTTCAAGACGCGGCCGCCGGGTGAAGAGAGGTTCTATTAGCCGCCGATGAACGCCGACAAACACGGACCGGACCGGGACAGGAACAAGGCGCCCGAGCAAGTGGCCATCGTGTCCGTCGCGCCCGCCGATGTCGAGCGTATCGCTGCGCTGGCCGGCGAGATCTGGCGGCGACACTACGCAGACATCATCAGCCGCGCGCAGATAGAATATATGCTCAAGCAGCGCTATGACCCGCGGCTCATTCGGGCCGAGCTCAAGCGCCAGGATCTGTGGTGGGACAAGCTGCTGGTGGGGGCGGAAATCGCGGGGTTCGCTTCGTATTTTCTGAGCGGCCAGCCGGGCGAGATGAAGCTCGACAAGCTCTACGTGCATCAGAACCACCAGCGCAGGGGATATGGCGGCCGGCTCATCGCGCATGTGGGCGAGCGGGCGCGCGAGCAGGGCTGTGCGCGACTTGTGCTGACGGTGAACAGAAACAATCACCACGCGATCGCCGCCTACCGCAAGCACGGTTTCCAGGTGAGCGCGGAACGGGTGAAGGCCATCGGTGGCGGATTTGTGATGGACGACTACGTCATGGTGCGGGACATCTAGTGTTTCAGAATCCAAGCGAGGCGGAGCGCTGCGCGCTTCTGAAAAGCGTCAGGAACATCGCTGTGGTGGGACTCTCGCCCAACCCCGCCCGGCCGAGCCATGCCGTCGCACGCGCCATGCAGGGGTTCGGATTCAACATCATTCCGGTGCACCCGGCGGTTGACGAGGTGCTCGGCGCGAAGGCCTATCGGCGTCTTTCCGACGTGCCGTTGCGGATCGACCTGGTAAACGTCTTCCGGCGCGCCGAATTCGTCGATGGCGTGGTCGACGAGTGCTTGGCTCTTAAGCTGAAAGCGCTTTGGATTCAGGAGGGTATCGTGAATGAGCCGGCAGCCCGGCGGGCCCGGGAAGCCGGGATGAGCGTCGTAATGAACCGTTGCATCTATCGCGATTTCAAGCTCTTCTGTGCCTAAATGCGCCTAAAATTCACGAAAATGCACGGTCTGGGGAACGACTTCGTGGTGCTCGATGCCACCGCCCGGCCGCTGGAGCTTTCTCCGCAGCAACTGCGATTCATCGCGGACCGTCATCTCGGCGTAGGCTGCGACCAGATTCTGCAGGTCGAGGCGCCTCGCGAGCCCGGCACCGACTTCTACTACCGCATCTTCAACGCCGATGGCGGCGAGGTCGAACAGTGCGGCAACGGTGCACGCTGCTTCGTGCGCTATGTGCGCGACAAGGGACTTACCGCCAAGACCGAGGTCCGCGTCGGCACGCGCGGGGGCGTGATCGTGCCCCGACTCGAGGCCGACGGGCAGGTGACCGTCGCCATGGGCGTGCCGGTGTTCGACCCGTCGCGCATCCCCTTCGAGGTATCAAAGCGTGCACTCACATACACGCTGGAAGTGGGCATAAAACAGGTTGTAATCAGTGCGCTATCCATGGGTAATCCACATGCGGTGCAGATCGTTGAGGACGTGGACGCGGCTCCGGTGGCAAGCGAGGGCGCGCTGATCGAGCGGCACGCACGCTTTCCGCAGCGAGTCAACGCCGGCTACATGCAGATCGTCGATCGCGGTCACATCCGGCTGCGCGTCTACGAACGCGGCGCCGGGGAGACGCTTTCCTGCGGCACCGGCGCCTGCGCGGCGGCAGTGACCGGCATCGTGCGCGGCGTGCTCGATGCGCGCGTCGCAGTGAGCACGCGCGGCGGGGACCTCGGTATATCATGGGCCGGCGAGGGCGAACCGGTGATGATGACGGGGCCGGCGGTAACGGTATTCGAGGGCGAACTCAGTCTAGACCAGGGAGAAAAATGAAACCGGAAGACGTCGCGGATTATCTGCAGCAGCACCCCGAATTCTTCGAGCAGTACGCCGATATGCTCGCCGAAGTCTATATCCCGCATCCGCATGGCGGACGGACGATCTCCATCAGCGAACGCCAGATCCTGACCCTGCGCGAAAAGAGCAAGCAGCTCGAAACGAAGCTGCGGGAAATCATTCAGTTCGGGGAGGAAAACGATGCCATTGGAGAAAAAATCCACCGTCTAATGCTGGCGCTGCTGGGCGCCCGCGACACCGCCGGCGTCCTGAATGCGATATACCTCAGCCTGCGGGAGGATTTCGCGGTGCCGCACGTCGTGCTGCGGGTATGGCGCCCCGACGGCGGGACGGACCTGGCGGAATTCGCGCCGGTCACCGCCACCGTACGCGAGTTTGCGGCGAGCCTTGCGCAGCCGTATTGCTGCGCCCACGCCATGGTGGATACCGGCTCGTTGTTCGGCGAGGCCGCGCCGCATTTGCGCTCGTTCTCGTACGTGCCGTTGCGCGAGGGGGAGGTGTTCGGGTTGCTCGTGCTCGCGAGCGAAGACCCGCAGCGTTTTTATCCGGACATGGGCACGCTCTACCTGAAACGCATTGGTGAATTGGTTGCGGCTGCGCTGTTACGGCATCTCGGCTAGGTGAAGCGTGAAGGATGAGGGACGAACAGCGAAGCCTGGAACGCCGAAACCGCACGCCGCGGCTGCGCGCGAACGTCTGGATGACTACATCAACCACCTGACCCACGAGCGGCGGTTGAGCGCGCACACCGCGCGCGGCTACCGGCGCGACATCGTTGCCCTGATCGCACTGGCGGGGGCCACCCCGCTCGACCGCCTGCAGGTGCACGAAGTGCGCCGCTTCGTCGTCCAACTGCACGCGCGCGGCCTGGACGGCAGGTCGCTCGCCCGCGCGTTATCGGCGTGGCGCGGCTTTTTCAAGTATCTGGCCCGCGACCATGGCTATCGGCAGAACCCGTGCTTGGGCATCCGTGCGCCCAAGGCAGCGAAGAAACTGCCGCGGGCGCTGTCTCCTGACGAGGCGGGACAACTGATGGCAATCGACGCGGAGGGCATGCTGGCGGTGCGCGACAAGGCGATCCTCGAGCTCCTCTACTCTTCCGGCCTGCGGCTCGCCGAACTCACCAGTCTTACGCCTGCGGATGTCAATCTCGACGATGCGACGGTGCGCGTGACCGGCAAGGGCGCAAAGACGCGCATCGTGCCGGTCGGGCGCTACGCCCTCGCTGCGCTCCGGGCGTGGCTGACGGAGCGCAACCGGCTCACCCCTGCCGGCGAAACCGCGCTGTTCGTGAACAAGAACGGCGGTCGCCTGAGCGCGCGTTCGGTGCAGCTGCGGCTCGAACGGTGGGCGGCAAAGCGCGGGCTCGGCAGACGGGTGCATCCGCACGCGCTGCGCCATTCGTTCGCGTCCCACCTGCTGCAGTCGAGCGGGGACCTGCGCGCGGTTCAGGACTTGCTCGGGCATGCCAGCATCTCGACGACGCAGGTTTATACGCATCTCGATTTTCAGTATCTTGCTAAGGTTTACGATGCTGCGCATCCGAGGGCGAAGAAAAAGAGTTAAAGCGGGACGCAGAGCGCCGGTTTAACTCCGCGTGTTCGAGCGGTCGCAGAATCGCCGCTCAACGCGCGGGAACTGCCAGGGACGCGAAAGGACGCCAAGGAAAAGCGAAAGACAATGGAACCGCCGATGAACGCGGATAAAACAGCGTTTACAAACAGAAAGTCAATGGAGAAACTTATGGCCTACGAGGAATATTGGATCGGGAAGGGTGTGGATTTTAATGCGATCTGGTCTGACTACGAGCAAGGTCAAGGATATCTCGCAAAGTATCGTTCGACGGAGGTGTATTTACTGCAGTTATCGTTTAAGCATTACAGCCGGAATTTGCCTCTCTTTAATCTTGAGGCAATCCTCAAAACATCCAAGGGATTGTTTCATAACCTTTAAAAGTCTTATCTTTCATCAGCTGAATATGATAGCGCAGGGCCATTGTTTATTTATGACATTAGTCGTGGCTCGGAAAAATGGCGGTACTTGGCGGAGTTAAAGCCATTACTCCTTTTCGGCCTTGCGATTTGGGACCAAATTAGAAAAGGCACGAATCAATATAAGGCTGATCGTGTAACGCTCATTGATGGATTGCAACATCGATTCCCGAACGCCGATCTCGGGGACATCATGAATTACGTTAACAGCTTGGGACAGGAAGAGCAAATTGCCCTGCGGAAGTTGTATGAACAAGACCTCAAAACAGTTGCAATTTCATCTCACCCGTTTTCCGGAAAGATTGGACAGACAAAAAAAGAATTGCTCTCGTTTGACGATATTGTTTCGGATAAAGAAAGCCATGGGTGACGCGTTTAATTATAGGCCTCAGCTCATGTTGTAGTCTGTAACTGAGGTTTTTGTTAGCAGGCACACCACTGCTTGAGCTTCAATTTATCTTTTTTCGTCGTCGTTTTTGGTTTTCTTGGCGGCCATGGCGGCTTGGCGGGTTAACTTTGAATTTATCGGCGGCTCAATGTTCTAGTGAAGGGTGAAGGGTGAAGGGTGAAGGGAAGGCGCTGG
>JACQOK010000015.1 GCA_016202565.1 Betaproteobacteria bacterium | reverse complement strand
TCAGCCTCACCATGTTCGAGCGAACTCCCTTGGATCAGCTACTTACCTTCACACCACCTGAGCCAAGCGAG
Source organism: Betaproteobacteria bacterium (assembly GCA_016202565.1). GTDB lineage: Bacteria > Pseudomonadota > Gammaproteobacteria > Burkholderiales > SG8-41 > DSOT01. The sequence continues at coordinate 7,131 of JACQOK010000015.1, read as the reverse complement.
CCCGTTCTTGCTAACCAGTTGACTCTGTTCAATTAACGTTGGGACACTACTGCAGTGAATTATATGCCATCCCCTCGCGGGCTGTGGGCCGCTGTCGCTATGTGAGAAGATCACCCGGAGGCTCACAGCAATTGTTGGGGTTCACGTTGCTCACCCCAACCTACGGGGCTCGCATAGCCAACCCATCTGCCGCGGTTTAACATCCCGACATGAGACGCTGAGACGGATGGAGGTTCCATTGTTCGACACCCATTTTCACATCATCGATTTCCGCTTTCCGATTCAGGAGAACCAGGGCTTCATGCCGCCCTCGTTTCCGGTGGATGCCTACCAGGAGCGCACGCGCGGACTGGGCATCGGCGGAGGCTGCGTCGTGTCGGGGTCGTTCCAGGGATTCGATACGGCATTCATGCTGGATGCACTGCAGAAATTCGGGCCGACCTTTGTCGGCGTGATTCAGATTCCGGCCACCGCATCGGACGAGGAGATTCGGCGTCTCGACGCGGCAGGCGTGCGCGGCGTTCGATTCAATCTGGTGCGCGGCGGCTCGGCGAGTATCGACGATCTCGACCGTCTGGCGCGGCGCGTGTTCGATGTGGCCGGATGGCACGCCGAGCTCTACGCCGACGCCCGCGATCTCGAACCGATTTACGCGACGCTGGCGGCATTGCCGGCGGTGAGCATCGCGCATCTCGGATTGTCACAGGCGGGATTTCCGACTTTGCTCAAGCTCGCCGCAAGAGGCATGAAGGTGAAGGCCACCGGTTTCGGACGGGTCGTCGATATCGATGTGCCCTCGGCGCTGCGCGATCTCGCCAGGACAAACCCGGAGTGTCTCATGTTCGGCACGGATCTGCCCTCGCAGCGCGCGCGGCGTCCGTTTCTGCCGAGCGACATCGATTTGATCCGTGAAAGCCTGGACGAGTCGTTGTGGAGCAAGGTGTTTTCCGAAAATGCTCTTGCCTTCTATCGCCCCCGGAGCGTGAAGCGTGAGGCGTGAGGCGTTCGATTGTTGGAGTTCGCGTTGCTCACCCCAACCTACGTCGCGATACCGACAATTGTAGGTTGGGGTGAACGAAGCAGCGTAGCCCGGATGGAATGAAATGAAATCCGGGAGGTTAGAAGCGGGAACGAAGGCCCCGAAAAAAAGCGGGAACGAAGGCCCTCCAAAAAAAGCGGTCTCGGAATCCGCTTCGCTTCTTCCGGGCTACGTGACTGGTTTTTAGCTGCTAACCGTCGCGCTCGAGCACGGCGCGGATCGCCGCGGCCGGGACCTTGATTTCCACTCCGGCGCGTTCTTCCTGCAGCAGCATCGGACTGCGCGAGTCGCGTTCGCCCCAGCCGCGGTTGAGCGCTTCGGTCATCTCGGCGTAAGTGAGATTGGCGACGCGCATCGGCACGCCGAGTTCGCGTGCGAGTTCGGTTGCCAGCGTCACGTCCTTGTGTGCGAGCTTGAGCGCGAAGTCGGGCGGATCGAAAATCCCTTGCAGGAACTGCCGGCCTAGCCGGTCGAAGGTGCGTTGTCGGCCGAGGGAGCATTGTCGCACCGCTGCCCACAATTCGAGCGGATCGACCCCCGCCTTGACCCCCAGGGTAAACACCTCGGCGAGCGCGGTCTGGATGGCGTAGCCGGCGCAGTTGTGCACGAGCTTGGCGACCGACCCCGCGCCGATCGGGCCGATGTAGAGGACCTGGTCGCCGATCGCGTCGAGCACATGCCGATACTTGTCGAACACCGCACGGTCGCCTCCCACGAGCAGGGCGAGCTTGCCCGACTTCGCGCCGCTCGGTCCGCCGCTCACCGGCGCATCGAGCAGCGGAATGCCTTTGGCGGCGAAGCGCGCATGGATGCGGCGCACCACGGTCGGTGAGTTGGTGCTGAGATCGAACCACGGCACGCCCGGGCGCATGCTGGCGAGCAACTCTTCGCTCACGGCTTCCACTTCAGGCGGGCCGGGGAGAGAAGTGAGTAAGACGTCCGCCACTTCGCCCACGGCGCGCGCGCCCTCGGCCCAGGCTGCACCGGCCTTGAGATGCGGTTCCGCGGCTTCCCTGCGCAAGTCGTGCACGACCAGCTCGTGGCCGCCCTTTTGTGCATTGAGCGCCATGGAACCGCCCATGGTTCCCAGTCCGATGAATCCGACACGCATGGTTGCTGCTCCCTGTCGTTTGAACTACGCCCGAGTTGTAGCGGACGGTGCGGGGCGTGTCAAATTGCATGCGGGGACAGCGAAGAACTCTGGGTGAAGCCCGACCGCAGCCGATTTGGTAACATTTACGCCGTCTGTCACCTGCGGGACCATTCATGCGCGCGATTCTTGTCGGTCTTCTCCTCCTGCTGGCGCCGCCGTGGGCGCATGCCCAGCCTCTTCCTATTTTCGACGCGCACATTCACTACAGCCATGACACTGTTGAGCGCCTGCCGCCGAAGGAGGCGGTCAGCCTGTTGCGCAAGGCCGGGGTGACGCGCGCGCTGGTATCGAGTTCCAACGACGACGGCACGCAGAAGCTCTACGCCGAGGCGCCCGAGATCATTCTTCCGTCGCTGCGGCCCTATCGGATGCGGGGCGACATCAGCACCTGGACGCGCGATGAGGCGATCGTGGCGTATCTCGAAGAGCGGCTGAAGAAATACCGCTATGTCGCGCTCGGCGAATTTCACGTCCACGGCGCAGAGGCCGACGCGCCGGTGGTGCGCCGCGTCGTGCAGCTTGCGAAGCAGCATGGCCTGTTTCTGCATGCGCATTCCGACGCGGATGCCGTGGACCGTCTGTTCCGGCAGGACCCGGCTGCACGCATCCTGTGGGCGCATTCCGGTTTCGCGCCACCGCAGAAAGTGCGCGAGATGCTGCGCAAATACCGCAGCCTCTGGGCCGAGCTTGCGTTTCGCACCGATCACGCCCCGGGCGGCAAGCTCGATCCCGAGTGGCGCGCAGCTCTCATGGAGTTTCCCGACCGCTTCATGGTCGGCACCGACACCTACAGCGCCGAGCGCTGGCCATACGTCGTGGAGCACGCGAACTCAACGCGCGGCTGGCTTGCGGATCTGCCGAAGGAAGTGGCCGAGCGCATCGCCTACCGCAACGGTGAAGCGCTGTTCGGCCGGATGCTGACGTCACGCACCCCGTGACTGACCGCTGCAACCGCGCCGATCCGGCAATTGCAACCTTGCTTGACAGCCATGTTGGGGTGGGTAACCATTTGCGCATCACGCGTCTATTGTTGAGATAGGTTCTAGGATCACTTTGAGCGAAGGGCTAGGTCTGCTCAGGCTTGTCGAATTGCGGGGAGTCGACGCGGTATGTGCCGCCCAAGGATGTTGTCATAGGCGTCCGGGCGGGCGGCCTATGCTTGATCGGCTGCAGAACACTGCGAGCATAGCGCCGCATGGCGTCGATTAGAAAAATTCCCGTAAGCACCGGCATCTTCTGGGTAGAGGTGCCGGGCGCCGATGTTCGCATCCTGTGTGGCTGTCCGGCCGACGCCGTCAAGCATCTTCTGCGCAAGGGACTGATCGTCCCGGTCGAAATCGGTGATGTCGCGTGCGAGACCGGGCCCAACGCGATTCTGCTCTCCGATCTGATGATCCAGAACGGGCGCGTCTGCAACCAATCCGAGTTTCCCGTGCTGCAGATGCTCTATAACCAGGGCATGATCGTGCCCGGCCATCCCGGCAATACCGGATCGAGGCCGCTGCTTATCGGCTCGCACCGCCAGCTCGACGCGCAAATGGCGTACATCTTCCGCGGCAACTATGGGCTTGCTTCGCGCGAGGAGTTGATGGAAGCGGGTGTCGCGCCCGAGCAGGTGGACGGGCTCATGCGGATGAAGCTCGCATTTGCCTTCGGGCGCATCCGGCCCAGCGACGAACTGGTTCAACCGGTCTATGTCGAGCGTGAGCCGGTGGAGATCCGCAACGGCGTCTTCGTGCGGCGGCTGCGCACCAACGTCTTCGAGATCTCATACGGCGAGGAAAAGGTGGAAGTGAACCTCAACCTCGCGCCGGGCGCTTACTACGAGTGCGCTTATACGCTCGACAAGCATCTGCTCCAGCGCGACTACTTCACGGTCGTGCACACGGGAGACGGCGACGGCTGGGACATGAACCGCCCCACCATGGGCAGCATCATTCTGTTCCAGGGGCGCGTTTTCCTGATCGACGCCGGCCCCAACATCAGCTACGTGCTGACCGCGCTCGGTATCGGCGTCAACGAGATCGACGGCATTTTTCATTCTCACTGCCACGATGACCATCTGGCCGGGTTGACTACGCTCATACGCGGAGAGCGGCGCATCGCCTACTATGCCGTGCCCATGGTGCGCGCCTCGGTCATCAAGAAGCTCGCGTCGATGGCGCAAATTTCGGAGCATGACTTCAATCAGCTTTTCGAGGTGCACGATCTCACGCTGGAGGAGTGGAACGATATCGAAGGGCTGGAAATCAAACCGATCCTGTCGCCGCATCCGGTGGAAACGACGATCTTCTATTTCCGCGTGATGTGGGAAGGCGGTTACCGCGTCTACGGGCATCTGGCCGACATTGCGTCCTTCGACGTGCTGCGCAAGATGATCACATCGGATGGCGCCCCGACCGGCATCAGCCAGGCTCTGTTCGACAAGACGGTGGAAGCCTACCGGCAAAAGGCGGATGTCAAGAAAATCGACATCGGCGGCGGTCTTATCCATGGCGCGGCGGTGGATTTTCGCGACGATCCTTCCGGGAAGCTGATCCTCGCGCATACCGCCAGGCGCCTCACCGAAGAGGAAAGAACCATCGGATCAGGGGCGCCGTTCGGAACGGTCGACGTCCTGATTGAAGGCATTTCGGACGACTTGCGCCGCCGGGCTTTCGGCTATCTCCGCGACTATTTCCCGGACGCGCCGCTCTACCGCATCCGCCACCTGATGAACAGCCGCATCCTCATATTCAATCCCGAGTTCATACTCATCAAGGAGGGACAGCGGGCGTCGGACATCTATCTGATCCTGAGCGGCACCGTGGAGATGCTGCGCACAGGTATCCCGGGCGGGAGCCTGCTCTCGGCTGGATCGCTCATCGGCGAAACGCCGGCTCTGCTGGATACCGACGCAGGCGAAACTTACCGGGCAGTGAGCTTCGTCCAGGCCATGCGCCTGCCGCGGGATCTCTACCTGGATTTCGTTACCCGAAACGATCTTTACCGCGACATCGTCGATTCACGCGACGAATGGGAGTTCCTGCGGAGCAGCTGGCTCTTCGCCGACGGGGTCTCGTGCATGACGCTCAACCGCCTGGTGCGTGAGACGGAACCTGTCTCCTTCGCGCGGGAAAGCGTCGTGCCTCCCCCGAATCACGACCTGCTGGTAATCCGCTCGGGGCAGGCGCTGCTCACAACGCCGGCCGGATACGAGGAGCGGCTCACTGCCGGCAGCTACTTCGGCGCCACCGCCCTTGCCCACGATGCACACCGCGGCACGGTGGTGCGATTCCTCGATGCCACCGAAGCGTATCGCGTGCCCCTTGACTGCATCGTCAATGTTCCCGTCGTAAGGTGGAAGATACTCGAGATGCAACGGCGGCGCTACGAGGATTACTAGGTTCTTGCTACTGCAGCGGCGAGAACGCGGCGGGCATCAGGATCTTGTTCTCCTGCCTCAGCAACTGGTAGCCCTCGAGCCCTTCTTTCTTCAGGACGACCGAAGGCGGCCATGCACCGGCGGCCCTCGCCTTGTCGCGCGTGCTATTGCGCTGATCCAGCGTCTCGTACGGCCAGATGTGGACGAACTTGTTGAGCCCGCCCAGTTCCGAATACCAGATCGCGGTCACCGGCCCGAACTGCAGGCGTGCAGGAAGCGCCTTTTCCCACGCCTTCATGATCTTCGGCAACTCGCCGGAGGCATAAGTGTAGACGCGCATCTCGAAGTACGGGCCCACCTTGCCGGGCTTCAGTTCCGGCGAGATGGCAAACGGAACCATGATGTCGGATTGCATGTTCACGATGAACTCGGCGGTCTTGGGCGGCCAGGCTCCCTCCTTGACGGCCGCGGCACGAATCCGCGCGCGCTCCTCGAGGTCCTTATAGGGCCAGACATGGATGATCTGGTTGAGCGGGCCGATTTCCGTGTGCCAGAACGCGGCCAGCTCCGAGAATTTCTTCCGCTTTTCATAGGCTTCGCCGAAGCGCTTTTCGACTTCCGGCAGCGACTGCGGCTTCAAGTCGTAGGTTCTCACTTCGTAGATCATGGGATGTCCTTTTCGTTGACGGCGCGGGTGAGCGGGTACGGGTTGCGTGTGGGCGGATGTTCCCCGAACCCAGGCGGCAAATTTACTCCGAAGCGGCAGCATTGACCAGCCCGGGTGGCATTGGGCGGAGTTTGATCTGAATCAATGTCCCGCCCCCGCGTTCTCGACATCCCTCCGGTTCTTGGTTCATACTGTGCGCTTGGGAGAAATGGCGTCGACCGCCAGGCAAGCTCCCGCGGGCAACGAAATAACCCACCTTACTTCGCTTCAGTGATCTCTCATACGGTCACTCAATAAAACTGAAAGTCGCTTAAACACGGAAGGAGTATCAGCAATGGCAACCCAACCCTGGAAGACACACAACTGGTTCGTGAGCCAGTGGAATTACGCGCCCGAAGTCACCAAGGACTTCAAGTTCGCGAAGCAGATCAAGATCCACGACATCACGCTGCGCGACGGCGAGCAGCAGACCGGCATCATCATGACGATGGACGACAAGATCCGCATTGCCGAAGCGCTGGCCGAAGCCGGCGTGCATCGCATCGAAGCGGGAATGCCCATCGTCTCGCCCTCTGATGCGGCGGCCATCAAGGAAATCGCCAGGCGCAATCTCGGCCCGCAGATCTTCGCTTTCTCGCGCTGCATGAAGGAAGATGTGCAGCGCGCAATCGACACGGGCGTCAATGGCGTCGTGATGGAAATTCCGTCCAGCCAGCACATGGTCGATCTCGCATACAAATGGCCGATGGAGAAGGCGATCGAGACCTCGATCGAGGCGACCCGGTTCGCCCGCGACAACGGGCTCGAAGTGGTGTTCTTCCCGATCGACTTCTCGCGCTCGGAGATGAACTGGGTGCTGAACCTCATCAACCGGGTTGCGACCGAAGGCCACATGGACGCGCTCGCCC
>JACQOK010000180.1 GCA_016202565.1 Betaproteobacteria bacterium | reverse complement strand
CCCCGTATGAGTTCAACCCCGCGAACATCGACCCGCTGAAGGACATCATCACGGAAACGATCGATTTCGCCTGTCTGCGCGCCTGCCGGAGCATCAAGCTGTATATATCGGCGACCAACGTGCGCACCGGCCGGTTGCGCATCTTCAAAAGCAGCGAACTCTCGGCCGACGTGCTGCTGGCCTCGGCCTGCCTGCCGCACATTCGTCGGGCCGTCGAAATCAATGGCGAGCATTACTGGGACGGCGGGTTCATGGGAAACCCGATTCTCGAGCCATTGATTGGTCACTGCCGAGGCTGCTGCGACATCGTGATCGTGCAGGTCAATTCCACCCGCTGCGACGAGGTACCCCGCACCGCGAACGAAATTATCAATCGCGTTAACGAGATCAGCTTCAACTCGAGCCTGATGCGGGAAATTCGCGCCATCGCGGGCGTCATGATGCTTGTGAATTCAGGGGCCATGGAAATCAAAGACCCGCAGTATAAATGTACTCTCTTTCATCGCATTGCCGCGGAAGACGTGATGAAGGGCCTGAAGGCAGGGAGCAAACTCGATATCAGCTGGCCCTTCTTGACCCGCCTCAAGAACCTTGGCCGCGAGCGGGCCGGCCAATGGCTCGGTGAGAACTTCGAACATATCGGTCATGCCTCCACTCTTGATCTGCAAGCCTGGGAACCCGCTTACCATTGAGCGCCAAGACGCACTCAACAAGCTGTTTCATCAACCCAACTCGTCCTTCACCACGGCATCGATGATCGGACAGCCGCATCCGCGGCTACCCGCCGAGCACTGCCTGACCCTAGCCCAGCACCGTCACGGGAGCGAACTGCTCACTGCGGGGCGAAACTTGACCAATGACCGCGGCGGCGGGGTAACCCAAGGTTTTCAGCTCCGTCACACAAGCGGCAGCGCAATCTCCCGGCACCGCTGCCAATAGCCCTCCGGCCGTTTGTGGGTCAAACAGCAGCGGAAAACGGGGGTCGGCCGAGACGCTTTCAAGATTTGCGATGGCTCTGCGCAATCGGATGTTCTGAGGTTGCAGCGAGCTGAAAATGCCTGCTGCAACCGTGTCGCGTGCGCCATCGAGAAAAGGAATGGTACTCAGGTCCAGAGTAACGTCCACGTCCGACTGCTTGATCATCTCCACCAAATGACCGATGAGGCCAAAACCGGTAACATCGGTGCAGGCGGTGGCATGAAACCGCTGCAGGCACCGTGCCGCTTCGCGGGAGGAGAGCAGCATGGAAGCGAGGGCGGTTTCAATCCACCGCCCTTTTGCCGCGTGGCGCATGTCAGCAGCGAACAGCGTGCCGGTCCCAATGGGCTTGGTAAGGACCAACATGTCTCCGGGCGCCATGGGGCCCTTGCGCAGAAGAGTGTCTTCAGAAGCAGTCCCGTTGACCGCGAAACCCAGCCCAAGCTCGGCCCCCTCGCTCGTGTGCCCGCCCACCAATGCCGCGCCGGCGCCATCCAGAACGCGCAGCGCACCGGACATCATCTGGAAAAGATCGTCTTCCATTTTCGTTTCGAGACCATAGGGCACCGTGGCAATCGCCAGCGCCGTCTGTGGCTCGGCTCCCATGGCGAAGATATCACCGAGGCTGTGGTTGGCCGCAATCTGTCCGAAGGTATAAGGGTCATCGATCATGCTGCGGAAGAAATCGACCGTGTGGACCATGACCTTTCCCTCGGGCACGCGAACGACGGCAGCGTCATCGGGCGCATCCAGGCCGATGAGGACATCTTTGGAAACGCCGGGACGCAGGCGCCCCACCACACGCGAGAGCACGGTGTGGCCCACTTTGGCGCCACACCCTCCGCAACGGCTCGCCATAGCCGAGAGTTCCTTTAGCGCCTCGGGCCCTGCAAGTCCAGGCGTGGGCGCCACCGTCAGCGTTTCCGCCATCTTCGGAAGGTCATCGAACTGCTTCATAAAACGGTGGTCGATCCAGTCCTTGAGTCGCCACATGGCCACGCCTTCTATTGCCCAGCCCCAGCGGGAGGCGATGGCATAGCGGTTGCCAACGGAAATCAGCGACAGGAACTGCTTCTGGGGTCTGAAGGGCCGTAGCGGTTTGCCGAGCAAAACTCGGCGCAGATTGTCGGCGAGGGGTTTGCCGTGACGGACCGCGAATACACCTGCTTTAGGACGAGGATGTCCGACCATATTGGCGACGTCCCCTGCAGCGAATACAGCCGAATCTGTCACGGTCTGCAGCGTGTCGCGCACTTTGACGAAACCACTGTGATCACACTCGAGACCGGATGCGCGTAGCCACGGTGCCGCCCCTGCCTGGGTCACCCACAGGATTTCATCGAAGGGCATTTCCGCGCCGTTCGCACACAACAATTGTCCAGGTTTAACTGCGACAACCTCGCGGTCAAGGTATACGGATACGTTTCGCTCCTGGAGGATACGCATCAGGATGCGGCGCACGTCCGGAGCGAAGGTCGGGAGGATTTCTCCCATTGTCACCAGCCCAGCAGTCACCAAACCGGGATCGCGCCCTGCCGCCACAACTTCTGTCTGCAATCGGAACTGGATAGCGAGCGCGAGTTCCACCCCGGCGGCACCGCCGCCCACCACCCCCACTCTCGTGGAACCTTCGCGGCTCAACACGCGCTCAACCAGTTGCTCCCAGCGCCCGATAAGGCGGTCGATAGGCTTCACCGCCGTGGCGTAAAGCGATGCTCCCGGTACGTCGTCCTGGCGTGGCCGCGATCCAATATCGAGGGACACCACGTCGTAACGCACCGGGGGCCGGCTGGCACATAGCACTTGTTTTGCGCTGAGATCCAATCCTGTGGCCTCGTCGTGGTACAGCCTCGCACCGGCAAAGCTTGCGAGCCGACGCAGGTCAATATGGCACTGCTCGCGGCTGTAGTGGCCGGCAACGAAGCCGGGCAACATCCCCGAGTAGGGCGCGTCGATGTCTCTGGCGATGAGCGTAAGCCGCACTCCCGGAATGGGGCGCATACCGAAGCGCTTAAGCACCAGCACGTGGGCGTGACCGCCGCCAACCAGAACTAGATCCTTAACGACGGTAGCAGTACTCGAATGCATCGCTGTTTTTCTAAAACAGCTCTGTTTCGAGGTCGAGCAGGGGCTTCGCCCCAGAGCGCACCTGGCGGATCAGCGTGGCGGTCTCGGGCAGCAGGCGGGCGAAGTAAAAGCGCGCGGTGGCGAGCTTCGCCTTGTAGAAGGTGTCGCCGGAATCGAGCTGCGCCAAGGCGATTTTGGCCATGCGAGCGAAGAAGTAGGCATACACCAGATGGCCCACCACGCGCAGATAGGGCACTGCGGCCGCCCCGATCTCGTCCTGGTTCTGGAACGCTTTCATGCCGATTTCCATGGTCAGCTTGGCAACTTTGTCGTCGAGATCGGCCAGCGGCGTGACGAACTCGCTCATTGCCGCGTCGGTGCTGCTCTCCTCGACAAAGGCCTTCACCAAGGCGGCGAACTTGCGCAGCTTGGCGCCGTTGTCCATAAGGATCTTGCGGCCGAGCAGATCCAGTGACTGGACGGTGTTGGTGCCCTCATAGATCATGTTGATGCGGGCGTCGCGCACGTACTGCTCCATGCCCGACTCGGCGATGAAGCCGTGGCCGCCATAGACCTGCATGCATTCCGAGGTCGCGATCCAGGCGTTGTCGGTGATAAACGCCTTGATGATGGGCGTGAGCAGCGCCACCATGTCGGCGGCGTTCTTGCGAACTTCCTCGTCCGGGTGATTGAGTTCCTTGTCTATTTGCAGGGCAACGTACGAAGAAAACGCACGGGCGCCTTCGGCGTAGGCCTTGGCGCTTAACAGCATGCGTCGCACGTCCGGATGCACGATGATCGGGTCTGCCGGCTTGTCCGGCGCCTTGGCGCCAGAGAGGCTGCGCATCTGCAGACGGTCCTTGGCGTAGATCAGGGCGTTCTGATAGGCCACCTCGGTGAGTCCGAGCGATTGCATGCCGACGCCGAGACGCGCTGCGTTCATGAACACGAACATCGCGTTCAACCCCTTGTTCGGCTCGCCTATGATCCAGCCGGTCGCGTCGTCCAGGTTCATCTGGCAAGTCGAGTTGCCGTGGATCCCCATCTTTTCCTCGATGGCGCCGCAGACAATGTTGTTGCGCGCGCCCAGCGTACCGTCGGTATTCGGGATGAACTTCGGCACCAGAAAGAGCGAGATGCCCTTGGACCCTTCCGGCGCACCCGGCAGCCGCGCCAGCACCAGATGGAGGATGTTGGCCGCCATATCGTGCTCGCCGGCGGAGATGAAGATCTTGCCGCCGGTGATCTTGTAGCTGCCATCCGCCTGCGGTTCGGCCTTGGTGCGCAGGAGTCCCAGGTCGGTGCCGCAATGCGGCTCAGTCAGGCACATGGTGCCGGTCCACTCGCCGGAAACCAGCTTGGGCAAATACAGGCGCTTCTGCTCAGGCGTACCGTGCGCATGCAGGCACTCGTAAGCGCCGTGCGACAGGCCGGGATACATGGCCCACGCCTGGTTGGCGGAGTTCAGCATCTCGTAGAACGAGTTGTTGAGTACGATCGGCAGGGCTTGGCCGCCGTATTCCGGATCGCAGGAGAGCGCTGGCCAGCCGGCCTCGATATACTGCCGGTAGGCTTCCTTGAAACCCTTCGGCGTAGTCACGGCGTGCGTCTGATTGTCGAGATGGCAGCCTTCGCGGTCGCCGGAGTGGTTCAGCGGAAAGAGCACCTTCGAGGCGAACCTGCCGCCTTCCTCCAGTACCTGGTTGATGATGTCAGCATCAATTTCGGAGTGCTTGGGCATTTGCTTCAATTCGGCTTCGACAAGCAGCAGCTCGTGCAGCACGAATTGAATTTCACGTAGGGGAGCGACGTATTGACCCACGAATTTCCTCCTTGGCATTAAATGAATTAGGCTGCACAAGAAGAGAGCGCCGTCGGTGCTCCCGCGAGCAGACCGGGAAAGGTGTCGACCACGGTGCGAGATGTGCGTCCGTTTACAGCACCTTGTGCAACATCGCCCGAATCCTATCCTCGCTCAGTTCACCGGCCGAACGCGCCACCGCCGCTTTGTAGACGTGGCGCGAAACATTATGCATGGCGTAACTTCAGCCGAGATCATAGACGGCATCCGGATCTGGTTTGACCCCGGGAATGAGGTCAACTGATTTGTTTGTCGTAGCTCGCCGCCTTACCTTACACTCACGTCAGCTCGGCGCTCGTGCCGTGCCACCGGCGCGTAGCAATCGAATTTTCCATCGCTGCCGCATCGCAGCCCAACGATGTCAGCGATGAGTTGTTCGCCCGCATGAAAAAGCACTGGACGGAAGGCGAGATCGTGGAAATCACGGCGCTGGTTGCCTATTTCGGCTTTATGAACCGCTGGAACGACGCCATGGCGACGCCGCTCGAGGAAGAGCCGGCGGAAATCGCCGAGAAACACATCGCGGCGCACGGCTGGAGAATCGGCAAGCATGCGCCTGGCGGATAATTCGTCACTTCCACGAAGCTGGAGGCGGTCTGCCTTTTCCCGAGGGCGCTTCATCTTGTACCAAGGCATCGATAATCGGACAGCCACACCCGCGGCTGCCTTTCGCGCACCGCGTGACCAACCCCTTTAACGCTCTCTGAATCGCTGCTAAATCGGCGATCTTCTCCTCAACCATGGCCAGCTTCCTCTCGGCAAGCGATTTTGTCTCGGCACAATGCCTCCCGTTTGAAAGCCCGAGCAAAAGCGCGACCTCGTCCAGAGAGAACCCTAACGCCTGAGCACGCTTGATAAAGCGTACGCGCTTCAGGTCATTGGCAGAATAACGGCGGATACTGCCGTGATCGCGCCTGGGCAGAGCGAGCAGTCCAATCCGCTGGTGTCGGTGCCGCGGATATGAATCAGGGAAGGCAGGGCGGCCACCAGGGGATGCGGGTGGTCGCGATCGAACTGGAAATATCCGCATAGCACGGTGGCGGGCAAACCGCTGCCGCCATAGGTCACGGGCCCGTAGTG
>JACQOK010000173.1 GCA_016202565.1 Betaproteobacteria bacterium | reverse complement strand
CCCGCGCTGCCCACCGTGGTCGGAATCAACCTGCCCAAACTCATCATCGAACCCAAGGAGAGTACCCATGACCTGACGACGACACCCGCTTTGCTCACTAATTTCTTAACCGAGGTGTCTCAAAGCCATTGACATATTCCGAAGCATTGCCCGGAATGCGCGCAATTGCAGGCGGCACCTTCGACGATCCAAATTGGCTGGAGCTGAACCGGCACGTCTGGACGCGTTCGGCCCAGAAATGGGTGCCAATCCCACACGGGGTCGAGCAGTTCGAAATGGGCTCGCTACCTCCACCGAAATAATTCGATGCCTAATTTTCGGTGAGGATCCATACAACGAAGAGCGGCGCAAATTCTTGCAGCAGCAGACGCTTCGACTGTGCGTTGGCACGGACAATGAGCTCGCCGCTTTGAAGATGAAATATCGGGGCGACAAAGCGATAATGGCTAAGCTCAATGAGTATGAACTCCAAATTGAAGCGGCAGGCAGGAAATAGCTCCGTTAAGACGTTCAAGCGCATCATGCAGAGCGGCTTGGGGTGGCCAACAAGATGACGAGCGAGCGTAAAGACGTGTGGGCCGCAGGCAAGCTCTACGAGCCGTACGTGGGCCGCTGGAGCCGGCTCGTCGCGAAGGAATTTCTGGCGTGGCTCGAGGTGCCGGCACACGGTGACTGGCTGGATGTCGGATGCGGAACAGGCGCCCTTACCGAAACGATAATCCGGATGGCGGAGCCACGCAGTGTGAAGGGAATCGATGCGTCCGACGGGTTCATCCAGCATTCAAAGGCGCACGTCGCCGATCCGAGGGCAACATTCGAGACGGCGGACGCTCGGTCGCTCCCGCTGGATAGCGGATCCCGCGACGCTGCCGTTTCGGGGCTCGTGCTGAATTTCGTGCCCCAGCCGGAACGCGCAGTGGCGGAAATGGCCCGCGTCGTCCGCCCTGGCACCGTCGTTGCCGCCTACGTCTGGGACTACGCCGGCAAGATGGAGCTGATGCGCTACTTCTGGGATGTGGCGGTCGCGCTCGATCCCGCGGCCCTGGACCTCGACGAGGGACGGCGGTTCCCGCTGTGCCAGCCCGCAGCGCTCACGGAACTGTTCATGGGTGCGGGCTTGCGCGAAGTCGAGGTGCGAGCCATCGACGTTCCAACCCGCTTTCGCGACTTCGACGATTATTGGGCGCCCTTTCTGGGCGGCCAGGGTCCGGCGCCGGGGTACGCGATGTCGCTCAGCGAAGAGCGCCGGGTTGCCCTGCGGGACCGGATTCGCGCTAATCTTCCAATCGCAAGCGACGGCTCCATCGGCCTGGTTGCCCGGGCCTGGGGTGTCCGCGGTCGAACTTAGCAGAAAAGGAGGAAGAGCGATGTTCGAGAAGGAGCGTTTTGTCGAGGAATGCCGCGCGGCACTCAAGGAAGGCAACGCGCAGGCCGCGATACGGGAACTCGTCGCGCGGGCTGTCAGTGAGCCCGCGCAGGTGATCAGGGCGCTCGGGGAACCGCAGCGCTCCGGCGTCGAAACGATTTACCGGGCCGCAGATCTGACCATCCTCAACCTGTGCTGGGGCCCACGCATGGTGTTCAAGCCGCACGATCACCGCATGTGGGCGGTCATCGGCATCTACGGCGGCCGCGAGCAGAACACGTTCTTCCGCCGCAACGAAAAGGGTCTGACGCAGCACGGGACCAAGGAGCTGAATGCGAAGGACACGGTCCCGCTGGGCGCGACGATCATCCACGCGGTCACGAATCCACTGGACCAGATCACCGCGGCAATCCACGTTTACGGCGGTGATTTTTTCGCGACACCGCGCAGCGAATGGGATCCCAGTACGTTCAAAGAGCAGCCCTACGACGTGGAAGACACCATGCGGGCTTTTGAGGACGCGAATGAACGGCTCCGTGGCAATTTGCGCTGATGTCCGCGACCAGTACGAGCTTTACGAACGTTTGGCTACGTCCCTCGGCATTCGCGAGTAAGCCGCCTCCACGATGCGCCGTATCGCGTCGCCGTGGTCCACGCCGGCGAAGCACAGATTGATGCCCATCGCGTGCGGGTGGAGGTCGGGGTTCGGGTTCGCTTCCAGAAAGACGATCCGGTTTTCCGGCGTGAGCCGGAAATCGATGCGCGCATAGTCGCGGAGCTTCAGCGCGTGGAATATCGCCCGGCTCGCCTTTTCGATGGACTTCACGACTTCATCCTCCAGTTTTGCCGGCTGCCAGCGGATACGCCATCTTGTGCGATACGCGCCGTCGTTCTTCAACCGGTAGGTCGCCAACTGGGGCGCCGATGAGCCCTTCTTCCCGATCACGAGTTCCACCGGCGGCATGACCTGCGGCTCGTTGCCCAGCAGCGCGACGTAAAGATCGCGGCCGGAAATGAATTCCTCGCAGATCACCGGCGCGCCGAGCCGGTCCCGCAACGCCGCGATCCGCTCGCGCAGTTCCGGCCCGCTTCTTACCACGGAGTTCACGCTGACCGCCTCCGACGCGTCGCCGAACTGCGGCTTGACGATGAGCGGATAGGCGAGTCCGTGATCGTGGATGCGGTCCGCGCCGTTCACCACGAAATGGCGCGGCACGTCCACGCCGAGTCCGGCCACGACCGCTTTGGACAAGGCCTTGTCGCGCGCCAGCCGCATGCCGCTCGGGCCGGTGCCCGTGTACGGCACTTTCAGCAGGTCCAGCAACCCGGTAATCGCAGCATCGAGGCTGCGGTCGCCGTCGAGCCACTCAGTCAGGTTGAATACGAGTCCGGGTTTGAGCGCGCGCAGTTCCTGTATCGTCGCAACGATATCGCGAGTAAACGGTACAACCGTGACGTGCCCGTAGTGTTGCGTCAGGCAGGCATGGACCCGCGCTTCCACGCTGCCGCGATCGGGCACGAAGCGCCCCGACTTCAGGCGCGCGCCGGTTTCCTCGTCCACCAGCAGCGCGATATCGCAGGGACCGCTCTGCGGCTTGTGCGCCGGTTTCTGTTCGGCCATGCGAGAGATTCTACAGCGTCGCGCGTGTGTGACAAAAGAGAACGGGGCGCTGCGACCCCGTTTCCTGATTGCCAATCTATCCCTCTTATTTCGTTGTAGCCCCGGATTTCATTGCATTCCATCCGGGCTACGCACTTCTATTCCAACCACCGCGGCGTCGTGGTTCATGCGGCGCGGGTGTCCTAACCGACTCTGAAGAATCCCCGCTCGGTCTGGTGCAGGCGCTCGAAGCCGTCGCGCGTCACCCGGATCAATTCCCCTACTTGCACCCCGGCTTTCTGATCCCGCGTGATTACGTTGGGCTGCACGACTACCGTCATGTTTTCTTCGAGCGTCATGTTGGGCAGCGGGCCCGCCGGGCGGCTGCGCGTGCCGAGGATCGGTTGGAAATAGCCGCCGCCGAAACCGTGCATGAGGTCGTCGCACACCGTGAAGCCGTTCTTCTCGATCACGCTCGCCGCCTCGATGATTTCCTCCATCGTCGTGCCGTGCCGGACGACGCGGGTGACCGCATCGAAGGCGGCTTCCGCCGTGGCGTGCAGATCGCGGTAGAGCGGCGTCGGATCGGCCGCCACCGTGAAGCTGCGCAGCACCTGCCCGGCATAGTCCCACCAGAAAGCGGAAAGCTCGCAGAACACCACGTCACCCTGCTGCACGCGCCGCGGCGAATGATGCTGGGGCGGCACGAAGATGTGCGGGTTCTGCATGGAGGTCACACCGATGTAATGAATCATTGTGGTGCCGCCATGCCCGACGTAGGCGCGCTCGACGATGTTGCCGAGTTCGCGCTCGGTCAGTCCGGGTCGCGTTCCGGCCAGAAGCGCGGCGAAGCCCGCATCGCTGAACGCGGCGCCGATCCTGAGCCAGTCGATTTCCTCCTCGGACTTGATCGTCCGGCAGCGGATATACTCGGCGTCCAGGCCGACCATCTCGAAATGCTGCTCGAGCTGACGGTATTTGGAGGCCGCCAGCGGACCCATGATTCCCACGCGCTTCGCACCGCGGTGTTTGAGTTCCCCGATCGTCTTCTGGATGCCGCGGTGCTCGCCCCATTGCACGTCCACGTCGCGCGCGATCTTTTTGCCGAGCGGAAAATGGTTGTACCACTCCATGAACATGGTCATCTTCACGCCCGGCTTGAATACGGTGTAGGCCTCGACCGTGCCCGGCCACGCGGTGACCCATTGCGTCGCGTTGCCGGTGCGATGATCGGTCACGACGAGCAGGTGATCGACACCGGCCTTGTCCATCACGCCAGCGAGAAGTTTGTGACGGCGTGCGTACTCCGCGTCGGAAAAGCGCGGGTATTCCTGTTCGATGATCGCCTTGAGGCGCGGTTCGAGGTTCAAGGTGGTCGTGTCGTTTGTCATCGTGAGTAATTCCCGATCAACTGATCCTGCGCCGGTGTGGCGGCGGCCAAGTAACCATGTAGGTTGGGTTGAGCGAAGCGAAACCCAACGATTACGAAGTCAAAGCGCTTACCGTTGGGTTCCGGCATAGCGCCTCAACCCAACCTACTTTCCCATCTGCTCTTCGAACCAGGGATACGCGTTCGTCTGGCTAGCCGGGCGCACCGGCTGCGCGGGACGCACCCATGACGGGTTGAGCTGCTGGAGCGAGGTGACCCCCATCAGTCCCAGCGCCGTGCGAATTTCAATGTCGAGCAATTCGAGCATGCGGACGAGTCCGGCCTCGCCCGCGGCGGCGAGCCCCCAGCCGAGGAGCTTGCCCACGCCCACCGCGCGCGCGCCGAGGCAGAGCGCCTTGACGACATCGGTGCCGCGGAGCACCCCGCCATCGAACAGCACCTCCGCGCGGCCGTCGACGGCTGCGACCACTTCCGGCAGCACTTCGATCGTGCCCTGGCCGTGGTCGAGCTGGCGCCCGCCGTGGTTGGATACGTAGACGACGTCGGCGCCGTGTTCGACCGACAATCGCGCGTCCTCGGCGGTCGCGACTCCTTTCACGATCAGCGGCAGTTTCATGCGTTCCTTCATCCAGACGAGGTCCTTCCAGTTGAGGCCCATCTGGTACGACGGATCGCCGAATCCCTCGCGCACGCTGGCGCGGCTGATGATGTCACGCTCACGCCGTCCGTAATAATTGCGGTCCACGCACACGCAGAGCGCGCGGTAGCCCGCTGCTTTCGCGCGGTCGAGGATATCCTCCACCCACTTGCGGTCTGCCCTGACGTAGAGCTGGAAGATGAGCGGCACCTTGACCGCGGCGGCCGCCGCTTCCAGGCTCGGCTTCGCGGCCGTACTGATAAAGGCGGTGGTACCGCGCGCGATCGCCGCCCGCGCGACGTTGCAGGCGCCCTCGGGATGCACAAAGCCGACGAAGCCGCCGACCGGCGCAAGAAACACCGGGCTTGCGATCTTCTGCCCGAGGATCGTCGTGCTGATATCGATATTCCGCACGTCCACCAGCACGCGCTGCCGGAGCGCCAGGCTGTCCAGCCCCTGCCGGTTGCGGCAAAGCGTGGTTTCCGAATCCGACCCGCCGGAAAGGTGATCCCACAGCGCCTGCGGGAGGTTGCGCCGCGCCGCCAATACGATTTCTTGCAGCGAGACGAAGTTCGCTGCAGCACGCTCGTCGATGCGCGGGTATTTCACTTGCTCGACTTTGCGCGTTGGCTTGCCCGCCTTCTTTGCTGCCTTCCTTGCCATTTCCTTCCCTTCTCAATTCAGTGTCCCGGCCCGCCCGCTCGCAACGATCAACGGCGCGTTGCATTGCACGCTCGTCACTCGTCACCCGTTTCCGCCGCTCGTTACTTCTTCACTTCACTCGGCCTTCAGCCCAATGGTCTTCACCAGTTTGCCGGCTTCGATGAATTCCTCCTGCACGGCTTTGCGGAACTCCGCGGGCGTGCCCTTCGCCGGCTCCGCACCCTGCAGGGCCAACTGTTCGCGCATTTCCGGGGTGGCGACGACTTTCTCCATCGTTGCGTGGATCTTCTGGAGAACCGGCTTGGGCACGCCTTTCGGCGCGAGGAATCCGGAAAACGCGACGTACTTGAATCCCGGCACCGATTCCGCGATGGCCGGTATGTCGGGAAGCAGCGGCGTGCGCTGCGGCAGGCTGTGCCCGAGTGCACGCAACCGCCCCGCCCTCACATGGGACATCATCGCGCCCGCCGGCGCAATCGACCAGTGCGCTTCGCCGGCAATCACGGCAGCCATCGACGGACCGCCGCCCTTGTACGGCACATGGAGCGACTGGAAGCCCGCGGCCATCATCAGCGCCGTGCCGTTGAGGTGGCTTTGTGCACCCGCTCCTGCCGTTGCCATGTTGAGCTTGCCCTGTTTGGCCCGCGCGTAATTTACGAGTTCCTTCACGTTTTTCACCGGCAGGCTGGGATGGACCACCAGCACGTTGCCCTGCCGTGAGTACAGCGCCACGTACTCGAAGTCCTTCATCGGGTCGTACGGCAGGTTCTTGCGGATGTGAGGCGAAACCGTCAGCGCGGAAAGAGAAGTCGTAATGAGCGTGTAGCCATCCGCATTGGCATTTTTCCCGATTTCCATGCCCAACACGCCACCCGCGCCTGCCCGGTTGTCCACCACGATCTGCTGACCCAAGGCGTCGCCGAGCTTGGTGGCGGCGATACGCCCCATGGTGTCCGCCGAGCTGCCCGGTGCGTTGGGCATGATGAGACGGATCGGCCGGCTGGGATAATCTTTCCCCGGGTCCGCCGCGTGTACCACCGGAACACCGCACACCACCAGTACCACAGAAATGACTGCAATCCGCCTTCTAGGCTTCATGGGGCTCTCCTCATCCTTCATCCTTCATCCCTCATCCTTCATCCCGCGACGAGGATCTCGTCCACCGGGTATGGCGTGAGATCCTGCGCGCCGCCTTCCGTGATGGCGAACGAGCGCGAGTAGAAAATGCCGAAGACGCCTTCCTTGTCCACCGGCGTGATCTCGATGTTGTAGGTCATCCCCGGCTGCATGGTGGTCTCATAGGGCTCTGCCCGAACCCGGTCGGCCCGGATGAACGGCACCGAAGTGATGAGATCGAGCCCATGCATGATGGTCGGGCGCGATTGGGCGCCGCGGTCCCGGAACGCGCGGCTGCCCACCTTGCGCATGTCCTCCAGCGTGGTGCCGGGCTTGAGGTGGGAGGCGATCTCCTTGAAGCCGCCCACCACCACGTCCTTGAAGAACGTGCTGTACTTCTCCGTCGGGCGGCCGATGCTCACCGGGTGGCCGATCTTCGCCGAGTAGCCCATGTACGACATGGCGAGTTCCGAGAGCACGATGTCGCCCTCCTTCAGCACGCGCGCCGACGGATTGGGATTGGGAAAGATCAACTTGGGATCGTGCATGGAGGTCGAGCCGATCATCAGCAGATGATAGCGGCCGCCCTCGCTCATCACCGCGTTGGCGACCGCACCGGCAAGCTGATACTCGCGCACGCCCGGCTTCGCCGTTGCTTTCACCGCCTCCAGCGCCTTGATCGCAAGCTGGCCCGCTTTGGCCATCGCGCGAAGCTCCTCCGCACTCTTGCGGTAGGTCAGCTCGTGCAGCAGATTCGGACAAAAGACGAAGGTCGCCTGCGGCAGGAGCTTCTGCATGTCGAAGTAGGCCTGCACGCCCATGTACTCCGGTCCCGTACGGTCGGCTGCGACGATGCCGATGCGGCCTTTCTGCAGGTTGAGCTCGATCAGCCGCTCGGCCACGGCCTTGCCGTACTTGCCGTGCTGCCCGCTGCGCACGTCGCGCACCGACACCTGCTTGCGAGCTGCCTCGATATGGCACCCGTAATGCGGATAGATGATCGTCGGCTCGCCCTTGAGCGGCAGCACCATGTACTGGCACATGCCGCGGTCGTCGATCAGGCCCGCGCCCCACGTCACCCCGCTGCCATGGCTGTAGATATCCGGCCCGCCGGTGAGAATCAGCGCGTCCAGACCGTCGCGCACCATGAGCTCGCGCGCCGCCTCATGCCGCCGCGCGAATTCCTCGTCGGAGAATTTGTTGTAGACGGTGTCGCTGTACCACGGCGAGTTGCAGATCGCCTCGAAGTTGTCCGATTTGTCGAGTTCGCGGCGAACCTTGTTCCAGTCGTTGTCCATTGTGCCCTCTCTGTGTCGATGGCTTGATTGATGGCCGCAGCACCGTGACTGCTCGCTGCGACCCGTTCAAAGCCGTGCTGCTTTCAGTTGCTTCAGGTGCGCGCACGCTCCCTTAGCCGTGCCGGGCCCGACGCGCTGACCGGTTGCTTGAGACTCGCGAGATCGGGCGACGACAACACGCCCTCCCGAGATCGCAGCAGTTCGTAGTAGCACGCGGCCAATGCGAGGTCCTGCAACGCGGTGCCCACGGATTTGAACACCCCGTAGCCCCCGCCGAGGCCCTGTTTGCCCTGCCCCACCAGTTGCGCCAGCGTCACCTGCCGCCCGAGTTCGAGCTGCCCGCTCTCGATCGCCTGCTGCAGGTCACCCGCCTCTTCGGCCGCAAGGAGCGAGTCGACGATCACCACTGCCGCATCGCCAAACGTCGCCGCGTCCACTTCGATCGATTCGCGCCGCGTGCTGCCGACGGCGCACACCAGCCGGCATTCGGCCAGCCAGCGGCGGCGCAAAATGGGGTCCGCCCCGACTGCATTGGTCGCCACAACGACCACCGCGTGGCTGCGCGCGGCGGCTTCGGCGGAGTCCACCGCCGTGACCGGCAGGTCGAGCTTGCGCGTCATCTCCGCTGCGAACGTATGCCGATGCTGCGGATTGGGGCTGTACACGCTGGCCGCGGTTACATGCAACTCCGACGCGAGCGCTTCGAGCTGCATGCGCGACTGGTGCCCGGAGCCGAGAATGCCCACCGTCACCGACGAGGGCAATTTCAGATAGCGCGCCGCCACACCACTCGCCGCCCCGGTCCGCATATCGGTGATGAGTCTCCCGTCGAGCACGGCGAGCAGCTCGCCGTCCTGAACTCGATAGAGCGAAACCAGGTAGCGCACCCCGACTCCGCGCACCATGTGAAACGCCTTGGTCGCCGCGTAGCCGCTCTCGTAATCGGCGGCAAACATGAGCCGCATCCAGCCGCCTTCGATCGGCACGGTCTGGCGCGGCGAGATCAGCGTCCGGCCCGCGGCCTCGTGCCGCGACATCGCCTCGAGCAGATCGATCGCGTCATGCATGCGCAGCACGCCTTCCAGCGCCTGCGCCCCGAGAATCAAAGTCATGTCGAAAACTCGTGAGATCGGAAGGTCGAAGAGTATTTTTCCCCCTCGCGCCCTGACGCTCTCACGCCCTCACGTCAAGTTCGGCACTTTCCACCGATCATCGAAGATGATCCGCCACCCAGTCCGCGATCAACGGGCGCACGATATGGTGCAGGTTGTTGCAGACGTGCACGCCATCCTCGAACACGAGCGTCGTTTTCGGCCCCTTCACTTCCGCCGCGACCCGGTGCGCGTGCTCGGGCGGCGAGGCCTTGTCGAGCCCGCCGTAGATCTGCAGCAGCGGCACCTTGATGCGCTCGGCCGCACCCTTCATCGTGATGCCGTCCTGCACGGCCTGCGCGTTCTCGCCCATATATTGCTTGAGCCCGGCTTGCGACAGCGGGTCCATGCCGGGGAAACGTCCCGCCGGCGTGTACCAGCTGCTGACCGAAACCACGGCCCTGAAGCGCTCATCGAACGCCGCCGCGCGGCATGCGAAGAGGCCGCCGTAGGAGATGCCGCCCACTGCCAGGCGCTTGCCGTCGACGTCGTCGCGCTTGAGGATGAAATCGGTGGCGGCGCGGATCGGCACCTCGAAGTCGGGCCGGAGCTTGAGCCGCGTGCTCACCAGCCCCTGCCCCGGTCCGTCGAATGCAAAGACGGCGACGCCGCGCTTGAGGATATGCTCGCCGAAATCGTAAAGTTCTTCCTTGGTGGAGTCCCCGCCCGGCACCAGGATGACGAGCGGCGGATTCTTCACGCCCGCCGGTTTGCGCAAATAGCCCGGCAGGAAAGTCCCGTCGAACGGGATCTCGAACAACTCCATCGCCGGCGCCACCAGCGGGGCGGCTTTCTTCCAGCAATCATCCATCGCTTCCATCGCCGCGCGCCATTGCTTCTGATCGTGGACGAAGAGAAAACTCGCCCAGTGATAATAGAGCGCGGCGCGGATATACGCGGTGCCGGCGGTGATGCGGTTACCTGCCGCCACGGCTTTGCCGGCGATATCGGCGTGCTGGCGCGCGGCCTTGCACCATTCTTCGCACCATTGGTCCCACACCTGGATCTTCAGCTTGAGCTGCTCGAATTCCCACGGCGAGACGTACTGCGACAACATGCGCCAGGTAAACCGGTCGAGCGCGACGGTTACGTTTCGATCTGCCATTCCAATCCCCTTAAGACAATTGATTTCTCAAATATAGCTTGAAACCGCCGATGGACGCCGATGGACGCCGATATCATTACCACCGAAGACATGGTTGGCAGGAGATTTCATCTGCGTTATCGGCGTTTATCTGCGGCTACGGGATTTTGAGACAAGTTCTCATGGGCTACGCTGCGCGCGCTTGATGCGGCATCGACGCGCGCGCCAGCAGTCCGGTCTTCTCGAGATCTTCGCGCAACGCCTGCCGCTCCTCGCCCGTGATCTGCAGCAGCGGCGGGCGCACCGGGCCGGCGGCAAGGCCCAGCATCTCGGTCCACGCCTTGAGATAGGCAATCGGAATGATTTTCTGCTTCACCCATGGGTCGCGCATCCAGCGCTCGTGAACCTCACGCAATGGATCCAGTTGTCTCGACGCCGTTTCGGCTTCGGCAAAGCGGCCCTGCAAGCCGAGTTCCGTGTACTCCCGCAGCGGCCGCCAGGTTGCCGTTTGCAGAAGAAACGGCGCCGCCGAGGACATGTGCACCCGTGCGCCGTGGTCGCGCATGAGCGTGAGCCACTCCGCTTCGGAGGGGTGGCTCATGACGATCTTCTCGCCGCACAGCTTGCGCACCTGCGCGTAGTGCTCGAGCGGGCGCGAACACTTGATGCCGCAAACGTTCTCGATATCCGCAATGCGGGCCGTCAACTGCGGCGAAAAGCCATAT
Source organism: Betaproteobacteria bacterium (assembly GCA_016202565.1). GTDB lineage: Bacteria > Pseudomonadota > Gammaproteobacteria > Burkholderiales > SG8-41 > DSOT01. Next base: position 8,472 of record JACQOK010000173.1, on the reverse strand, counting down.
CCGGCGTAGCTCGTGTCGAACATCCAGATCCCGATGTCCACCCTCGAGGCAACGAAGGCGAACCACTCGTAGATCATGTCGTCGTTCGCCGCCGGATAATAGGGATTGATGACGATGGCGAAGTCGGCGCCGGCCGCCTGCGCATGTTGCGTCAGATCCACGGTTTCGTTGGGTGAATGATGGCCGGTGTGCGCGATGACCCTGCATTTGCCGCGCGCTTCCTCGACCACGATCTCGACGGTGCGGATTCGCTCTTCCTTGGTCAGCGCCCAGAACTCGCCCATCGTGCCGGTGCAGAAGATGCCGTCCACGCCGAGGCGGTCCGTGAAATAGCGTATGTTGTGCCGCAGCCCCGCTTCATCCAGCGCGCCATCCGGCGTAAACGGCGTCGTGATGGCGGCCCAGATGCCGCGAAACTGGGCGAACGCCGCTTCCTTCGCTTCCGATTTGCGATAGTTCATGTCTGGCCTCACTTCGACTTTACCGGATCCGTCACCGTTTAATCAGCAGTAGGTTGGGTTGAGGCAAATCCCGAAACCCAACACGTAGGCGATCCGGATCGTTGGGTATCAATCGTTGGGCATCACTGCGTTCAGCCCAACCTACCTTTTCGTCGCCGTCGCTCGTCGCTCAAATCATGCCCCACTTCTCGAGCAGGCGCGGGTTATAGCGCTCGCCCGCGCCCGCGCCGACCGCGAATACTTCGCTCAGGTGCGACACCTCCTCCGCCGTCAACTCGATATCCGCGGCGGCGGCGTTCTGTTCGACATTGCGCGCATGATTGGTGCCGGGGATGGGCACGATGTCTTCGCCCTGGGCCAGCAGCCATGCGATCGCGACCTGTGCCGAGGTGGCGTTCTTGCGTGCCGCGAACGCTTCAAGCTGCCGCACCAATTCCGCGTTGCGCTTGAGATTCCCGGCCTGGAATCGCGGATGGCTGCGGCGCCGGTCGTTGGGCGGCAGATCGTCCACGCTCTTGATCCTGCCGGTCAGCAATCCCCGGCCGAGCGGCGCATAGGGAACGAAAGCGATCCCCAGTTCGCGGCAGGCCGGCAATATTTCCTTTTCGACGCCGCGGAACCACAGCGAATACTCCGTCTGCAGCGCGACCAGCGGATGCGCCGCGTGCGCGCGTTTGAGCGTCGCAGGCGAGGCCTCGCAAATACCCAGCCAGCGCACTTTGCCCTGTTCGATGAGTCGCGCCATCGCACCGATCGTCTCCTCGATCGCCACGTTGGGATCGACACGGTGCAGATAATAGACGTCGATAATCTCGACACCCAGGCGCTGCAGACTCGCGTCGCAGGAGGAGAACACGTACTCGGGTCGGCCATTCAGCGCCTTCCTGCCGTCCGGCAGGTCGATATTGCCGAACTTGGAGGCGATCAGGACCCCGCTTCGCCTGCCTTTCAGAGCGCGGCCGAGCAGGACCTCGTGGCGCGATCCCCAGTAGGCGTCCGAGCTGTCGAAGAAATTGATCCCGAGATCGATGGCGCGGTGAATGGCGGCGTTGAAATCCTGTTCCAGCGGATCGCCGAATTTGATCGGCTGCGCGCCTCGCCCCATGCTGACTGCGGATACCCGCGGACCATTGCGCCCCAGTGTGCGGTACTTCAACTCAATCCCTCCTCGCCCACGGGAGATAACGGCGGGTTACCCAATTCAGCACGGCCTCGAACGATACGCCCACGATCACCAGCGCAATCACCGCAACGAATGCCTCGTTGTGTTTGAAGGTGCGCGAATTGAACAGGATGTAATAGCCGAGGCCTGGAATCGAAATGAAAAATTCCGCCACCACCGAGGCGACGAGCGCACGCCCCGCGGCAAGCCGCATGCCGGCGATGAGATACGGGAGCGACGAGGGCAGCACGATGTCGAGCAGCGTGGAAAGCGGCCGCGCGCGGAACGAGCGCGCGACTTCGAGATACTCGAGCGGCACGGAGCGCGCGCCGTCACAGGTGTTGACCGCGATCGAAAAGAAGGCCGCAAACACGATCACCGCAAGGCGCGCATCCGCGTTATAGCCGAACCACAGCGTGACGAGCGGCAGGATCGCGATCATCGGGGTGGCGAACAGGCTGTTCACGTAGTAGCGCAGACCCCGTTCGACCACAGTGACGCGCCCCATCGCCAGCCCTACCGCCATGCCGAGCATGATGGCGATCACGAGTCCCTGGATCACCGCCCACAACGTCGCCCCCGCCGCGGCGAGAAACTGCTCGTTGCTCACAACCGAAAAAAACACCCGCGCAATGCCGGTCGGCTTCGCCACGTACGCCGGCGCAAAGACGCGCACGACGCCCTCCCACGCGCACAGCAGCACGATGCCGGCGGCGACTTTGAGGACCGGAGGCGACGCCAGCAGCCGTTTCGCACCCGGAGCGAATCCGGCCGCCGGCTGTTCGAGCATGACCTGGTTGGTGCTCATCACTCGTACCCGCGCCAGGGCGCAAAGCGCCGCTCGAGGTAGCGCCCCAGATCCATCAGGCACACGCCGAGCACCACGATCAGGAGGATCGCCGCCAGCAGGCCCGCCGTGTCGAAGTTTTGCGAGCCCATCATGATCATCTGCCCGAGTCCGGAAGGACTCAGGAAAAACTCGGCGGCGACCATTCCGACCAGCCCGCGTGCAATTGCCTGCCGGATGCCGGTCATCGCGAACGGCAGCGTGTAGGGAATCATCACGTCGCGCCACAACTGCCATTCGCTGGAGCGAAACGCGTGCGCGACCTCGACCAGTTCCGGACGGATGCTGCGCGCGCCTTCGATCGTGTTGTACAGGATCGGGAATACGGCGAACAGGAACACCACCAGCACCTTGGGCGCGAAGCCGAAGCCCATCATCGACAGGATGAACGGGATCAGCGCCACCATCGGCGTGGCGTACAGCATCATGATGTAGTTCTCGAGCGCGACCCGCAGCACGCGCACCCGCGCGAGCAGCAGGCCGAACGGCGCACCGGCGAGTATCGCGAGCCCGAGCCCGGTCAGATAGAGCTGGAACGAACTCATCGCCTGGCGCATGAGCACCCCGCTGCGCGCCGACTCGGCGAGACTCCCCACCGTTTCGGAGAGCGGCGCCCAGAACGCCCGTGTCGTGAAATACGCGGCGATCTCCCACACCGCCGCGCCCGCGAGCAGGCTCACGATGACGGTCAGGTGCCGCGCCCAGCGCGTTTCCGAGCCCATGTCGCCGCTCCGCCGAAACTGAAGCCGTTACTTCTTGTCCACCATGGCCTTGGCGTCACGCCAGACCGAGGGATCGACAATCCGTTCGTACGGCGCGGGCTTGTCAGCCTTGATGTTGCCCACTTTTTTCTGGATATTGCCGACCATCTCCAGGTTCTTCGCGCCCAGCCCGTCCTTGTCCTTGGGCCAGAACTCCATGTCGACAAAAGCCTTCAGCGCCTGCACCGCGATCTCGCCGCTGCGGCCGGTCGGCTCGGCGTACTTCGCAACCTTCTCGTGATTGGCCGGATTGCGCATGAAGCGCTCGGCGTCGATCAGCGCCGCCACGATCCGGACATAGGCATCGCGGTTCTTGGCCAGCTGGTCCTGATGGGCTACCAGCAGCAGGTAATGGTCCACCGGCCGAATCGATTTCTGCGTGATGATCGTTTTCAGCGGCTTCTTGGTTTCGGCCTGAATCACAGGAATGTCGTCGATGTGCAGCACGCCGAACTTGAGCTGCCCCGCGACCATCGCCGCGCCGACATTGGAACTCAAAGGCACCTGCTGCACCTCCTCGATCTTCATCTTGCAGCCGAGCAGCATGGTCCGCAGCGCGATCGAGCGCGCCCCGCCCAGCGAGTCCACCCCCACCGCACCGCCCTTCAAGCTCGCACAATCGGCGTTCGGATCGGTCGCCCCGATCAGCCAGTCCGGATGCTCCATGCCCCAGATGCCGACGAGCTTGACGTCGGTATTGGAGATCTGGTTGACGATCAGCGGCGTCGGCGACAGCGACACCGCGACCTCGCCTGAGGCGACGGCGCGCGACGCCGCAGCCCCCGTCTCGAACGCCCGCACCGTCACGTCCACCCCGCGCTTTTTGAAGAAACCCTCTTTCTCGGCGACATACCCGATGGTTCCGGCGAAGACCGGCGGAATGCCGGGGATGCCGAGCGTCAGCTTCTGTTGCGCCGCCGCCGTCGCGGGAATGAGTGCAAGACCCAACATGGCGCACGTGATGCCGACGCCGAAAACCCGTACAAAGCTGCTGCGTGTCATGATCGTTCCTCCTCTGTTGAAAAACGGACTCATCGCTTCACCTCGAATTCCGCCCGCCGCGCATCGTCCATCAGCGTGCTCCACACGCGCTCGCGCAACGCCGCAAAGCGCGGCATCGAGAGCGTCGCCCGGTCGCGTGGACGCGGCAGGTCGACATCAATGATTTCGTGCACGCTGCTCGGGCGCCCCTTCAGCACCATCACCCGGTCACCCATCAGCACCGCCTCGTCGATCGCGTGCGTGACGAACACCATGGTGGTGGGCCGCATGTCCCAGATGCGCAGCAGCTCGAACTGCAGGATCTCGCGCGTCTGCGCATCGACTGCGCCGAACGGTTCATCCATCAGCAGCACGCGCGGTTCGACCGAGAGCGCGCGCGCCAGTCCGCAGCGCTGCTGCATGCCGCCCGAAACCTGGTAGGGATAGTAGTCCTCGAATCCGGAAAGCCCGACCAGATTAATGTATTTCGGCACTTTCTCCGCAATTTCGGAGCTGGAGCAGCCCGCGAGTTTCAATCCATAGGCGACGTTCTGATACACCGTCTTCCACGGAAAGAGGCCAAAGTGCTGAAACACCATCGTAACGCCTTCCCGCGGCGTGACGACGCGGTCGCCCTCGACCCTGATCTCGCCCGCGGTGAGCGGGATCAGCCCGTCGATGCAGCGCAGCAGCGTCGTCTTACCGCAACCCGAGGGACCGATGATGACGAGCACCTCGCGCTCGCCGACCTCCAGGCTGATTTCGCGGAAAACCTCCAGCGCGCCGAAGCGCCTGCCGGCGCCCGATACCACGATCCGTGGCGAGTTTTTTGCGGTCGACTTGTTCAATTCCCCACCGTTTCCGAGTGCATCACTTGCGCTCGCCGCGCTTGCGTGAAATGCGCGCGCGTCGCATCGCCTTCGTTCGTGCCAGTGCCTTTGCCCTGCCGCTCGTCTGCAGCAATCGTTCCGGTTCGTCGGTGTGCTCGCCGAGCGCCGCGGGTGGCGACTGCGCAAGGGGGAACTGCTCCGGCGTCGTGTGCACGGTGTAGATGCGCGGTGCAGCGCGATTCACGTGCAGCTGGAAAATATCCGGCCGATTGTAATGTCCCGCGAAGTCGTGTCGCAGTTTGGCGAGCACGCCCATTTCGAGATTGCAGTCGGCGTAAAGAATGCCCTCTTCCGCACCCATCGGGCCGGCGAGAATGCGGCTGTTGGGCGCAACGATCACGCTGCCGCCGCAGCAGTCTGCATTGCGCAGGAACCGCTCACCCTCGGGCCCCGCCTCGAGCTTGCGGATCATGTCCTTGTCCACCGTTCCGCAGGCGGAAACAACGAACGCCTTGCTCATCTGGGCAAATGCCTGAGAGTCGACCGCGACGCGGTTCCGCATCGGGTCGCCGCTCGTCGGGAAATGATTCGGCCAGCTCATGACATGGATGCGCGTGGCCTCGGCGGTGAGCGCGAATATCGCCAGCGGGTTCGAGTTCTCTCCGCAGATAAGCGCACTCATCGGACCGAACTCGGTCTGGACCGCGCCGAAGGTGTCACCGAATCCACCCATGTGGACGAGGCGCTCGCCGACGGTCGGCATGATCTTCTGATGCTTGCCGATCATCCTGCCGTCCGGGCCGATGTAGACCTGGGTGTTGAACATGGTGCCGATGGTCTGCGGGAGTTTTTCACACACACCGACCACCACATAAGCGTTGGCCTCGCGTGCCGCCGCACACAGGGCCTCGATCTCGGGTCCGGGAATCTCGACCGAGTTCTTGAACAGCGCAACCGCCAGCTTATTGGCGATGGCGCTGGTCGCCGGGTGATGGTGATACCACACCGGATGAGCCGGAATGAAGCCTTCGGGAAAGGCAATCACGCGTGCGCCGTTCCGGCCCGCCTCCCGGATCAAGCGGCAGGCTTTCGCGGTCGAGCCTTCGCGGTCGAGAAATACCGACGCGGCCTGCACCGCTGCAACTTTGACCACCGGATATTGATCACCCATCAATGTTCCTCGAAGAAATCTTTTGCCACAGAGAACACAGAGATCACGGAAATTAGCGTGTAGCCCGGATGGAATGAAATGCAATCCGGGACCAGGAGAAGCGGGAACGAAGGCCCCCAAAAAAAGCGGGAACGAAGGCCCCCAAAAAAAGACTGGGCTCCCGGAATCCGCTGCGCTTCTTCCGGGCTACGGCGACTGTTTCTTTTCTTGGCGGTCTTGGCGTCTTGGCGGTTCAACAATATTCTCCTCTGTGTTCTCTGTGCCCTCTGTGGCCGCATTTCAGCATTTCACGACAGCCCGTCGCCGACCGCCACGTTCTCGGGTTTGAGTTCGATGCCGGAGGCCTTCGCCTGAAGCAGCAGCAGCGCAGCAAAGTCCTTATCGGTATAACCGTGACCGATCAGGGTCTGCACCAGATCACGCGTAGTCGAGGCGAGCGGCATCGGCACGCCGAACTCCCTGCCCGCCGCGAGCCCGAGGGCGATGTCCTTGCGCAGCAGCTCGGGGGTGAACGTGACGTGGAAGTCGAGGTTCACCAGCGCCGGCGTCTTGTAGCGCGTGAACATCGAGCCCATCACGCTCTTGTTGAGAAAGTCGAGAAAAGCGTGGCGCTCCATGCCGGCCTTCTGCGCGAGCACGGTGATCTCCGCGAGCGACTGGATCACCACGCCCAGCATCACGTTGTGGCAGATCTTGGCGATGCGCGAGAGTTCGCCGTCGCCGACGTAACTCGCGCCCTGGCCGATCGCGGCGAAATAAGGTGCCACCGCGTCAAACGCATCCCGCGGTCCCGAGGCGACTACCGTGAGCTTGCCAGCCTTGATCACCTTGGCGTTGCCGGACACCGGCGCGGCCAGCAGCTTGACACCCTGTTTGCCCAGAATCTGCCGGATCTCCGCGGATTCCTCGAGCGAGATCGAAGTGCTGTCGACCACGATCTTCGGCGCCTTGCCTTTGGCGGTAACGCCCTGCGAACCGAACAGCACCTCCTTCACGTCCTTGCCGGTGGACACCATCGTGAACACGATGTCGCAGCCCGCAAGATCGCTCAGCGAGTCCACGATCTTCGCGCCATGCGCGGCGAGCGGTTCCGCCTTGGAGCGGGTCCGGTTCCACACCGAAATGTCGCATCCCGCTTTCGCCAGCCGCTCGGCCATCGCATAGCCCATGCGCCCGATGCCGATCCAGCCCAGTTTGTGCTGCTTCATGTTTGCCATTGCGTATCCCTATCGATGAACAGAAAGAATCAGCGTTCCACGGGGACGCCGACCAGATTACCCCATTCGGTCCACGAGCCGTCGTACACCCGCACCTTCTTGTAGCCGAGCAATTGCGTCAGCGCGAAGTAAAGCACCGTCGCGCGATGGCTCATGCGGCAGTACGTAACGATTTCCTCGTCGGGCGCTGCACCGCGCGCCGTCACAAGCTGCTGCAGCTCGGACGCCGGCTTGAACGCCTTGTTGGCATCCAGCAGCTCTTCGAAATAAAGGTGCTTCGCGCCCGGGATCCGTCCGTAACGCACAGCGCCCACATCGGGACCGCCCGGTCCGCCCACGCGCTGCCCGCTGTACTCCTCCGGCGAGCGTCCATCGAGCATCAGGATGCCGTTCCTGCCGAGCGCCGCAAGCACCTTGTCGCGGCGGATGCGCATCTTCTCGCTGCGTTTTACCGACTCGTAGTGGACAGGGACCGCGGGCGGCGGCGCCTCGGTGACGAGGGGCCTGCCTTCCGCCGCCCAGCGGTAGCGCGCGCCGTCGAGTACTTTGACCCTGGCGTGCCCACAATAACGGAACACCCACCAGGCGTAAATGCCGAACTGCACCCCTTCCCCGTAGAACACGACGGTAGTGTCATTCGCGATTCCGGCGGCACCGCAGCGGCCGGCGAATTCCTCCGGCGACGGGAAGTCGCGGCGGTGTGAATCCCACAACATTTCCTTCCATTTCCAGCACACCGCGCCCGGAACGTGGCCCGCCTTGTAGGCCTGCATCTCGTCCTGGTTCATGCCGGCAATCTCGATCAATCTGACCTTGAGGTCGCCCAGATGCTTCTTGAGCCACGCCGGATCCACCAGCGCACTCGATGTTCTTGCCGCCATGGATGTATATCCCCGATTCATTACGCCTGCAGTGCCTGTGCCCAGTGGCGCATCTCGATGATCGTCTTCAGTTCACGCAGAAACGCCGCGGCATAGGCGCCGTCCACCGCACGATGATCGAACGTTTGCGCCAGCATTCCCACCGGACGGATCGCGATGCT
>JACQOK010000172.1 GCA_016202565.1 Betaproteobacteria bacterium | reverse complement strand
GGCTGTCCTGAGCGGCCTCTCGCGCCGGGCGGCGCTGGCGCTGTTTGCCGCCGTGAGCCCGTTGCTGCTGTACCAGGCGCATGACCGACTGCAGAGCTTCTCCAGCAATTTGGCCCTCTGGGAAGACGCGGCAGCAAAACTGCCCGCTGGCACCATTCCGGGGGAATCGAGGGTGCTGCACAACCTGGCCAGGGCGCAGTCGATGGCCGGTCAGCCGGACCAGGCGATCAAGACCGTTGACCGGTGCATGGCCCGGTACCCGAAGACGTTTTATTGCAACTATGCGAGCGGGGCCACTCGTATCTGGTTTGGGAACTACGAGCAGGCGTTGCCCTATCTCGAGCGCGCCCTGACGATCGCTCCCGATTCCGACATGGCCCACTATCAACGCGGCGTCGTGCTGGAAAAACTCGGCCGCCTGGATGAAGCGAGACAGGCATATCGCAAGGCATCCCGGCTGCGGTTTGCCGGGGCCCATTACCGCCTGGATCTCCTCGAATCGACCGGCGGTGTGGTACGGTTGCCGACGGGATCGAAAGACCGCGACCGGAGGCCAGAATGAGGCCGACTGAATCGGGTGTTGATTTGCGCGCGGCAGGACCCGCGCAGAGCGTGGCGAAATAGCGGGAATATAGAATTGCCGCTACCACCGCCAGAAGAACAGCATCGCTATTCCCAGACACTGCCCGGAAGCGCCAAACGCCCGTCATTGCCGAATGCGAAGAGATGTATAGACGAATCCTGCCCCACCTCGCCAGCATGGGCGCGATCGTGGCGCTTGCCTGCGCGCTCTATGTGCCGTTTCTGGGCAACCCGATGGTATTCGATGACCGGTCGTTGTTCTCCGGGGCGAGGTTCGCGTATTACGCGACCACGCCATTCGGCCTGGATCTGCGGCTTCTTCCCTACTTTACCCTCGCTTTTCCGCAGGTCATGTGGGGGCATTTCCCGCCGTGGGCGCATGCGGAAATCCATCGCATCCTGAGCCTCGTATTCCATATCGCCACTGCGCTCGCGCTGTACAAGCTGGTCCACGATCTCTTGCTCGGCGCGGCACGGCCTGACGCGAAATCGCCGGAGGCGGCGCGGGTCAATGCGATTGCACTGGCGTTTTTCGGCGCCGCCGTTTTCGCGATTCATCCCGTGGCGGTGTATGGCGCCGGTTATCTGGTTCAGCGGACGACCATTCTGGCCACCCTTTTTTCGCTGCTGTCCATCATTTACTTCGTGCGCGGGCTCGGGCGCGCGCGCCATGTCGATGCGCTCGCCGCCGCGTTTTTTTACACCCTCGCCGTTTTTTCCAAGGAGCATAGCGTGCTGCTGCCGGCGGCAGCGGTCATGGTGACGCCGCTCTTGACGCAGGACAGGCACTTCGCAATCCGTTACGCCGGGATCTACCTGCTCGCCTGCCTGCCGGCGGCGATAACCGTGGTGACCCTTATCCGCTGGGTGATCGGCCAGGCCTACGAGCCGGGCGTCGATTTGCTGCTGGCCCAGATCGAGGGGATTCCAGCGCTTGATACCACCGGCGGCCCTTGGCTGGTGAGCGCCGTCACGCAGGCGGGCCTGTTTTTCAAGTATCTCGCTTTTTGGCTTGCCCCGGACACCGGCACGATGTCCGTCGACATCCGGATCGACTTTGCGCAGACGTGGTCGCCGGGCTGGATCGTGCTGAAGGTGGCGGCATTCCTCGCCGTCGGCTTATCGGCTTTGGTCCTGCTGCGCCGGGGGGGAAGAGCCGGCTTGGTTGGTTTCGGCCTGCTCTACACCTGGATTCTTTTTGCCGTCGAACTGAGTTCGGTGCGTTTCCAGGAGCCGTTCGTGCTTTACCGCAGCTATCTCTGGGCGCCGGGCATCTTGATGGCGGTGGTGGCTGTCCTGAGCGGCCTCTCGCGCCGGGCGGCGCTGGCGCTGTTTGCCGCCGTGAGCCCGTTGCTGCTGTACCAGGCGCATGACCGACTGCAGAGCTTCTCCAGCAATTTGGCCCTCTGGGAAGACGCGGCAGCGAAACTGCCCTCCACGCCCGTCCCGTGGGGATCGCGGACGCTGTTCAACCTGGGAAGGGCACAGGTGTACGCCAATCAGGCGGACCAGGCTATCGACAGCGCAAACCGATGCATGACGTTGTATCCGAGAACATTTTATTGCTACTTCGCGCGCGGGGCCGTCCATATCCAGATTGGGGAGTACGAGCAAGCATTGCCCTATCTCGAGCGCGCCCTGACGATCTATCCGGATTCCGGTATTGCTTACCATCATCGAGGCCTCGCACTGGAAAAACTCGGCCGTCTGGATGAAGCGAGACAGGCATATCGCAAGGCATCCCGGCTGCGGTTTGCCGGGGCCCATTACCGCCTGGATCTCCTCGAATCGACCGGCGGTGGCAGTCAAGTCTTGTACGACACTTCCCGTTCGCTCCGAAAGCCGGAATGAGAAATGGTTGAAAGGACTGAGATGACACCACACCCGCGCGCGTTTTATCTGCTGCTGATCATTTTCGCAGCCTCGGGTTTTGCGGGTCTGATTTATGAGTCGGTATGGGCCCAGTATCTCAAACTGTTCCTCGGGCACGCCGCCTACGCCCAGACCATGGTGCTGTGCATATTCATGGGCGGGCTGGCGTTGGGTGCGTGGCTTGCCGCTCGCTACACGCGCAGGATAAGGCATCCGCTGCTGGCTTATGCCGCGATCGAGGCGGCAATCGGCGTGCTCGGATTGCTTTTCCACGGCGGGTTCACGCGTGCGGTCGAGTTCCACTACCAGCATCTACTGCCGCTCGCCACCGATCCGCTGGCCGCAACGACGATCAAGGGACTGCTGGCCCTGCTGCTCATCGGGCCGCAGACGGTCCTGGTGGGCGCGACTTTCCCGCTGATGACGGCCGGGGTGCTGCGCGCGCTGCCGCAGTCGTCCGGGAGCAAAATCGCGCTGCTGTACTTCTCGAACAGCATCGGCGCCGCCGCCGGCGTGCTGGCGAGCGCGTTCATCCTGATTCCCTGGAGCGGGCTGCCCGGTACCATACTCAGCGGGGGGCTTATCAACATCGCTGTTGCACTGGCTGTCTGGCTGATCGTGCGTCGCGGCGGCATGCAGCCCGCGGTTGGTGCCGGCATTGAGGCCGGAGCCGCCGCCGGTGGTCTGCATCGGCTGGCGCCCTGGATGCTGCTCGCCACAGCCGCTTTCACAGGCACGGCTTCTTTCGTTTACGAAGTCGTATGGATCCGCATGCTGAGCCTGGTGCTTGGGGCGTCCACCCATTCCTTCGAACTGATGCTGAGCGCGTTCATTACCGGTCTTTCCCTGGGCAGCTTGGCGATGCGGCGCCACATTGATCGGATCGCGCAACCGTATCGGGCCCTTGCTTACATCCAGATTTTGATGGGACTTTTCGCGCTGGGCTCGCTGTGGGTGTACAGCGAATCGTTCCACTGGATGGCGGCGCTGATGAGCGGTATCAACCGGACCGAGCAGGGCTACACGCTGTTTCTGGCTGCCAGCCACGCGATCTGCTTCGTCATCATGCTGCCGGCGACCTTCATGGCCGGCATGACGCTGCCGTTGATCACCCACGGGCTGCTGCGAGATGGCTATGGAGAGCGCGCCGTGGGCGCCGTGTATTCGGTTAATACTCTGGGCAGCATTGCGGGGGTGGTTTTCGCCCTGCACATCGCGATCCCGCTGACCGGCTTGAAGGCCTCGCTGATTATCGGCGGCGGCATCGACATCCTGATCGGCGTCGCGTTGCTGGCATTGACCGCGGTGGGTCTGGCCGCAAAACGCCCGGCTGCGGCAGTAATCGTCGCCGTGGCGGGCGTAATGACCGCTTCGTGGGGGATCACTCTGGATCCCTACAAGCTGAACTCCGGCGTTTATCGTTACGGACAAGCCTCCCTGCCGAAGAATACCCAGTTCTTTTTCTACCAGGACGGGAAGACCGCCAGCATTTCGCTCTATCGTATGTCGGACGAAGGCCGGGTGCTCGTCACCAACGGCAAACCGGAGGGTCGAATCAATGCCTTTGCGAGCCCACCATCAGGTGACGACGTGACAACGACTTTGCTGGCGGGGCTGGGCATGGCCTTCCATCCGGAGGCGCGCAGCGCCGCAAACATCGGCCTGGGTACCGGGGTCACTACCCGCACGTTGTTGCGCAATCCCCGGCTGGAACAGGTGGATACCATAGAGATCGAGGAAAAAGTGATCGCCGCGGTTCAGTTGTTGCGTGACGAAGTGGACGCAGTGTTCACCGATCGCCGCAGCAGAATAGTGGTGGATGACGCCAAGAGCTTCTTTGCCGCCCGCCGCGCCCGCTACGACATCATCGTTGCGGAACCCTCCAATCCGTGGGTGAGCGGCGTAGCTTCGCTGTTCACGACGGAGTTCTACCGCCGCATGCTGGATTACCTGACTGAGCGCGGCATATTCGTGCAGTGGCTGCAGGCCTACGAAATCGATCTTGAGTCCGTCGCCTCAGTGATGCTGGCGCTCGGGAGCGCATTCCCCAACTACACGGTTTATTCCACCAACGGTGTCGATCTGCTCGTGGTGGCGTGGAAAGACGGAAGCGTCCGTGAGCCCCACGCCGGCGTGCTGGACTGGCCGGAGTTGAAAGCCGACTGGCGAAGGATCGGCGTCGACGGGATGCAGGATGTCGAGGCGCGCAGGATCGGCGGCAAGGCGGTGCTTCATCCGCTCTTCAGGTCCTATACGGTGCCCGAGAATTCCGATTATTTTCCCTATCTGGATGACCGCGCCGTGCGTGCCCGATTCCTGAGGCGAGGCGCTGACGATTTGAATATTCTCCGGACTTCGGCGCTGCCGCTGGTTGAGATGCTCGAGGAGCGTGAGCGCCCTTACCACGAGACCCGCGTCGCTCAGACGACTTTCGTCCATCGAGCGCTAGCGATGCGTGACGCCGTGGCTGCACATCGCTTTTTGCGTGGAGAGAGGCTGCCCGAGGGACTGTTGCGAGGCACCCGGATTGACCTGGCGGTTATGTCCAGCTATTGCGATAACAAGAATCTGATCGACGACAGAGAGGCTCTCAACGCGTTCATTGGCGTGGCAATCTCCATTCTTCCATACTTGACGCAGGAAGAGTCCCGGCAGGCGCTGTCTCCCTTGCTGCAGGGCAAATGCCTGGCACGCCTGGGAGAAGCCGGGCGGTTGGTCGGCGAGTTGAGCGAGCGCATCATCGAACGCGACGGCGCGGGCATGCGGGCCGGGGGGGAGCAGCTTCTGGCACAGTTGCCGCAGGACGCGGACCGCCGCCTGCTGGGTTTTGCGCTGGATTCGGCGATGCTGGGGACAATCGTGAACGGCGATCCCGCTCATGCGCAAACGCTCTGGCAGCGCCACGGCAAGCGGGTGCAGACGGGCAGAACGATTCCAATCGAGAACCGGCTGATGCTCTCGGTGGCCGAAGTACGCATGAAGCAGCGCTGATGCGGCTCGAATCACATCGGGGGGATGCTCCCGTTTCAGGATGGGTTTTGCTAGCATTACATCATGGCAATCTTTCACTGGTTCAATACCAAAGAAGTCGATGAGTTTGCGCGCTCGATTGCTGCGGAACTCGTCAAGCGTGTTCCGCCGTCCGCGTTGGATTCTCACACCAGGAAAGCGGCCGAACGGCTGCGTAATACGCATCATGCGATTTTCGCGCGTGCGGGGAAATTCGCGCGTACGCATCAGCTCAACGTCTACAAGAGAGCGCGACTGGGCAATGGTTTCCGGTGGGCGCTGAAAGAGGCGGGTTACCCTCCCGATTTTGTCGAGTCCTGGACTTACGAGCTCGTCACTTTGATCACGGTCAAGCCGGTTGCCGACAAGGAACGAAGCCGCTAACCAGGGGCAGGTTCAAGAATGCTGCGGAAACTGCTGAATCGACTGGTTCCTTCCGGGCGGGCGCCGGAAGCGGGCGCCGCAGCTTTCGCGCAGGATGCCGCCGATCGGATGATTGCCCGGGGCAATCGGGCCGAGACCGAGGGCAATCTGCACGAAGCGTGTGAGCAATATCGCAAGGCCGTGAATGCCGCTCCCGGCTACGCAAGGGCACAGCTCAACCTTGGCACAGGACTCGAAGCTATCGGCGACGCCGATGGCGCGATCCTGTCCTACGAAGCGACACTCGCGATCGATCCCGCGAACGCCTATGCGAGCTACAACCTCGGCAGGTTGCTTTATGCACGTGGCGCGCTGGCGCGGGCCGAGGAACGGCTCCATTCGGCCCTGGAACACAAGCCCGGGTTTCCGGAGGCGCTGGTCGTGTTATCCAGCGTGTACGACGCGCAGGGAAATCCCGCCGCCGCCGCGGAGGCCCTGGAGGTCGCGCTAAGCGAACGGCCGGACTGGGTCGGCGCGTTGTTCAACTATGGGACGGTGTTGAAGAGACTGGAACGATTACCGGAGGCAGAAGCCGCGCTGCGGCGTGTGATAGCGGTCGATCCTGGAAACGCCGATGCGAGCTATGAGTTGGCAAACGTGCTCTATGCACGCGGAGCGCTGCAGGAGGCCGAAAGCCTTCTTCGACTAGTCTTGGAGCGCAAGCCAGGGTTTCAAGAGGGGTATCGCGCGCTGTTCTATGTGCACGATTCGCAGGGGAATCTCAATGCTGCCGCAGCGGTCCTGGAGGCCGCACTGAAACAGTGGCCGGACTGGGACGATGCGTTGCGCCACTACGGGGCCACCCTGAGGAAACTGGAAAGGCTGACGGAGGCCGAGGGCGCATTGCGACGTGCAATTGCAGCCGCGCCCGGGGTTTCGTCCACGCACCAGGCGCTGGGAACCGTCCTTCTCGACCAGTTCCGCATCGTGGAAGCCTTGGAGGCGTTCCGCGTGGCTCGAGAGCTTGACCCGGACAGCTTTGAGCTTGAGTCCTCCGAATTATTCGCGCTCAACTTCTCCGACGCCATTACCGATGATGCCCTCTTTTCGAGACACCGAGCGTTTGGTGTGCGGCTGGAAAACGCAAAAGCTCCGCGCTTCGAGCCGTTCCGGAATGTCACGGACGCCGGGCGGCGCCTTCGGATCGGCTATGTGTCGGGCGATTTCAATCAGCATCCGGTTACCTTTTTCCTGATGCCCTTGTTAGAGCGGCACGACAGATCCGTATTCGAGATCTTTTGTTACTCGGTCGGCACCCAGGCGGACGACTTCACGCGAAAGGTGCAGGCGCACGCAGATATCTGGCGAGAGGCGGCGGCGATGTCCTACGCCAGGCTGGCGGATACGGTAAACCGTGACGGGATCGATATTCTGGTCGACTTGTCCGGACACTCCGGGGAGTCGCGGCTTGCCGTGTTTGCGCAGCATCCGGCACCGGTACAGGTGGCGTGGCTCGGTTATCCGAGCACTTCGGGGCTGGCGCGCATCCAGTATCGGCTCTGTGACCGTTACACCGATCCGCCGGGTGCGACTGATCACCTTTACACCGAGACCTTGCTCCGGCTCCCTCACAGCCAGTGGTGCTACCGCCCCTTGACTGCGGTCGACGTTTCCGAAGTGCCGCCCTTCAAGCGGAACGGTTACATCACCTTCGGATCGTTCAATCACGTGAAGAAACTTTCCCCGTCCGTTCGCAGCCTATGGGCCGAAATTCTCAAGCGGCTGCCGGATTCCCGCCTCGTTGTCGCCGGTGTCGCGGAAAACGAGGCCAAAGACAGCCTGCTGCGGGATTTTGAGGGTGCCGGCGTCTCCGCCAACAGGGTTATTTTTCTGCCGCATGTCGCGTCGGATGAATATTTCCGCAGGTTCAATGCCGTCGATATCGCGCTGGATTCGACACCCTACAGTGGCTGCACCACCACTTTCGATACGCTCTGGATGGCAGTGCCGGTGATCACCGTTCCCGGAACCATGCCGGCGTCGCGTGTTACGGCAGGCATTCTCTCCGCGCTTGGCCTTACCGAGTGGATAGCATTGACGCCGGAAGACTACGTGCGGCTCGCGATCGGGTTCGCGCGCGACGGTGCGCTTCTGACAAAGTTGCGGGAGACTTTGCGCCAAAGGATGCGCACGTCGCCGATTATGGACGAAGTCCGCTTTGCGCGAGACATCGAAGAAGCTTATCGGCGGATGTGGCGAACATGGTGTAGCGGCGCCATGCCTCATGGATAGGGCGCCTCTCGCCCGCCTGTGGGGCCTCAACCAAAGCGGCTCAGATACTCTTTATAAGTGAGTCCAATGCCTTCCAGCAGTGTCATTTCGGGTTTCCATCCCAGCGCACTGAGTCTGCTGGTATCCAGAACCTTGCGCGGGGTCCCGTCGGGTTTGCTGGCATCGAATACGAGATGGCCACGGAGTTCGACCACGCGCATCATGACTTCCGCCAGTTCCCGGATCGTTAGCTCCTCGCCGCTGCCGATGTTGATCAGAGGCGCTGTTTTCGGAGTGACCAGGGCTGAGAATTGCGTGGCCGGCAATGTCATCAGGAACACACACGCCCCCGCCATATCGCCGCTGTAGAGGAACTCCCGGCGGGCTGCGCCCGTTCCCCAAACCACGACTTCCTTCTCCCCCCGCTTCTTTGCCTCGTGTACCTTGCGCATCAGCGCCGGCAATACATGGGAATCATGCAGATCATAATGTTCACCAGCCCCATAAAGATTGGTAGGCATCACCGCGAGGTAGTTCGTGTCGTATTGGCGGTTGTATGACCAGCACATTTCAATGCCGGCGATCTTGGCAAGAGCGTATGGCCGGTTGGTTGGCTCCAGCGGACCCGTAAGGAGGTATTCCTCCTTGATCGGTTGTGGACACTCGCGCGGGTAGACGCACGACGAGCCAAGATAGAGCAACCGCTTGACACCGGTCCGCCAGGATTCGTGTATGACGTTCGTCTGAATGGCCAGGTTCTGATGAATGAATTCCGCAGGGTAGGTGTCGTTGGCAAGTATCCCGCCTACCTTTGCGGCAGCGAGAAACACGTACTCGGGCTTCTCCTGATCGAAGAATGCTCGCACCGCTGCTTGGTCGGTGAGATCGAGTTCTGCATGACTGCGCAGGAGGAGATTTCCGTATCCCTGCTCGCGCAGTTTCGTAACGATCGCCGAACCCGCGAGGCCGCGATGACCGGCAACATAGATCTTGGCCGTTTTTTCCATCAGGAGCTTGCGTATCGGGCACCATGTACCACTATCATGAACCCTTGTCCGTCAGTCGTAGTCAGTGAAGTGTAACGTCCGAGCGGGCCTCACGCCAGCGGCGAGCCTCGCGCTGTCATTATGCCGCCGGAGTGCGAAACGGTGGTTCTGCGCAGAAACAAACGACAAGTGCTGCGATTTACGCGATGCCGGGATTGCCCTCGACACCGATCAATCGCGGGCGATTGAGCTTGGGCGGGCGGATCACCTTCTGGTCGCGCAGATACTTCACCACCACGTCCCAGATCGGCTCGCCGGATGCGCCCTCGGCCACCGGCGCCCAGCTTGCGACCTTGTATTTCTTCTGCGCCTCGA
This sequence comes from Betaproteobacteria bacterium, assembly GCA_016202565.1. Classification (GTDB taxonomy): domain Bacteria; phylum Pseudomonadota; class Gammaproteobacteria; order Burkholderiales; family SG8-41; genus DSOT01. The sequence goes on along the minus strand of JACQOK010000172.1, from coordinate 12,918 downwards.
TCGGCTTGCCCTTGAGCATCATGTTGCCGATGCGTTTGCCGATCTTCTGCACCGGCTCGCAGGTGAATTGCAGGCCGCCCACGCGCACCATGTCGCCGCCCTGCTGGTAATACGGATCGGGGTTGAACAGGTTGTCACACACGTCTTCGAGGAACTTTGACTTGCCGTATCGCGAAACGCCTATTCCTTCTCGAGCACAAACTTCGCATGCTCTTCTACGATGCCGACGATCGTCTCAAGAAATCGCCGTTCCTCGCCCGTGAACTCGGGCAGTGCGAGGAGCGCTTTGGCGGATTCGGGCAGCGCTTTCGCAAGCTCCACCCGAATGCGCCGCAGAAAAGGCTTGCGAACGTCAATCGCCTCCGCCAAAGCGTCCCAAGCAACCTTGGTCACCCAACCGAAGCGGTTTTCCTCACCGATGGTCATCGCCATCGTGTCGTCGCCGTACACCTTTACGCACAGCAGGTCATAGAACGGCGCGAGCACCAGCCCCTCGGGCCGAACCAAAAACGAAATATTTTTTGCGTGCGCGTCGGAGTTACCTACGGCGTAGTTAAAGACCAGCCAGCGAAGGAGTCTGTCTTTGGCGACCGCCGGCTGCCGTGTGGCCGTTGACGATTCAAACGCCTGCCGGAATGTTGCGCCACCTTCCGCTTCATACTTGTAGCCCGGCCATTTGTCGAGCATTTGACATAGGTCGATTTGGTGCACGCGCCGTACACGCTCGCCCTCGACCACCCGGTCGTAACGTGCGACGATGTATACCGGTTCGGGCAAGTGCAATAACGCTGTCTCCGGGACGGGCAGCCCGACCGCCCGGGCAAGCGACATGCAAAAATGCTCGTTCGCCGGACAGTACGGGTAGTGCTGCGGCCGTGCATTGTCGGGTTTGAGAATATGCGAGGACGCGACGCCCCGGGGTAGCCAGAACGCCTGTCCATTCCAGCGTACGCCGAGTTTGTGCTGGGCGCCGGCAAGGCTCATCTTCAGCTTGCCTTGGGCGGCGATGAGTGGAATCTCGGGTTGCGCCTGGAGCAGCTCGCGAAGCCCTTCGACGGAAAGTGCTTCGTAGCGCCCCTCTTTCGGGAAGTCCTCGCCTGCCGGGAGAAGCGTCAGCGCGCCCGCGCTTTCTTCGCCGAAGCGTGCAAGAAGCCCAAAGCTGTCGCGCTCGGAGAGCCCTGCGTAACGCGCGAGGGCCTGACGTACTCCGCCCTCAGGCAAAAGGTTGTCGAAAAACCATTGCACGGGGCGATCTTCCGAGGTGTCCGCGAAGGTCTCCTCGCGGAGCGGGAAATGCGGCGACAGCGCAAACCGCCGCTCATTCGCAAGCCACGCCGGGGCGTACCGGAATCGCCAAGCGCCCTTCTCGGTCGAAAGGTCTCCCATGAGAGCGCCTTCGACCCAAACAGAGAGGGCGTCACTCACGCGGTAGAGACCTTCTTGCGACCGCGCTTCAGGGATGTGCGCGCGCCCTCGATCAGTGGTTCAGGCGGCACAAGTTCAATCGCGATTCCGAGTCCACGGCAGACTTTGAGCACTCCATCGAGTTGCGCCGTCGGTTTCCCAAGCTCGAGGCGATTCAGGAATGGGATGCTGACGCCGCATAGCTCAGCGGCATCCATTTGACGCAAACCGGCCGCCACTCGCACCGCCCGGATGCATGCTCCGAGGTCTTGCGGCGAGGTAACGCGGCGAGATCTTTCGGGCATTTCACGACACTAATTAATTAAACGATCGTGAAATTGTAGTTGTGTCGAGCGCTCGAGTCAAGTTTAATTTAATGATCGTTAAATTTAATAACCCAATAAGCACCCGGAACAGTATTAATTTTACGTCCGTTAAATTTAAGCTAACATAACTTACGCAATGCCCGGATTGCCTTTCACGCCAATGAGTCGCGGACGGTTGAGCCGGGGCGGGCGGATCACCTTCTGGTCGCGCAGATACCTCACCACCACGTCCCAGATCGGCTCGCCGGATGCGCCCTCAGCCACCGGCGCCCAGCTTGCGACCTTGTATTTCTTCTGCGCCTCGATCGGCTTGCCCTTGAGCATCATGTTGCCGATGCGTTTGCCGATCCGCTGTGCCGGCTCGCAGGTGAACTGCAAGCCGCCCACCCGCACCATGTCGCCGCCCTGCTGGTAATAGGGATCAGGGTTGAACAGGTTGTCGCAGATGTCTTCGAGGATGTTCTTGATGGTCTCCCCGGTGAGCGCGTTGACGGTGGTGTAGGGATACGTGATCGCCGTCTGGTCCATCACGTGTTCCAGGGTGATGGTCTGCCTGGGCAGGATGGTAGTGCCCCAGCGGAAACCGGGCGTGAATGCGATTTCGGCGTCCTTGATCGCCATCAGTGCGTCGAGAATGACCTGATCGAACGTGCCGGTGAAGTTGCCGCGCCGGTAGAGCAGCGCCTCGCTCACCGCCAGTTTTTCCTTTAGCTTCTTCTCGTAGGGTGCGCGATGCCTGGATATGAGGGCGGTCATTTCCTGGTCGGGCTCGATCAGATTGGAAAATACCGGCAGGAGGCGATAGTGGCGGCCCTTTACCGCGCCGCCGCGCACATCGAGTTCGAGCACCGCCAGAAACTTGCCGTTCGATCCAGCGTTGGTGACGAGCGTTCCGCCGGCAGCGTTCTTGACTACGACCGGTTCGGGCACCGCGTCGTGCGTGTGGCCGCCGAGGATCGCGTCGATGCCGGTCACGCGTGAGGCGAGCTTGAGGTCGACGTCCATGCCGTTGTGGGAGAGCAGGACGACCGCCTGCGCGCCCTTTGCGCGCACTTCGCTCACGGTTTTCTGCAGGTTTTCTTCCTGGATGCCGAAGGTCCACTCCGCGACGAAATAGCGGGGGTTGGCGATCGGGGTGTAGGGGAATGCCTGACCGATCACGGCCACCGGCACGCCGTTTATCTCGCGCATCACGTACGATTTGAAGACCGGGTCGCCGAAGTCCTCGGTCTTCACGTTCTGCGCAATGAATTCGAGCTTGCCGGCGAAATCCTTCTTGATCGCTTCCTGCACGCGCGCCGCACCGTAGGTAAACTCCCAGTGTCCGGTCATGATGTCGACACCCAGAAGCTTGTTCGCGTCCACCATGTCCTGCGCCTTAGTCCAGAGCGATGTCGCCGAGCCCTGCCAGCTGTCGCCGCCATCGAGAAGGAGCGCGCCGGGGCGCTGCGCGCGTACGCGTTTCACCAGCGCCGCAAGATGCGCGAAGCCGCCAACCTTGCCGTACATGCGCGCGGCGTTCTCGAAATCAAGAGAGGTGAACGCATGCGCCAACCGCGTTTTCGGCTCGATCTTGAAGTGCCTGAGCAGGGCCTCGCCGACGAGGTGCGGCGGTTTCCCGTATGCTTCGTTCACACCGAGGTTGACATCGGGTTCGCGAAAGTAGATCGGCAACAGCTGGGCGTGAGTGTCAGTGAAATGAAGAAGCGTGACGTTGCCGCCGGTCTTGGGCAGATCGTAGAAGCCCTCGGTCGTATCGGCGGCGAGCGGCCTGCCGCCCAGCGGCAGGCCGTAAGCCGCGGCTACCGCCAGGAGCTGCAGAAACTCGCGCCGGGTAATGTTCATCGTCAAGAATGGGGGCGCGCGTTGAACGGCGGCAAACGTCCGTTCGAACGCGCGCAGATAAAACGGCGCTCTCGCGTCCGCTTTATCTCTTGTTGATCGGCGATTGCGGGTCGATCAGATACGCCACCATGTGCGTGATCTGTTCCGGCGTGAGATGACCAGTGGCGCCGAGGCGCGGCATGTTGGAGCAGGGGGCGTACGCCCACGCGTTGTAGATCCTCTCATAGGTGAGCTTCGCGATCGCCTCGGAATTGCCGCGCTGCACGCCGTAGCCGGTCAGGCTCGGCCCCACATTGCCGACGTTGATCTCGCCGGGCGCGAGGCCGTGGCAGTTCTGGCAGAGTCCGCCGTTCTGCTTGCGCTTTTCGAGCCTTCCGCCCTGGATACGGTCACCGGCACCGTCGTGCGCGAGTTTGTCGCCGATCTTCCAGTCCCCCACCAGCTTACCTGATGCCGGGTACTTGATGGAAGCGCGCGCCAGCTTGACCACTTCGGCCGCTTCCTCCTGCGTGAGCTTGGCACCCGCGATCTTGCTGCATATTTGCTGCGAGCGGTCCTGCTCGAGGCGCTTCAGCAACGCCGGTGCCGGCGCGGTGAAATCCTCGCGCACCATTTTCTCCGCAATCTGGCGCGTGGTCGCCTCATCGGGCGCAGTCGCACAACCCGCGGCGATCAGGGCAGGGACACCAAGCAACGTCCATTTGAGCCATGCTTTTTGCATCGTCGTCCTCTCTTCCTCAGCGCTTGAATCCGGGCACCTTGATCACGGCCCCGTTGCCTTGATAGTGGAGATACGTCGTCAACGCGATTGACGTGTCGGACGCATATTTCAGTTCGGGCAGCCGCATCTGCCAGAAGCAGTCGTAGAGCCGCCACTGCATGGTTCGCACAACGTAATGGGCGCCGCGATATGCGGGCCAGGTCGAGACGACCTCCTGCACGCCCTTCTTACTGGTCATGTGTATCAAGTCCTGCAGTCGAATGCGCTTGTTCGCCTCGCCGTGGCATTGCACGCACGCGAAGTCGGTCTGGCCGGCGCGCCGAAAGAAGAGGTATTCGCCGGCCTTGTACATGTCGTATTCTTTCTGATGGCCTAGCGAGACGTTCATCTTCATGCCGTTCGACCGCGAAGTGATATAGAGAGCGAGCGCCTCCATGTCCGAGCCGCTGCTCCCGCCGGGACTGATCGCCCGCTTCACGACGTCTTCGCGTTTGAATCCCTGCAGCTCGACCATGCAGGTCAGCAGGCGCGATTCGAGATCCTGCACTTTGTCCGTGTCGGGAAAGTAACGGGGCAGCTGGGCCGACGCCCCCTCGAGCTTTCCGGGGCCCACGCCGAAGTCACACTGTTCCAATGACGCGTTCTTGGGGCCCCGTTTTTCGTGAAAGAGCTGCTTGCCCTTGTCGATCCACAGCTCGCCCGGGTTGTCCTCGGTGAGCATCCGACGCCCCACGCCGAGCGGATCCGTGCCTTGCGCCTGCGCCGTGGTGACGATCGCACACAAAGACACCGCTGCGACCAGGTTGAACGGTCGTTCTTTCATCTCTTCCTCCTTCGGTTGTGTCCGTGGCTTATTGTTATGGCGGACTTGCCGTGAAACCAGGGTTCCGTGTTGAGTTGCGGCGGCGCTACGAAATCAAGACGGCGCGGCGACGGTGACTTCATCGGTACGCTTGTCGCCCTTGTTGTCGGTCCACGTCACGCCGATCTTGTCGCCGGCTTTGGCGCCCTTCACGCGCACGCCGAGGAACGGGTTGCGCGACACCGCTTGGCTCCATTGCGCATCCAGCACCACTTTGCCGTTGTGGGTCACGACCACGTTCTTGATGAAATGCAGCGGGACAACTTGTCCTTTCGAGTCCTTGCGCTGTCCGGTCTCCATCGGATGCATCATCAGAATGCGCACGTCTGCGACATCGCCCTGCAGCGTCGCGCGGATCTTCATCGGTTCAGCCATTCCGGTTGTCCTCCTCTATGTTCTAATTGTACCGGCGCGAAATCAGCCGCAGCCGCCGATGGTGACCTTGACTTCCTTCACGGCCGTGTAGAACTTGCCGTCGGCCTTGACCACTGCGCGCACATTCGAAGTCTCGCCCATCTTCAACCGCGTTGAAACGTAACCTTCGCCCCCGTTTGAAACGGTAAAGGAGGCCGCGAGCGGAAACGGATTCTTTTCGGACAGTATCGAGATGCTCTGCGTGTTGGCAATCTTGCTGGTGACGGCGACCGGCACGACGGCACCGTTCTCGGCGATGTCGGGCGCGGTGATCACGATATCCTTGCTTTCGATCAGATTCGTCGCGCCAAGATTTTTCAGCGCGTCGCTGACCGCCTTCGCCGCGAAGGCGTCCTGGTTCCACTCGGCCGCCCACGCCGGCCCGGGTTTCAGCACACCCGCTGCCGTCGCCAGCGCCAGGGTGCCCGCGCTGCCGCTCAGTTTCAGAAAGGTCCTGCGCAATTCGTTCATGAATCCTCCTGCACTCCATTGAAATACCGGCAAACCTTCCGTCACCGGCGCCGCGTCGAAAATTAGTTTCTTATTAAACGCTCACATGCTAACCAAGTTGCTAAACCCTGTCCAAGCAAGGGGTTTTTATCGGCCCAAAAATTTGTTTTATGTCAAGGGAAGCTCCGTCTGGCTGGAAGAGCGGGATTGCGCAGAGTGTCAGCGCGTATGGCGCGCCGCTCTTGCTATCCAATGCCCTGATTTGCCGCCTCTTTTCTCGAGGAGCTGCACGTGCTCGAGACGCATGCCGCGATCGATTGCCTTGCACATGTCGTAGATCGTGAGCAGCCCTACGCTCACCGCGGTCAGCGCCTCCATTTCGACGCCGGTGCGGCCCGTCGTCTCCACCGTGGCAAGGCAGTTCACCGCAGAAGCTTTGCTGTCGATCGCAAACTCGATATCCACACGGGTCAGCGCAAGCGGATGGCAGAGCGGGATCAACTCCGCGGTGCGCTTTGCCGCCTGGATTGCGGCAATGCGCGCAACACCGAGCACATCGCCTTTCTTCGCCTTGTTGGTGCGGATTTGCCGGAGCGTTGCAGGCAGCATGCGGATGCGCCCGCGCGCTACGGCGACGCGATGGGTTTCGCCTTTGGCCGCAACGTCCACCATGCGCGCCTGCCCGCGCGCATCGAAATGCGTCAGCTTGTTTTTTGACATTGTGGTCCGGAACCCGCACAGTATTCTATTTATCATAGCATCATGCGCTGGCGTTACCTCTTGATTTTGATGCTGTTCGCCGTGCCTCGGGCGCTGGCGGAGAGTCTGCCCGATCTCGGCGACGTGGCCCAGAGCGATTTTTCCCCACTGCAGGAGCGGCGCCTGGGCGAGCAGATCATGCGCGAGATCCGCGCCGACCGCAGTTTTTACGACGACGCCGAGGCCGCCGATTACATCAATACCCTGGGTGAGCGTCTTGTCGCGCGCAGCCCCGATGCGCGCCAGAACTTCGATTTTTTCCTGATCCAGGACGGCCAGATCAATGCGTTCGCCCTGCCGGGCGGGTTCGTGGGCGTCAATAGCGGGTTGCTGCTCAACGCGCAAAGTGAATCCGAGGTGGCGAGCGTGCTTGCCCACGAGATCGCGCACGTAACGCAGCGTCACATCGCGCGCATGCTCGCCCAGCAGAAGCAAAGCCAGATCACTTCGCTCGCCGCCCTTGCCGTGGCGATCCTCGCCGCCCGCGCCAGTTCGCAGGCGGCACAGGCGGCGGCGGCCTTCGGGACGGCAAGCGCGATTCAGAGCCAGCTCAACTTCACGCGAGAACACGAGCGCGAGGCGGACCGCGTCGGGGTGCAGATCCTGGAGCAGGCCGGATTCGACCCGCACGCGATGGCCACGTTTTTCGACCGTCTGCAGCGCGCCACGCGGGTGTACGAGGGCGGGGCGCCGTCGTACTTGCGCACGCATCCGCTGACCTTCGAACGCATCGCCGACATCCAGAATCGCGTCGAGCATCTGCCGTATCGCCAGGTCCCCGACAGCCTGGAGTTCCAGTTGATTCGCGCCAAGCTCAGGGCCGAAATGGAATCGCCGCGCGACGCCGTCGCGTATTTCGAGCAGAGTCTCGCGGAACGCAAGTTCCTGAGCGAGGCTGCGAGCCGCTACGGTCTCGCCGTCAGCCTGCTGCGCGCACAAGACCACGCGCGGGCCAGGAAGGAGCTGGCGGCGGTACGCAAGCTCGCGGCGCAACCAAGCCCGGTGCTCGAAACACTGGATTGCCGTCTGAAGACGGCCGCAGGCGAGGGCGCGGCCGCGTTCGCCTGTTATCGCGAAGCGCTCAAGACCTATCCCAACTATCGCGCGCTCACCTATGACTATGCGAACGCGCTGCTGCAGAACCGCCGGCCCGACGCCGCGCTCAAGCTGGTCGAAGACCGGTTACAGGTCTATGCCGAGGATTACAAGCTCTACCTGCTGCAGGCTCGCAGCTACGCCATGCTCAACAAGCGCCTTGCGCAGCACCGCGCGCAGGGCGAGGCATACGTGAGAATGGGCAACATTCCCGGCGCTGTCGAGCAATTGCAGATCGCGCTGAAGAGCGGGGACGGCGATTTTTATCAGCTCTCCAGCACCGAAGCGCGGTTGAGGGAACTGCGCCAGCTGCACAATGAGCTGCGCAAGGAGCAGCGCAAGGAACGGTGATCAGCGCCAGCAGGCGCTGAAACGCCTTGCCGAGGCGGCGTGCTGCCGGTTGAGGCGGATCATCGCAGGGCGCGCTTAACCGCCGCCCTCTTCGGATCGCGCACCAGCGCCATCACTCCTACCGCGGCCGCGGCGGTTATGGCGGCAAGCACGTCGAAGGTCGCTGCATAGCCCAATCCCCCAATCAGGAATCCCGCGATCATGGGGCCCGCTGCTTCGCCGATGTCCCAGATGGTTCCGAACACGCCCATGGCGGCCCCGAGGCGCCGTGCTGAAGCAAGGTCCGCGATAAGTGCATTGGTGACCGGCGTGACCGCGCCGACGCCGAGACCAAGCAGCGGCGCTGCAAGAACGAAAGCCGTCAGGCTTTCGCTCCGGAAGATCAGCGGAAGCGCGATAGCACAGAGCAGGAGGCCACTGACGATGACTGGTATTCGCCCCACCCGATCAGACACGCGTCCGGTGATCGGCTTCGCCGCCATGGCTACGGCTAGCTGCGCGCCGAGGACGATCGCGACCTCGGCGTCGTTGAGCCCTACATTCTTGGCGTAGATTGGCAGGAAGCCGAGAAAGGCGCCGTAGCCGAGGTACATGACGGCTTCGATGCCGGCCGCGATGAAAATCGGTGGTGTCTTAAACACCTCAGCGAGACCCTGCCGGAACTCCGCCGCGCGCGCGGCAAAAGTCTTCGCCTCGCGCGCCGCCGTGCGATCGACATCCGGCAACAGCAGCACGGCGATGAACGTGAGCACACCGAGCGCGCCGACCGTGAGATAGGTCGCCGAATAGCTGGCGGTGAAATACAAGACGAATCCGCCCATGAGCGGCCCCGCGGTTGCGCCGATGTCGTTCGCCGACGAGAACCAGCCGAGCCGAGCGCCGCGCTCCGTCTCGGCGAGGCTGGCCACATAGGCCGAGGCAACCGGAGAGAAGATCGCGGTGGCGAAGCCGTGAACGAAGCGGAGCGCAAGCAGCGACCAGGCATCTTGGACGAGCGGATAGAGGAACGGCGGAAGCGCGAAGAAGAACGCGCCGAGCACCATCATGCGCTTTCTTCCGAGCACGTCGGAAAGCGCGCCCGCGGGCAGCTTGAAGAAGATGCCGGTGATGGTCGAAGCGGCGACGATGATGCCGATAAGCTCAGGTAAGGCGCCGAGATCGGCGGCAAAGGTGGGGAGCACCGGGCTTCGCGCCATTTGGTAGCCGAGGCGCGAAAGCAGGCTTGCGAACACGATCGCGATGAATGCGTTCATATGAAAAATCCGGGCTCGCTGCGCCTGCCTTGATTGCCTTTCATGGGGCGAGTTCTCGCAGGCGTTCCAAACCGTTTGTCCTGCTCTTTGCTCCGATGACGCCCCCTGCGATCACCAAGGGCAACGGGCCGATTTTCCACAGCAGCATCAGCAGCGCCGTGAATACCAGCAGGAACAGCGTAAAACCATCCGGCGCGGCGTGAGGAATCATTTGTCCGAGGGACACGCTGGTCACGCCAATGACGGCCGGACCGACTCCGCGCATGAAGGCCTTGAGCCACGTCACTTGCTTGACCCGGTTAAGAGCCGGGATGATCGATAGCATCAGCAGGAACGAGGGCAGGAAAATCGCACCGGCAGCGACGGTGGCCCCGACCACGCCAAAAAGCTTGTAGCCGACGAACGCTGCCAGCATGAGTATCGGTCCGGGTGTGACCTGCCCGAGCGCCAAACCATCCAGAAATTCTCTTGCCGTGAGCCAGTGCAACTGGTTCACGACCTGGTCCTCGATAAAGGCGATCATCGAGAGGCCGCCCGCGAACGTAAACGCCCCGACCTTGAAGAAAAAGTAACCGATGTCCGATAATCCGGGATTCGCCGCACTTCCCAGGATTCCGGACGGCGCGTTGGTGATGCCAGGAACACGCGCGGCGTCGACCAAGGCGATTAACACGAGCCCGATGACGATCAGCGCCGCAGCGCGGGCACCGCGTCGCGGGGAATCGTACAGGGAAATTCCGGAAGCGCCTGCGAGCAACAGTGTGGCAATGATGCCGAGCGGTGTTGCAGCCATCGCTGCCGCAGCGATCAGGGCTATCGCGATCTGCCATGCGTCCTTGATGACGCCTGCGGCGAGGCGGTAGACCGCAACCGCAAAGATGCCAATCACCACGGGGCCGATTCCATAAAACGCATTACGCAGCGCGGGCAGTGTCCCGTAGGTCGTGTAGAGCATCGTGAGCACCAGCATGATGAGGAAGGCCGGCAACATGAAACCTAGGCCCGCGATAACGCCGCCCCGCCAGCCCGCCCGAGCATGCCCGAGAAAAATGCCCAGTTGCGTGGCGCCGGGACCCGGTAACATGTTGACCAGCGCCAGCCCTTCGACAAAGCGTTCCCTGGTCACCCATTGGCGCTTCTCCTGGATCTCCGCCTGCATGATGCCCATGATCGCGGGCCCGCCGTAGCTCATGGCGCCGATTTTCAGGAAGGCGCCCGCGATTTCAGGCAATCGGTTGTAGCCGCCGTCAGACCTTTCGGGTGTCATGGATGTCCCCTAGTTTGCCAGGTGTTCTCGGCGCACCCCCTGCATCTTGGGCAGCCACTGCCTTGTGCGTCGCACCCCTGGCGCTTCACTTTGTTGAGAAAGCACCGTAACCGAAATCATCAAATGCAGTAACGCTATCCGCCTTGGTCCAGACACCGACCGCACCTGGCCCGGTTATGTGGCCGTCGTCCAGCTGGATATAGGTCTTGCCGTCAAGCATCACTTCGATTCTTTTGCCGATAAACTCGACTCTCAACGTGTGCCAGACGTTACCCGGAACCGGGGCATCAACGTATTTGATTGTCTTGCGGCTTCCTTTCTCCGTGTAATACAGCGAAACGTTGTTCTCCAGCGCATTGGCGCGCGCAACGTAGTAGTTATCACCGCCCTTCCACCTCCATACGAGCCCGCCGGCCTGGTCCTCCCTGCCCGAGATGGGCTTGAACTTGACTTCGACAATCCCATCGGCGATCGCCACGCCATTTTTTACGCACCACGGAAACGTACCCGTGCCTCTCTGCTTCAGCACGTTGGGTTTGCTCGGGGCGGTAGGGTCAGCTTCGATTGTCCACCGCGGAGTCCCGCCGCCGGTAACGCCAGCAGTCCAATTGGCGGGAAGCGTGCCCGCTCGAGCATAGTCAAAGTTTTCAGTTTCGGCGTACGTGTTGATAGCGATCACGCTCATAAGTACTCCTGTAACAATGAGTTTCATGGCAGCCTCTTGCGGACACAAACCAAAAAACAATCTCACGACGTCCAGCGTAGCCGTGCTGATGGTCTTGAGCGATGCTGCGGCTCGTGGGATATCCTCCTTTAACCCGTGGCGCGCGGGTGGCGTCGCGCAGCGCTCTGCCAGTTGATGTTTGCCATGAACGCGTCGACATAGGCAGCCGCTTTCGCGCCGTAATCGATGTGATACGAGTGTTCATACATGTCCAGGGCGAGAATCGGGGTCGCGTGCGCGAGATTGCAGGTATGGTCGGCGGCCCACTGGTTCACGAGTTTTCCGTCGCGATGCGAGAAACTCAGCAGCACCCAGCCTGAGCCGCCGCCCAGCGCCTTGCCCATCGCCGCAAATTCGGCCTGGCAGCGCTCGACGGATCCGAAGTCGCGGGTAATCTGCGCGCGAACTTCCGGCGACATCTCCGTTGCGCCGAGGCTGTCGAAGTAGAGCTCGTGCAGGATCATAGAGTTCATCGCGATCAGTTCTTCGCGCTTCAAGCCGTTGATCACGAAAACCGGGGCCTTGGCGAAATCGAGCGCCTGCAATTGCTCCGTGATCGCGTTCAGGCGTTTCACTGCACCGCCGTAGTTGTTTTCATAGTGGCTCACGATCAGTTTTTCCGACAAGCCGTGGAGCCGCGACGGGTTGCAGGATAGGGGTTTCATCTCATACGACATAACGCCTCCTCAGGTTCCAATCAGCGGTTTGGAGAAGCTGTACATCAGGCCGGCCACGCCGCAGGCGCCAATTACCGGAATGATGCCGACGCCGAAGCGGAATAGCGCGATGAACGCAGCGATGCCAAACGCTAGCGTTGCCCATTCGAACGGGCCGCTGAAAGGCACCGCTTCCGTCGCCTCGGGCCACAGCACGTGCCAGGCGAAGAACACTGCCAGATTGAGGACCACGCCGACGACCGCGGCGGTGATGCCGGTCAGGGGCGCGGTGAACTTGAGGTTGCCGTGCGTGGTTTCGATCAGCGGCGCGCCGAGGAAAATGAACACGAAGCTCGGCAGGAAAGTGAAATAGGTAACGACCGTCGCAGCGACGGCGCCGGCCCAGAACAGATTGTCGGGGCCGAGGATCTGCTTCACCCAGCCGCCGACGAAGCCGATGAAAGTGACTACCATGATGAGCGGCCCTGGTGTCGTCTCGCCGAGCGCCAGACCGTCGATCATCTGCGAGGCTGTCAGCCACTGGTATTGTTCTACGCCACCCTGGTAGACGTAGGGCAGCACTGCGTAGGCGCCGCCGAATGTGAGCAGCGCCGCCTTGGTGAAAAACCAGCCCATCTGCGTCAGGGTTGCGTCCCATCCGTAGCGCGCGAACAGCACACCCATGACGCCGCCCCACAGCGCAAGGCTGACGATGCAGACGCGAATCAGGCGCGGCCAGGTGAACAGTGCGTGCCGCGGCGTCGGCGTGTGGTCATCGATAATCGCCGCGC
>JACQOK010000171.1 GCA_016202565.1 Betaproteobacteria bacterium | reverse complement strand
CCTTGGCACCGTGACCTCGCCCGATAGCTACCGAGGTGCATCGACAATTCCTCGGGCGGGACTTGCACCCGCTGGTGAAGTGCACCTTCACGGCGCACAGTTGGAGTAGGAATCATGATCACCCATGACCCCCTCCACAGATCCGGACAAGCGGAGTTACCGCATCCGGCTCCCACCTTGGGTACTGACGCCGAGACGCTCGCGGGGATAAGGATGACAGATGCGGGCGGGCGGAAGCCACCGGGTGAGGTACCGTATCATCCGTTGCCAGGGCAAATGATGTCCTTGGCTACGGCGACGCAGCACGCGCCACCAAGTGCGGCCGACTGACAGCCGGAAAGCGCCGATGGCAGCACCGTTCAGGGGCACGCCGTAGTAGCGCGCATGCCCGAGAACGACCGCGCGCACATAGGCGCCCTGCTCCCGAACGGGCCGGTGCATGCGTCGCCGGAGTTCGGCATTGACCTCTCTCAGCTTCGCCTGCCACCTCTGTCGCATCGTCAGGCGCAGCACCGTAAACCGGCCCTTGCGCGTCTTCCCGCAACAATGCGTGAAGCCGAGGAAGTTGAAGGTTTGCGGTTTGCCTGCGCCTCGCGCCGCCGCGTCCTGCGCCGCAAAGCGGCCGAAACGCAGCAGGCGCGTCTTGTCCGGATGCAGTTCCAGGCCGAACTGCGCGAATCGCTCACGCAACTCAGCGAGGAAACACTCGGCCTCGTGCCGATGCTGGAAGCCGACAACGAAATCATCAGCAAACCGCACCACGACAACATCGCCGTGCGTCCGCCGATTCCTCCACTGCCGGACCCAGAGGTCGAACACGTAGTGCAGGTACAGGTTGGCCAACAGCGGACTGATGCTGCCGCCCTGAACCGTACCGACCTCGCTCAGTGTCCGTTTGCCGCCCTCCAGCACGCCAGCGGCCAGCCATTTCTGGATCAGCCGCACCACGCGCCGGTCCGCCACACGGTGCTCGATGAACTTCACCAGCCATTCGTGCTTCAGCGTATCGAAAAAGCTGCGTAGGTCGGCATCGAGCACCCAGTTCACTTTCTTCGTCGTGATGCCGACCGTGAGCGCGTCCAGCGCCTGATGCGGGTTGCGACCCGGCCGGAATCCATAAGAGAACCCGAGAAAGTCCCGCTCATAGATGGCGTTCAAGACCTCGACCACGGCACGCTGGACGATTTTGTCTTCCAGCGCAGGAACACCAAGCGGCCGCAGCCGCCCGTCCGTTTTCGGGATGTACGTTCTACGAACCGGCTTTGCCCGGTACGCCCCCCGCTTGAGCCTACTGCTGAGGTCCTGGAGTTTGTCTTCCAGAGCTTCGCCGTAGTGGTCCCACGTTTCCCCATCGACGCCTGCGGCGGCATCTCGTTTGAGCCCGAAATACGCCGCACGCAACCGCTCGATGTCGTAGACGTGGTGCAGGAGCGCGGTGAACCGCTGTTGCCTGTCCCTTCTTGCTGCCTGGCGTACCCGCTCAAGCGCGCTGGGCACCTTGTTCCGGCCCTGAGTCCGGAAGGCGTTGCGCTCGGGCGAGTTTCCCTTGGTCAGACCCCTTCCCTCCACCGCCTCCGCCACCGCTTGCGCGGCTTTGTTCGGCAGCTTCGCTGGTACTTCGAGCCTGTCCGACTTCCCACATCCGTTCGTCATCGGCGTACGTCTTTCGACTTCCCGACACGGTCTGCCGCCTCATCGGAGACAGACGGACGTGGGACCTCCCGGTTCCCGCGCAAAGTATTTCCGTGCATGCACCGGGTCTGTGACCGCGCAGGGTTCCTCAGCGCCTTGCCATGGCGGCGCATCGGATGTGGCCTTCCGCTGTTCACCAGCACGTCGGCACCCTGAAGTGGCCCGCCTTGCGGCGGGGAATTGATTTCACGGCTCAATACCGGACCTGCACGTACCCCGGTCAACGCTTCGCCTGCACCCTCGCGAGCACAAACGCATGACTTGGGGCCGGTATGGGGGGCTAGTCCTTTACCGTATGACTCTTTCTTTCACAATACCTTGCCGATTTAACCGGCGCACAGAGAATCAATCCAACCCTAAAGCCAGGGCGGCCCGCGAGCGTGCTGCAATCAGGTGTTCGAGCCTGTCGCGGACCGCGCCTAACCCAGATGGCCGCAGCGCACTGCGCGCGATTGAGCCCCAAGGCCTGCAGGTGCTCGATGAAACCGAGCTCGCGCATCACCGAAAGACCTGGATTTACCCCGTTTCCGTGGACAGTTTAGCGCTTGGGTCTCAAGCGGCATTCGAGGATTCCTGCGCAGGGTTGTCCACGGCGCCGCCGCCGGCCCCTATCAGGCCGGGGGCGAGCGGCGCGGTGGGCAACCCGTGTTCGGGCAGTGATGGACGACTGATGTCGGTGTCGATGTGACTCCTTTCAAAGTTGACCGGGGAGCGGTAACCCAGGCCGGAGTGACGTCGGCGCGGGTTGTACCAACCCTCGATATAGGTGAACAGCGCCAGCCGCGCTTCGGTCTTGGTCTTAAAGCTGCGTCGGTCGATCAGTTCGCATTCGAGACTCGCGAAAAAGCTCTCGGCCATCGCGTTGTCGTAGGCGTCCCCGGTACTTCCCATCGAGGGCCGCACGCCCATCTGGGTGCAGCGCGCGCCAAAGGCGATGCTCGTGTACTGACTGCCCTGGTCGCTATGGTGAATGACATCCTTGGGACGGCGCTGCGTGGTGGCCATGTTCAACGCCGCGAGGACCAACTCCGCGGTCATGCGCTCACCGATCGCCCATCCGACCACGCGCCGGCTCCAGACATCGAGGACAATTGCCAGGTAGATGAACCCGGCCCAGGTCGGCACATAGGTCATGTCGGCCACCCAGAGCTGGTTCGGGCCCTGGGCGACGAACCGGCGATTGACCAGATCCGGCGCTGGACGCGAGCGTTCATCGCGCTGCGTGGTCACCACGAACCCGCGTCGACGGCTCACTCCACGGATGCCCGCCTCGCGCATCAGGCGCGCCACCCGATTGTGTCCAACCCGCATGCCCTGATCCTGCAGTTCGGCGTGGATCTTGGGCATGCCGTAGGTGGCATCGGATTCGGCGTGGATCGCCCGGATGCGCTCGGTGAGCACCGCATTGGCCAGCGCACGCTTGCACGGCACGCGGCTGCGCCAAGCATAAAAGCCCTGCGCCGACACCCCCAGCACACGACACATCGATTTCACCGCAAAGACGGCCTGGTTGGCCATTACGAGCCCGAAGACGACGTCGATGTCCCGCCGTTTCTGCCGGCAAACCAGGCCGTAGCCTTTGCCAGGATGTCGCGCTCCATCTGCAGCCGCCGGTTCTCCCGGCGCAAGCGGGTCAGTTCCTCGCGTTCGGCATTACTCAGACCGTCTTTGCCAGGCAGCGGCCTGCCTTGGTCACGGGCGGCTTGTCCTACCCAGTTCAGGATCGTCTGCGCAGTGCAACCAAACTCACGCGAAAGCTCTGCGGGCGTCTTGCCCGCTTGTACCAGCTCGATCATCTGCTGGCGAAATGCCGCCGGATACGGCGGTCGGCTCTTTGGCATCGTGGACTCCTTTCTCTTCTATAAGCATCAGGTATCCACGAAAACGGGTCAACTTCAGTCAACGCCTTCTGCCGCGACTACCTCAACCCGTACGT
>JACQOK010000168.1 GCA_016202565.1 Betaproteobacteria bacterium | reverse complement strand
GCATCTACAAGATTCCGGCGATGCTGCACGCGCAGGACCTGGACGATATCGTGTGCCGCAAGCTGGGGCTGGCGCCGCCGCCGGCAAATCTCTCGAGCTGGGACAGGCTGATCTACGCGCTCGAACACCCGAAGCGGGAGGTGAACATCGCATTGGTCGGCAAGTATGTCGACCTGACCGAATCGTACAAGTCGCTGTCGGAGGCGCTGATTCATGCCGGGATCCACACCGGCGCGAAGATCCGGATCAACTACGTCGATTCCGAGAGCATCGAGAACAACGGCATCGCATGCCTGAAGAACATGGATGCGATCCTGGTCCCGGGCGGGTTCGGCAAACGCGGTGTCGAAGGCAAGATCCGGGCCATTCGCTACGCGCGCGAAAACCGCATACCTTACCTCGGCATCTGCCTCGGCATGCAGCTCGCGATAATCGAATATTCACGGGATGTCGTCGGGTTGACGGGTGCGCACAGCACCGAGTTCGAGCCCGATACCCCGCACCCGGTGATCGCGCTGATTACCGAGTGGCAGGATCGTGACGGGAGAATCGAACGCCGTGACGCGAAATCCGATCTCGGCGGCACCATGCGCCTGGGCGGCCAGGAGTGTATTCTCGAAGCAAATTCCGTGGCGTCCGCCGTCTACGGCACCGAGCGCATCGTCGAGCGCCATCGCCACCGCTATGAGGTCAACGATCACTACCTGCCCCGGCTCAAGGAGGCCGGATTGAGGGTGAGCGGCAAATCGACGAAAGAAGGGTTGTGCGAAATGATCGAGTTGCCGGACCATCCCTGGTTCATCGGCTGCCAGTTCCATCCGGAATTCACGTCGACGCCGCGCAACGGCCATCCCCTGTTCAAGGCGTTCGTGCAGGCGGCGCTGGTCAATACGCGGACAGATACGGCGGCAGAATCGGCTGGCCGGCTCAAGAACATCGCCTGAGGCCGTACGCGTGGCAGCGGGTCGTCCCTCCAGCGCAAGGCCCGCGGGTTCGAGCGAGGGCGTGCAATGAAACTCTGCGGGTTCGAGGCCGGGCTCGATAAGCCTCTCTTCCTGATAGCGGGCCCCTGTGTCGTCGAGTCGCGGCAGCTCGCGCTCGACACCGCCGGCGAGCTCAAGCGGATCTGCCTCGATCTGGGCATCCCCTTCATCTATAAGTCGTCCTACGATAAAGCCAACAGGAGCTCAATAAAATCCTTTCGTGGACTGGGGATGGAGAAAGGTCTTGAGATTTTAGATGAGGTCAGGAAAGTGATCGGCGTGCCGGTTTTGACCGATGTGCATGAAACCGAGGAAATCACTGCTGCTGCGGCGGCGGTCGATGTCCTGCAAACGCCGGCATTCTTATGCCGGCAGACCGACTTCATCTGCGCCGTGGCCAGCGCCGGCAAGCCGGTCAACATCAAGAAGGGGCAGTTCCTTGCGCCCCGCGACATGAAGTATGTCGTGGAAAAGGCCCGCTCCGCGAGCGGGATCGACAATATCATGGTATGCGAGCGCGGCGCCTCCTTTGGCTACAACAACCTCGTTTCGGATATGCGCTCGCTTGCGATCATGCGCGAGACCGGCTGCCCCGTGGTCTTCGATGCCACTCATTCGGTCCAGTTGCCGGGCGGACAGGGGACCACGAGCGGCGGGCAACGCGAATTCGTGCCGGTGCTCGCACGGGCAGCGGTGGCGACCGGGATTGCCGGATTGTTCATGGAAACGCACCCGAATCCCGAGCAAGCGCTGTCGGACGGCCCCAACGCCTGGCCATTGAAGCACATGAAGGCGCTGCTCGAAACCGTGAAGGCGCTCGACCAGATGGTCAAGGGCAGGGGCTTTGCCGAAGAGCTGGTGACGTAGCGCCTTTTTCAACCCATCGACCAGCCAGGAACAACAATGAGTGCGATCGTTGACGTGATTGCGAGGGAGATTCTGGATTCGCGCGGACAGCCGACCGTGGAGTCCGATGTGTTGCTCGAATCGGGAGTGTTGGGGCGCGCAGCGGTGCCATCGGGCGCATCGACCGGCAGTCGCGAGGCGATAGAGTTGCGCGACGGAGATGCGGGGCGCTACGGCGGCAAGGGCGTGCTGAAGGCCGTGGAGCACATCAACACCGAGATCTGTGAAGCCATCATCGGGGTGGATGCCACCGAGCAAAGCTTCGTCGACAAGACGCTGATCGATCTCGACGGCACCGAGAACAAGTCGCGGCTCGGGGCGAACGCGATTCTTTCGGTGTCGATGGCGGTCGCGAAGGCGGCAGCCGAAGAGTCGGGATTGCCGCTGCATCGTTACCTCGGCGGGGCCGGTGCAATGTCGATGCCGGTGCCCATGATGAACGTGATCAACGGCGGCGCGCATGCCGACAACAGTCTCGAGATGCAGGAGTTCCTGATCATCCCGACCGGCATGCGTTCCTTTCGGGAGGCACTGCGCTGTGGCGCGGAGGTGTTTCAGGCGCTCAAAAAACTGCTCAGGGAACGCGGATTGTCGACCGCGGTAGGCGACGAAGGGGGCTTCGCCCCGCGCCTGCCGAGGCACGAGGCGGCATTGAAGGTGATCATCGAAGCGATCGAGGGCGCCGGCTACCGGCCGGGAGAGGACGTCGTGCTCGGCCTCGACTGCGCGAGTTCCGGATTCTACGAAGACGGCGAGTACACGCTGGCGTCCGAAGGCCTGTCGCTGAAGGCGGGCGAATTCGTTGATTACCTTGCGGCGTGGGTGGACAAGTATCCGATTCTCAGCATCGAGGACGGTATGGCGGAAAATGACTGGGACGGCTGGAAGCTGCTGACCCAGCGGCTGGGCGATAAGGTACAGCTTGTCGGCGACGACCTCTTCGTGACCAACACGAAGTATCTCAGGCAGGGAATCGAACAGGGAATTGCGAATTCGGTCCTGATCAAGGTCAACCAGATCGGCACGCTGACCGAAACCTTTGCGGCGATCGAGATGGCCAAGCGCGCGCGCTATACCGCGGTGATTTCACACCGCTCGGGGGAAACGGAGGACACCACGATCGCTGACATCGCGGTGGCCACGAACGCCTTGCAGATCAAGACCGGCTCCTTGTCGCGCTCCGACCGGCTGGCGAAATATAACCAGCTGCTGCGCATCGAGGAGGACCTGGGCGAGACGGCCGGCTATCCCGGGCGCAGCGCGTTCTATCAGCTGCGCTGATGAAGCTGCTGGCGCTCGTCCTGGCTGCCTTGATCGTTCTGATCCAGTACCCCTTGTGGCTGGGAAAAGGCAGCTGGTTGCGGGTGTGGGAAGTCGACCAGCAGATCCGGGCGCAGGGCGAAATCAATCGCAAGCTGCGGGCGCGAAATGCTGCGCTGGATGCGGAAGTGCGCGATCTCAAGCAAGGCCTGGAAGCGATCGAAGAGCGCGCCCGCAGCGAACTCGGCATGATCCGCCAGGACGAGATCTTCTTCCAGGTAATCGAACCCGCCGCGTCCGTTTCGCGCGAGAACGGGCGGCACTAGGGCGGTTCGCCCCGGTTGTTTCCGTAGCCTCGTTTCAATTGGAAACCGGCTCGTTTCCGGGTGAAACTGGATCGTCCATCGGCCGGCCGAGACTTGATTTTTTCCCCGTGCATTCAAATCGATGACGATTCGGCATGCGGCTTGCTTTGGTTCAGGTGATTAAGCGCGGATAAGCGGTAAAGAAACCCAGCGCAGAAAACCACGAAGGAGGGTGATGATCATGTCCGATAAAATACCGGTCGGTACCGCTCCGTCTCCACGCCGGAAGAAGAATGTGCTGCCGGCGGAAATCGATACGCAGCTCCAATCCCGGGACCGGCGCCGATTCCTCGGCCGGGGCATGGCCACTGCGGGCAGCCTGCTCGCGTCAAGCGCGGTCGGCGCCACAGCGGCAACGGCTGCGCCGCTGCCGGTTCCCGCGACCAATCAGAGCATGGGCAAGCCGATTCCGCCGAATGAATACGGCACCCCCTCGAAATTCGAGAAGCACGTCGTTCGCCGGCGCACCGACGTGCTCAAAAACCTGCAGAACTGGTCGGACTGGAGCATGACTCCGTTGCAATACCAGCCCGGCATCATTACCCCGAACGGGCTCATTTTCGAGCGCCATCACGGCGGGACGCCCGACATCGATCCGGCCAAGCACCGGTTCGTCATCCATGGTCTGGTCAAACAGCCGCTGACGTTCACGATGGACGATCTCGTGCGCTACCCGTCCGTCTCGCGCTTCCATTTCCACGAATGCTCGGGCAACGGGCTCACCGACTGGCTCAAGCCGGCGTCGAAAACGGTGCAGCAGACGCACGGCCTGCTGTCAGGCGTGCTGTGGACCGGGGTGCCGGCCTCCACCTTGCTCGAGGAAGCCGGCATCGATCCGCGCGGTAAATGGGTTCTGTTCGAGGGGGCCGACGGGTCGGCGCACACCCGCTCGATCCCGATCGAAAAAGTGCTCGACGATGTGATCATCGCCTACGGTATGAACGGCGAGCGCCTGCGGCCGGAGAACGGCTACCCGGTGCGGGCAGTCATCCCCGGCTGGGAGGGCAACGTGAGCGTGAAGTGGCTGCGGCGCATCAAGGTCGGCGAGCAGCCGTGGCATTTCCGCAGCGAGACCGCACGCTACACCGATCCCATGCCGGAAGGCAAATGGCGGCAGTTCAGCATGGTGATGGAGTGCAAATCCGTCATCACGTCACCGTCCGGCGGACAGCAACTGAACGGTCCGGGCTTTTACGAAGTTACCGGGCTTGCCTGGTCGGGGGCGGGCAAGATCCGCGCAGTCGACGTTTCATTCGACGGCGGCAGGAACTGGCGCGAAGCCATGCTCGAAGAGCCGATCATGGACAAGTGCCTGACGCGTTTCAAGATCGCGTGGAACTGGGACGGTGCTCCGGCGGTGCTGATGAGCCGCGCGGTCGACAGCACGGGTTACGTGCAGCCGAGCGTGCAGGAGATCCGCAAGGTGCGGGCCATCGTGGGCTTCGTGCAGCACCACAACGCCATCCAGCCCTGGTCGGTCAACGCAAAAGGGGAGGTGAGCAATGTCATCGGTCAAGCCTAAGATCCTGGTAGGGGCGACGGTGGCAGCACTCGCCGTTTGGGGCTGCGCGAGCATGGAGGGCGGCGGCATGGCCGCCAAATCCGCAGCGGGGATACCGCTGGGGAGCGCCGGGCCACACGCCGTGCAGCCGTTGCCCGACAAGCCGCGATTCGGCCAGGCCGTCAGCGAAAGCGATCTCGCCGCCTGGAACATCGACATTCGCACGCCCGACGGGGCCGGGCTGCCGCCCGGCCGCGGCACCGTTGCCGAAGGCAAAAAGGTTTACGAGGCCAAGTGCATCGCTTGTCACGGACCCGAAGCGAAGAAGGGGCCGATGTACGGGCCGATGGTGGGCGGCATCGGCTCGTTCAAGACCGACAAGCGCATGCTGACGCCGGGAAGCATGTATCCGTACGCGCCGATCCTGTTCGATTACATCCGCCGCGCGATGCCGATGGACCGCCCGCAGACGCTTACGGCCAACGAGGTCTATGCGCTCTCGGCCTATCTTCTGAACCTGAACGGATTGATACCGGCAGACGCGGTAATGGATCAACGAAGCCTGGTGCAGGTGAAGATGCCGAATCGCGACGGCTTCATCATCGATGACCGCCCGGACGCCAAGTCGGTACGCTGCATGACGAACTGCAAATGACGGACCGCATCACGCGGGTGCATTAAGAGGCAAAAAAAGCGGGCCGGCCAGGTCCGCTTTTTTCCCGTCTGTGAATTCATGCAGCGTCGGTCAGCCCTCAGCGCTCGCGCGCGGTGCCTTCACGCCGACTGCAGTCGTGGCAAAACTCGAGACCGGGTTACAGTCCCTGCAACCGCGGAAGACAATCCGGGCGCGGATCCTTGTGCCGGAGATCACGCGCCAATGACGCATAATCGGCACGCGGCACGATCGGGGTGGCCCAGCCG
>JACQOK010000175.1 GCA_016202565.1 Betaproteobacteria bacterium | reverse complement strand
GCTGTACTATCTGCCGCCGCAAGTATGGAAGTTCATCAAGGACAAGGGCTTTCTCGGGATGATCATTCCCAAGCGGTATGGCGGCCTGGGATTTTCCGCGCTCGCGCATTCCGAGGTGGTGATGAAGCTCACCACCCGCAGCGGCACCGGCGCCGTGTCGGTGATGGTGCCGAATTCGCTCGGCCCGGCCGAGCTGCTGCTGCACTACGGCACCCCGGAACAGAAGAACTACTATCTGCCGCGGCTTGCCAAGGGACTCGATATCCCGTGTTTTGCGCTGACTGGGCCGGAGGCCGGTTCCGATGCGAGTTCGATTCCCGACGCCGGCGTCGTCTGCAAGGGCGAATTCCAGGGCCGCAACGACGTGCTCGGCATACGCCTCAGCTGGGAAAAGCGCTACATCACCTTGGGACCGATTGCCACGCTGCTCGGGCTGGCTTTCAAGCTCTACGATCCTGACCATCTGCTCGGCGACAAGGAAGACATCGGCATTACGCTCGCGCTCATTCCCACCAGCACGCCGGGCGTAAACATCGGACGCCGCCACTTCCCGCTCAACTCCGCTTTTTTCAACGGACCGAATTCAGGCAAGGATGTCTTCATCCCGCTCGACTGGGTGATCGGCGGCGAAACGTACGTCGGCCAGGGCTGGCGCATGCTGATGAACTGCCTCGCCGCGGGGCGCTCGATCTCGCTGCCGGCGAACAGCGTGGGCATCGCGAAGCTCGCCGCGCTTACCACCGGCGCCTATGGGCGCGTGCGCATCCAGTTCCGGACCCCGGTTGGAAAATTCGAGGGCGTGGAAGAGGCGCTCGCCCGCATCGGCGGCCACACTTACATGATGGACGCGGCCCGCGTCATGACTGCCGGCGCCATCGACAGCGGCGAGAAACCGGCGGTGATCTCCGCGATCGTCAAATATCACCTGACCGAGCGCGGGCGCATGGTGATCAACGACGCGATGGACGTGCACGGCGGAAAAGCGATCTGCATGGGACCGAAGAATTATCTCGGGCGGTCCTATCAGCAGATCCCGATTGCGATCACCGTCGAGGGCGCCAACATTCTCACCCGCTGCATGATCATCTTCGGCCAGGGCGCGATTCGCGGCCATCCCTACGTGCTGCGCGAGATCAACGCGACGCGCGAAGCCGCTCCGGAAAAAGCGTTGCGCGAGTTCGACGAGGCGTTCTTCGGACACCTGGGATTCATCGTGTCCAACGCTGCGCGGGCGTTGTTCCTCGGGCTCACCGCGGGCAGGCTCGTGCGCGCGCCGGGGGATGCCCATACGCGACGCTACTACCAGCAGCTCACGCGCTGGAGCGCCGCGTTTGCTTTCGCGACGGACATCGCCATGCTGCTGCTGGGCGGCCAGCTCAAGCGCAAGGAGAAGTTGTCCGCGCGGCTCGGCGATATCCTGAGCCAGCTCTACCTGTGTTCGGCGACTTTGAAGCGTTATGAGGATGGCGGCCGCCAGCGCGCCGAGCTGCCGCTGCTCCACTGGTCGATCCAGGATGCGCTGTATCGCATCCAGGCGGCCTTCGACGGATTGATCGGGAATTTTCCGAGCCACGCCGCGCGCCTGCTGTTGCGATTGACCACGTTTCCTCTCGGCCAACGCTTCTCGCCGCCGAGCGATGAACTCGGGCATCAGGTTGCAGTTCTGTTGCTCGAACCATCCGCCGTGCGCGACCGGCTTACTGCCGGGGTGTTCATCCCTGCCGACCCGGAGGAGCCGGTGGCGCAACTCGAGCAGGCGCTGCGCGCGGCGATCGGCGTCGAAGCGGTCTATGCCAGGATCTACGCAGCGGTGAGACAGAACCGGATCACCGGCAGGACGCCGGACGAGCTTGCCGCGCGCGCGCAGGAGCAGGGCATCATCACGCGGGAAGAACTGGAAGCGCTCATGCGCGCCAAGGCGCTGCGCCGTGCGGTCATCATGGTGGATGATTTTCCGCCCGACTTCGGCAGGGAACACGCCGCACAGCCCGGCGTGCCGGCGCAGGCAATTGACGCCGCCAGGAGAATGGCTTGACCGAGACAGTGCTGTACGCCGCACGCGACGGTGTTGCGAGTATCACGCTCAATCGCCCTGAAGTGCTGAACGCGCTCGACGCCGACATGATCAGGCGGCTTAAGGACGCTGCAGAGCATGCGGCAGGCGAGCCGTCGGTGCGCGTCATTCTCCTGCGGGGCGCCGGACGGGCATTTCTGGCCGGCGGCGACGTTGCGACGTTCCACGCCAACCTGACGCGCCTGCCGCAGATGGTCGCAACGCTTGCCGGCGAATTGCACCGCGCGGTGCTCGCGCTGCGGCGCGCGCCGAAGCCCGTGGTGGCGAGCGTGCACGGCGCGGTGGCCGGAGCGGGTGTGAGTCTCACGGCTGCCGCCGATTTCGTCATCGCCGCCGCCGACACCGCGTTCACCCTGGCCTACAGCCGGATCGGTGCCAGCCCTGACGGCGGGGCGACATGGTTCCTGCCGCGACTCGCCGGCTATCAAAAAACGCTGGAACTCATGCTGCTGCCGGAACCGGTCGATGCTGCGGTGATGCGCGAGCTGGGCGTTGTCAACCGCGTGGTGGCGGCGGCGGAACTGGAACAGGAAACATCGCGTATCATCGAGCGGCTCGCGGCCGGTCCGACGTTGGCCTATGCCGAGACCAAGATGCTGGTCAACGAGGCATTCGGCCGTTCGCTCGCGGCGCACCTGGATGAAGAGGCGCAGGCATTCGCGCGCTGCGCCGCAACGCGCGATTTCGCTGAAGGCGTGACTGCGTTTGTGGAGAAGCGCGCTCCGGTTTTCAAAGGCGAGTAAGCGGTAATTGGACGTAGCCCGGATGGAATGAAATGAAATCCGGGGCCGGGAGAAGCGGGAACGAAGGCCCCCAGAAAAAGCGGGAACGAAGGCCCCCAAAAAAAGCGGGAACGAAGGCCCCGCAAAGAAAACCGGGCTCCCGGGCTACGATCCTCTTCATCTCTTACCGCCTGGCGACTGTCGGTATATCGCGTTTAGGATTGGGGAAAAAATCTTGTCGCTGCGGGATAAAACGGTATTCATCACGGGGGCGAGCCGCGGCATCGGCCGCGAGATCGCGCTGCGCTGCGCGCGCGATGGCGCAAATATCGTTATCACGGGCAAGACGGTCGATCCGCATTCGCGGCTTGCCGGTACCATTTACAGCGTCGCCGACGAAGTAGCGGCTGCCGGCGGCAGGCCATTGCCGATTCAGCTCGACGTGCGCGATGATGACGCAGTGCAGCAGGCGGTGCGCCGGGCAGTCGGGACTTTCGGCGGCATCGATATCCTGGTCAACAACGCAAGCGCAATCATGCTGGCCGGCACGTTGGAGACCCCGATCAAGCGGTTCGATCTCATGTTCGAGGTCAATGTGCGGGGCACGTTCATCACATCGCAGGCGTGCATTCCCCACTTGGCCAAAGCGCAAAACCCCCATATCCTCAACCTTTCACCTCCGCTCAACATGAGCCCGCGCTGGTTCAAGGACCACGTCGCGTACACCATGGCAAAATATGGCATGAGCATGTGCACGCTGGGCATGGCGGCGGAATTCAGGCCGCAGGGCATCGCGGTCAATTCCCTGTGGCCGCGCACCACCATCGCCACCGCGGCGATCGAGGTGCACTTTCCGGAAGCGATATTCAAAGCGAGCCGCAAGCCGGCCGTGGTGGCGGATGCCGCCTATGCGATATTCAACCGCGACAGCCGCACGGCGACCGGCAATTTCTACATCGATGAGGCCGTGCTGCGCGAGGAAGGCGTGGCGGATTTCGACCAGTATGCGGTGACGCCAGGCACGGGTGTTTATACCGACTTGTTTCTCGACTGAGGGGGGCGATCATGTCACAAGACCAGGCGCATGTGATTCCGGTGGAATCGGCGGGCACGATCGACGCGCTGTTCCGTGAACGGGCGAGGCGCACCCCCGATCTGGTCGCTTGCCGCCACTTCAATGAGCAGCACGGCAACTGGCGCGACTACACGTGGGGGCAGATCGATCACCAGGTCGCACGCTGGCAGGCCGCACTGGAAAAAGACGGGCTCAAGCCCGGCGACCGCGTGGCCGTGATGTTGCGCAACTCGCCGGAATGGGTGGTGTTCGACCAGGCGGCACTGGGGCTGGGGCTGGTGGTGGTGCCCCTCTACACCCAGGATCGCCCCGACAACGTCGCCTACATCATCAACGATGCCGGCTGCAAGGTGTTGTTGTTCGAGGCGCTCGAACAGTGGCAGAGCTTGCGCGAGGTGCGAAGCCAGCTCGGCGGGCTCACGCGAATTCTCGCGGTGAATCCCGGCACGGTAGACGCCGCTGAGCCACGGCTCCAATCGATCGGGGAGTGGCTGCCGGACGAAGGCGGCGAAACGCGCCATGTGCCGCGCGACGCGCAGGCGCTGGCGACCATCGTCTATACCTCGGGTACCACCGGCCGGCCCAAGGGCGTGATGCTGTCGCACCACAATATCCTCAGCAACGTCGAGGCGTGCCTGTCGGTGCTCACGCCGCGTCAGGACGACGTGTTCCTGTCATTCCTCCCGTTGTCGCACACCTTCGAGCGCACCTGCGGCTATTACCTGGCCGTGATGACCGGCTCAACTACCGCGTATGCACGCTCGATCCCGCAGCTTGCGGAAGACCTGCAGACGATCCGGCCGACGCTCCTGATTTCGGTGCCGCGCATCTATGAGCGCGTCTACGGTGCGATCCGCGCGAAACTGGCCGAGGGTCCGGCGCTCAGGAAAAGGTTGTTTGAACTCGCAATCGAGGTCGGCTACGCGCGCTTCGAACACGCCCAGGGCCGCGGGCCGCGGGAGCTTTCCTTCCTGCTGTGGCCCGTGCTCGACGCTCTGGTGGCGAAGAAGATCCGCGCGCGGCTCGGCGGGCGCCTGCGCGCGGCAATTTCCGGTGGCGCGGCGCTGCCGCCGGAAATCTCACGCGTCTTCATCGGCCTCGGGATCACCGTGCTCCAAGGCTACGGCCTGACCGAGACGAGCCCGGTGTCATGCGCCAATCGACCCGATGACAACCTGCCGGCGAGCGTGGGCAAGGCGGTTCCCAAGGTCGAAGTGAAGATCGGTGCCAGCAACGCGCTGCTGATCAAAGGGCCGAATATCATGCTCGGTTACTGGAACAACGAAGGGGCCACGCGCCAGATGATCCAGGCCGACGGCTGGCTCAATTCCGGCGATACCGCGCGCATCGACGAGCAGGGGCATGTCTTCATCACCGGACGGCTCAAGGAAATCATCGTGCTCTCCAATGGCGAAAAGGTTCCGCCGGTGGACATGGAAGCGGCGATCATCCGTGATCCGCTGTTCGAGCAGGTCATGCTGCTCGGTGAAGGCAAGCCGTATTTGGGCGTCATGGCGGTGCTCAATGCGGACCAATGGAAAAAGCTGTGTGCCGAGCACCGCCTCGATTCCGGCGCCCCCAAGCTCGTGAATTCGAAGCAGGTCGAGGAAATCGTGCTCGGGCGCATCGCGGCGAAACTGCGGGAGTTCCCCGGTTACGCGCAGGTGCGGCGCGCCGGGCTGACGCTCGAGCCATGGACCGTGGAGAACGGCCTGCTCACGCCGACGATGAAGCTCAAGCGCGCGAAAGTGATGGAGAAGTTCAACGCCGAGATCGACCAGATGTATGCGGGGCATTAAGAATCAGTGCAGAGTGCAGAACAGAAAATCAGTGCAAAGTGCAGAGCTGAAACCGCGGTATAAAAGACTTGTCACATGGCTGCGCAGCTGAGGTTCAAATGGTTCTCGTTCATCACTCTGCCCTCTGCACTCATCACTCATGGTCTGTGAGGCGGGCGTGGAAGAATTAAAGCCCGTGACCACGCTTCCCGCCGGAAAGGAGCCGACGCTGCGCGTCGTGCCGATGCCGGCCGACGCCAACCATGCGGGCGACATTTTTGGCGGCTGGATCATGGCGCAGGTCGACGTCGCCGGCAGCATTCCCGCAGCGCGGCTGGCCAAGGGGCGGGTGGCGACGGTTGCGGTTAACTCCTTTGTATTCAAGAAGCCGGTATTCATCGGAGACATCGTGAGCTTTTATGCCGAGGTGGTGCGGGTGGGACGAACCTCGATCACGGTCAACGTCGAAGTCTATGCCCAGCGCCGGCCGCATACGGAGGAGTGCGTGAAGGTAACCGAGGCTACGCTGACCTATGTCGCAGTGGACAGCGAGCGCCGGCCGCGTGTTGTGTCAGTGCAACAATGACCCAGTGACCCTGTTGCGGGCAGGGGATCGCGCGTAAGATGACGACATACCGGGCTTCTGGCGTTTCTCGTCGGGAGCCGTCAGGCAAGTTCGAGGGAGGGGCACATCATGACAAACTTCGGCACGAAGCTTGCGGCCGCCGCTGCCATGGCGGGGTTTGCGTCGAGCGCCGCTGCGGGGGGATTCGCGATCGGCACGCAAAGCGGAAGCGGCACCGGTAACGCATTTTCGGGCGGCGCGGCCGGCGCGGAGGACGCGAGCGTCGCCTGGTACAACCCGGCGGCCATGGCGGCGTTGCCTTCCGGTATGCACGTCGCCGGCGCCCTGCACGCCTTAAGGCCCTCGTTCAAATTCCACAACACCGGATCGACCGGGGTGTTCGCAGCCCCGGGCACCGGAGAGGGAGGCGACGGCGGTGATTGGGCGCTCGTACCCAATGCATTCTTCACCATGGATATCAATCCGCAGTGGCGATTCGGATTGGCGCTCAACGCGCCTTTCGGCCTGAAGACCGATTACGACGCCGGCTGGCGCGGTCAACTCACCGCTCTCAAATCCGAAATCAAGTCTGTCAACATTAACCCGTCGATCGCCTACAAGATAAGCAATACGGTCTCCATCGGCGGCGGCGTCAGCGTTCAGAAGCTCGATGCCGAGCTGTCGAGTTTCTCCGGCCTGGCGGCACTCGGTAACGTCAGGCTCGACGCCGACGACGTTGGCTACGGAGCCAATCTCGGATTGCTGGTCCAGGCATCGCCCGCTACGCGCTTCGGCGTAACCTATCGTTCCTCGATCAAGTACGAGCTTGAGGGAACGGCAGCGTTCAGCGGGCCGGCGGGTGCGGCGTTCAACGGATCGATCAGAGCCGATGTGCGGGTGCCGGAGAGCGTTTCCTTCAGCATGTTCAGCGTGGTCAATCCCCGGTGGGAAGTGATGGCCGACATCACGTGGACGCGCTGGAGCCGGCTTCAGCAGTTAAACGTCATCCGCACGAGCGCTTCGGCGGGCGGTCCGGCGGGCTCCACGCTCAGTTCCCTCGCGTTCCGCTGGGATGACACGTGGCGCTTTGGTATCGGCGCCAACTATAAGGCAAGCCAACAGACGAAGCTGCGCTTCGGCCTCGCTTACGATGAGACGCCCACGAATGACGTCACGCGTACGCCGCGCTTGCCGGATCAGGACCGCCTCTGGGTCGCAGCGGGTGTGCAGTACCGCGTTTCGAAGGCCGGCGTGTTGGAATTCGGATATGCCCACGAGTTCGTCCGCGACGCGAACGTCAACGTGACGGTGCCGCCGTTTCCCGGCGCGCTGGTCGGCAGATTCGACAACAGGGCCGACATTCTGTCGATCCAGTACTCGCACTCCTTCTAGCTAATGCCGTGATTATGTGCCGGCACGGTGCCACAGCGCCGCGCCTGGCGGACCGGCATTTCCATGACCGGAGCACGGCACGCTTTCTGATCGTCATGCTCTTTGCGTGCTAGAATCTGCTGACCACGCGAGGAAGTGCCATGTCCGCTGCTCCGCCTTTTGTCGTGCGTAAAGCTGCAGTCCTCGGCGCCGGCGTCATGGGCGCGCAAATCGCGGCGCACCTCGTCAATGCCAACGTTCCGGCCGTTCTGTTCGAGTTGCCGGCCAGGGAGGGCGACCCCAACGGCAATGTGCTGAAGGCGATCGAAAACCTGAAGAAGCTCGAACCGAGCCCGCTGGCGGTCGCTTCCCGCACCGGTTACATCCAGGCGGCCAATTACGATCAGCATCTCGCGCTGCTGAAAGAATGCGATATCGTGATCGAGGCGATTTCCGAGCGGATGGACTGGAAATCCGATCTCTACAAGAAGGTGGCGCCACACCTCGGTCCGCATACCATCTTCGCCAGCAACACCTCCGGGTTGTCGATCAACAGGCTGGCGCAAGCGTTTCCCGCTGAACTGCGGCCGCGTTTCTGCGGGGTGCACTTTTTCAACCCCCCGCGCTACATGCACCTTGTCGAATTGATCGAGTGCCGGGACACACGGCCCGAAATCCTGGATGACCTGGAGAATTTCCTGGTCACCGCGCTCGGCAAGGGCGTGATCCGCGCCCAGGACACGCCCAATTTCATCGCCAACCGCGTGGGCGTGTTTTCGATGCTCGCGACGATCCACCACGCGCAGCGGCTCGGGCTCGGTTTTGACGTCGTTGACGCGTTGACCGGCACGTTGATCGGGCGTCCGAAAAGCGCGACTTTCCGCACCGCGGACGTCGTCGGCCTCGACACCTTCGCCCATGTCGTCAATACCATGAAGGAGACGCTGGCGCAGGATCCCTGGCACCCTTATTACGCGGTGCCGGAGTGGCTGCAGGCGCTGATCGATCAGGGCGCTTTGGGCCAGAAGACGCGGCGCGGCGTCTACCAGAAGGTCGGCAGGGACATCCACGTGCTCGATCTCGGCGCCCAGGGTTATCGGCTCTCGGACGGGCAGGCCGACGAGACGGTGGTGGAAATTCTCAAGAACCGGAGCGTGGCCGAGCGCTTCGCGCAACTGCATGCCTCGAACCATTCCCAGGCGCAATTCCTGTGGTCGATTTTCCGCGATACCTTCCACTATTGCGCGGTGCATCTTGCCGAGATTGCCCACAACGCGCGCGATCTCGATTTCGCAATCCGCTGGGGATTCGGCTGGAACCAGGGTCCGTTCGAGATCTGGCAGGCCGCAGGCTGGCACCGGCTTGCCGACTGGATCGCTGCGGACATCGCCGCCGGAAACGCCATGGCAAATACACCGCTGCCGGCTTGGGCGACGGAGGCGGCGCGGAGTGGCGTCCACACACCGCAAGGCTCGTATGCACCCGCCCACGACACCTATCAGCCGCGGTCGAAGCTGCCGGTCTATCGGCGACAGCCGTTTCCCGACCGGCTGCTGGGCGAGGAGACGAAGTACGGCGAGACCGTCTTCGAGACGGATGCCGTGCGCTGCTGGCACACCGGCGATGACATCGTGATCGTGAGTTTCAAGAGCCGCATGCATGCGATCGGCGACGACGTGCTCGACGGCGTATTGCAGGCGATCGACGAGGCCGAGCGCAATTATATGGGGCTCGTAATCTGGCAACCGGAACCGCCGTTCTCGGTCGGGGCGAACCTCAAGAAGACACCGGCGGGCGGAGCAGGGCCTGGACAGCCTACGGCGATGGGCAGGTTCTTCAAGCAGTTCAGGCGCGCCGCAGAGTCCACGGTATTGAAGGCGGCGCACGCGCTCAACGTCGCGGACAAGCTGATGGCGGGGAAACTCGCCGAAGTGGAGCAACTCGTCGAGCAGTTCCAGTACACCACGGAAAGCCTCAAGTATTCGATGGTGCCGACGATCGCGGCGGTGGATGGCCTCGCGCTCGGCGGCGGCTGCGAATTCGTCATGCACTGCGACCGCGCAGTCGCAACACTCGAGAGCTATATCGGCCTGGTGGAAGTGGGCGTGGGATTGTTGCCGGCGGGGGGCGGCTGCAAGGAGTTCGCGTTGCGCGCCGTAGCCGATGCCAGGGGCGGCGACATGTCGCCCTTCCTGCAAAAGTATTTCAAGGCAGTAGCGATGGCCGAAGTCGGCCGCAGCGCCGAGCATGCACGCGAGATCGGCTATCTCAGGCCCACCGACCGCATCGTGATGAATCGCTTCGAGCTGCTGGACATCGCCAAGGCGGAGTTGCGCGCGCTCGCCGCGAGCGGCTATCGCCCGCCGCTCCGGGTGAACGCCATTCCGGTGGCCGGACGGAGCGCGATCGCCACGATCAAGGCGTTCATGGTCAATATGCTCGAAGGCGGCCACATCTCCGAGCACGATTACCTGATCGGATCCAGGATCGCGACCGTCATGTGCGGCGGCGAGGTCGAGGGCGGGAGCCTGGTCGATGAACAGTGGTTCCTCGATCTCGAGCGCAGCCACTTCATGGAACTCATTGCCACGCAAAAGACCCAGGAGCGGATAGAGCACATGCTGAAGACCGGAAAACCGTTGAGGAATTAGGATTGAGGATCGAGTAAGTCTTTGCGCGCTGTGCGCCTCCTTTTTTTCTCAATCCTCAATCCTGAATCCTCGATCCTTCGCTGGGGTAAGAACTATGGCTAAACAAGTTCAAGACGCCTATATCGTTGCTGCAATTCGCACGCCGGTGGGCAAGGCGCCGCGCGGCATGTTCAGGAACACGCGTCCCGATGACATGCTCGCGCACGTGCTCAAGGCGGTGCTCGGCAAGTGCCCGGGACTCGACCCCGCCGCGATCGAAGACGTGATCGTCGGTTGCGCCATGCCGGAAGCGGAGCAGGGCATGAACGTTGCGCGCATCGGTCTGCTGCTGGCCGGGTTTCCCGACAGCGTTTCCGGCATGACGATCAATCGATTCTGTTCGTCGGGCGTGCAGGCGGTGGCGCTTGCCGCCGACCGGATCCGCCTGGGCGAGGCCGATGTCATGGTCGCCGCCGGCACCGAGAGCATGAGCATGGTGCCCATGGGCGGCAACAAACCGAGCTTCAGTCCGGCGGTGTTCGAAAAGAACGAAAACGTCGCGATCGCTTATGGCATGGGCATTACCGCCGAGAAGGTCGCCGCGCAGTGGAAAGTGAGCCGCGAAGAGCAGGACATGTTCGCCGCGGAAAGCCATCGCCGCGCCCTGCGGGCCACGGATTCCGGCGAGTTCAAGGACGAGGTCACGCCGTTTCCAATCACCGAAAGCGTCCCGGACCTCGATACGCGCGCGGTGAAAGTCAGGACGCGCGAAGTGGTCCACGACGAGGGACCGCGCCGCGACACCTCGCCCGAGGGACTGGCCCGGCTGAAACCGGCGTTCGCCACCAAGGGCAGCATCACAGCCGGCAACAGTTCGCAGATGTCGGACGGCGCCGGTGCCGTTGTCGTGATGAGCGAGGCGGCCATGAAGCGTTTCGGTCTGACGCCCATCGGCCGCTTCCTGGGGTATGCGGTCGCTGGCGTGCCCCCGGAAATCATGGGCATCGGACCGGTCAAGGCCATTCCGAAAGTGCTGCAGCGGGTGGGTCTCAAGCTGGACGATATCGAATGGGTCGAACTGAACGAAGCGTTTGCCGCCCAATCGCTGGCGGTGATGCGGGAACTCGGGCTCGATCATTCGCGGGTGAATCCGCTGGGCGGTGCGATCGCGCTCGGACATCCGCTGGGCGCGACCGGCGCGATCCGCGTCGCGACCCTGATGCACGGGTTGCGGCGTCACGGAAAAAAATATGGCATGGTCACCATGTGCATCGGTACCGGGATGGGCGCGGCAGGCGTATTCGAAGCGTTGTGATTCGGCGCGAGGGATTTCGCCTCACCCGCTCGTCTCTGACCAGGGGCGTGGGTGCAGCGAGGGGAGGGGATGATGAAAGACAAGGTTGTCTGGTGCTTGGCGCTGGCGGCTGCGCTGGTCGCGGGCGCGTCTTCCGCAGTCGAGATCGAAGGCGTCAAGATTGCCGACCAGGCTCACCTCAGCAGGAGCGGGCCGCCGCTCATTCTCAATGGCGCGGGCGTGCGCCACAAACTGGCTTTTCTCAAGGTCTATGTCGGCGCGCTCTACCTCAGCGCCAAGAAGACCAGCGCCGAAGAGGTGCTCGCGGACCCAGGCCCCAAGCGCGTGTCGATGCACGTCCTGATCGATGAGCTGACGGCAAGAGAACTGACCGCGTCTCTCAACAACGCGCTCGCGGCCAACCACATTCCCGCCGAGCTGGCGTTGATCGAAAGCCGCATCCAGGCGCTCAATCGCATGATGAATTCCCTCGGCGCGATCAAGAAAGGCGGTGTCGTGCTGATCGATTATCTGCCCGATGTCGGAACGCGCGTCACCGTCAATGGCGAAGAAAAGATCACGATCCGGGGAGAGGATTTCTTCCGGGCGCTGCTGCGCATCTGGATCGGGGCCAAGCCGGTTGACGGGCGGCTGCGGGACGCCATGCTTGGCGGCAGCGGCGGTTTCAGGCTGTTCTGACGGGCGCAGTCGCCTTCATGCGACGCTCGAGATCGGCACCGGACGCGCGATGCCGAACCCCTGCACGTAGTCGATCTCGATCTCGCGCAGCATATCGAGCGTTTCCCGCGTCTCGACGAACTTGGCGACGGTGCGCATGCCGACCTTCTGGCACGCAAGGTTGATCGCCCACGCCTTGATCAGCTCGGTCGGGTCGCGATGGATGTTCTGGACGATCGCGCCGTCGATCTTGAGGAAATCAACGGCAAGGCCGGCCAGGTGCGAAAACGACACCCTGACGCCGCCGAAATTGTCCACCATGATGCGGCAGTCGGGTTTCAGCGCTGCGACGAAGCGGTGCGCGCTGCCGGAGTGTTCGATGATGTCACGTTCATCGATCTCGAAACAAAGCGCGCGGGGCGGATAACCGGAGCGGTTGAGTTCGCTGCGGACGAGGTTCGTGAACGCGGTGCTATTCAGCGCCGGCGTCGAAACGTTGACGCACATCATGGGCAGCCGCCCTGCCGGATTGCTTTTCAGTCGGGAAGCGCCCCATGAAAACAGCGCCTCAAGGACCCAACGGTCTATTTCCTCCATCATCCCGAGGCTGTCGGCGAGATCGAGAAATCCGCCCGGCGGCAGAAGGCTGTCTTCCTCCTGCTTCAACCGCAGGAGCACCTCGTAGCATTGGGGTTCCGATGCCCCGGACTTCACGGCCAGGATTTTCTGAGCGAGCAGCAGGAACTGGTCTTCCGCGAGAGCCCGCTCCAGCATGGCGCGCGGGTTGTCCCACCCGGTCAAACGTTCGGTCATCAGGCGCAGATATAACGCCTGGCCGCCGTCGACGGATGCGGCATCACCGCCGGCAGGCGCTGTCGTCCCGCTGGCGTCCGCTGGTTCCTCGTTCTGCCGCGGCGGTCTAGCCATCTCTTGTTGGGATAGTTGGGGCCGCCGCCGCCCTCGGGCGCGACCCAGACGATATTCTGCGTCGGGTCCTTGATGTCGCACGTCTTGCAATGCACGCAATTCTGGGCGTTGATCTGCAGCCGCGCGTTGCCGTCGGGATCCCGCACGATCTCGTAGACACCGGCGGGACAGTAGCGCTGCTCCGGCGCGTCGTAGAGTTCGAGATTCACCTTGACCGGGACCGTCGCGTCCTTGAGCGTCAGATGACAAGGCTGGTCTTCGTTATGATTGGTGTTGGAAATGAACACCGACGACAGGCGGTCGAACGTGATGACGCCATCGGGCTTGGGATAATCGATCGGCGGCGCCTCGTGCTTGGTCTTGAGCGTTTCGTGGTCCGCGTGCTGGTGATGCAGCGTCCACGGGGCGCGGCCGCGGAACACGACCTGGTCGATTCCGACCATCAGGGTGCCGGTCACGAGTCCCTTGCTCATCCACGGCTTGAAATTGCGCGCGCGATGAAGCTCATCGTAGAGCCAGCTCGCACGAAACGCCTCCGGATAGTCGGTCAGTTCATCGCCCGCATCTCCCGCCGCGATCGCCGCGAACGCGGCTTCCGCTGCAAGCATGCCCGACTTCATCGCAGCGTGACTGCCCTTGATGCGGGACGCATTGAGAAAGCCCGCGTCATCACCGATCAGGCCGCCGCCGGGAAACACCAGCTTGGGCAGTGACTGCAGTCCGCCGGCGGCGATGGCGCGCGCGCCGTACGCAATGCGTTTGCCACCCTCTAAAAACGGCCGGATCGCCGGGTGGGTCTTGTAGCGCTGGAATTCTTCGTATGGGTTGAGATGCGGGTTGCTGTATCCCAGACCGACGACGAAACCGACCGACACCAGGTTGTTTTCCATGTGATAAAGGAAGGAACCGCCGTAGGTGTCGTTCTCGAGCGGCCAGCCGGCGGTGTGGATCACCAGCCCCTGCTGGTGCTTTTCGGGCTTGATCTCCCACAACTCCTTCAGGCCGATGCCGTACACTTGCGGGTCAGCGCGCTCGCACAACGCGAAGTGCCTCCGGAGCTGGCGACCGAGATGCCCACGGCACCCTTCCGCGAAAAAGGTGTATTTGGCGCGCAACGCCATGCCGGGCTGATAGGCGGCGGTCGGCTTGCCGTCACGGCCGATGCCCATGTCGCCGGTCGCGACACCCGTGATGCCGCCGTCCGCGCCGTAGAGCACTTCCGCTGCAGCGAAGCCGGGGAAAATCTCGACCCCCAGCGCCTCGGCCTGCTGCCCGAGCCAGCGACAGACGTTGCCCAGGCTCACGACGTAGTTGCCGTGGTTCTGGAAGCATGACGGCAGCATCAAGTTCGGCACCTTGAGGGAAGCGTTTTCGGTAAGGAACTGAAAGCGATCCTCCGTCACCGGAGCATTGAGCGGCGCGTTCAGCTCCCGCCAGTTGGGCAGAAGTTCGTTGAGCGCGCGGGGATCGATTACCGCACCCGAGAGGATGTGCGCACCGACCTCGGAGCCTTTTTCCAGCACGCAAACGCCGACGTCATGGCCTCGTTCCGCGGCCAACTGCTTGAGCCGGATTGCCGCCG
Source organism: Betaproteobacteria bacterium (assembly GCA_016202565.1). Classification (GTDB taxonomy): domain Bacteria; phylum Pseudomonadota; class Gammaproteobacteria; order Burkholderiales; family SG8-41; genus DSOT01. Next base: position 2,563 of record JACQOK010000175.1, on the reverse strand, counting down.
CCAGCCCGGCCGGGCCGGCGCCGACGATCACGACATCGTATTCCATCGATTCGCGTTCAGGCACCGCGGACTCCTCGCTCTTCGATTATCACCGTTCCTGCCGCGCATTATACCGTTGCTTCCCGCGCGATGAGCCCGGGCCGGCGCGGCGTGTTCCGATGCGTGCCCGCACCAAGCGGGCGTTACGCCCCCTGAACCGACTCGAGCACCGCGCGCGCGCATTGCACGCCACTGCGCACGGCGCCTTCCAGAGTCGCAGGATACTCGCTCGCAGTGTAATCGCCCGCGAGGTAAAAGCCGGGCAGCGCCGTACGCCGCTCCGGGCGCTCGACTCCGACCGTGCAGGCGAAGGTGGCGCGCTTCTCGGCGATTACGCGGTGCCACAGCGGCGCCGGCAACGGGCCGAAGTGTTGCGCGAGTTCGGCATGGATGCGCCGCGCAAGCTCGTCCTGGGTCAAGTCCTGATGCGGGCCGGCTGCGCTGATTACGGCAGCAACGAGACCCTTCTGTCCGCAGATCGCTTCGCGGTCGAACACCCAATGCGCGAGGCCGCCCGCCAGGCCCACCATCGGTGCCGGCAAGCGCACACTCTCGGGGTATTGAAGATACACGGAATAGATCGGCTGATACCGCAGGCGCGCGACCATGGCCGCAACAGTGCTCAGCTGCGGCAGGTCGCTGATCGCTGGCAGCAGGCGGTGCGGCGGCAATGCGCAGACGATATGCGTGAATTGAAGACGCTTGCCGCGTGCTTCCACGCTGAATACGCCGTCATGGACCGTGGCGGTGGCGACGGTATGTCCGAGCAGGATGGTCCCGCCGCGTCCGCGCACGTATTCCGCAGCGGGTTCGGGAAACAGTGCCGTCAGGTCGCGACGCGCAACGAGGATATCGCTGTTGTCGCGCGCCGCGTCAAGCCCGTCGCGCAGTACGTTGAGAAATACCTGGGCCGAGGCCTCCTCGGGCGGCGTATTGAGGGCGCTCACGCACAACGGCCGCCACAGAAAACGCGCCATGGCTTCATCCTGCCGGTGCACGGCGAGGAGCTGCGCCACGCTCATGTCCTCCGGCAGGCGAAATCCCTGCGCGCGCAGCTCGCGCATGAATCTGGCGGCAGCAAGCCGCGCACCGAAGCTCGGACCTCGCGCCGTGAGCAGTCCGGCTGCGAGATGCAGCGGCGCGGGCAGGGGCGGCACGCGCAGCCGAAAGCGGCCGTGGATGTGCCAATCGAGCGGCAATCGCAGCAGTGCGTGTTCGGGATCGCGATTGACCAGGGCGAGCAATCGCGACATTTCGCGGCAGGCGCCGATCAGGACGTGCAATCCATTATCGAGCGCGGTGCCGTTGTGGCTGACGCGGCGCGCGCGGCCGCCGAGATGTGCAGCGGCTTCGTATATGGTGACCGGAATGCCACCCTCGGAGAGCGTGACTGCGGCCGCCATGCCCGCATAACCGCCGCCGAGCACGGCGACGTTCATGCGCCCTGGTTCAGGCCACGCTCGCCGGGGCGCGGGTCCTGGTGTCGGCAGCAGGGTTTTCGCCGCCAGCCCAGACATGCACCGGCACATGGGCGTGCCCGTCGAACAGCCGCCGCGCCGTGCGGATCAACGCCGCGCGGCGCATCACTGCGGGCGTTTTGTCCAGTTCCACATCGAGGTCGATGGCGATCATGCCGGATGGATGCTCGATCGTGAGCACACCCTGCGGCGCCGGCGGCAAGGGGGTGAGCTGTGCGGCGACCGTGCCCGGTATCGCGCAGGCCGAAGCGACGCACACCGTGCCGGTCACCGCGTGCGCCTTGTGACAGGAGTACGGCACGAAGTAGCGCGACGTGATGGTGCCACCCTTGCGCGGCTTGGACAGGAGCCCGATCTTCGGAACCACCAGCTTGGACACGTCACCCATGCCCATCAGCTCTCCCGCCTTGCGGCGGATCGCTTCCATGCGCGTGAAGAGCGCTTTATCGGCGTCAAGCTCGGACGCGCGCTCATGACCCGTCTTGCCCAACTGCTCCGCCCGCATCAGCACCATCGGCATCGCGACGTCGACGCAGCTGACGTCAACCCCGTCTATGACATCGAGCGCGCGGCCGGTGGGCAGGAGCTTGCCGGTAACGGAACCGATTGCGCTCTTGAAGTTGAGCTTGACCGGCGCTGCCGTGCCGGGCACGCCGTCGATCGCCGCATCGCCCGCGTAGGTGACTGCGCCTCCCGGGGTCTGAACGATGGATTCGACCAGCGCCTGGGTGTTGACGTTGAAGATGCGCACGGTCGTTTCCGGATGTCTGGCCGGCACCAGCCCCGCCTCGATTGCGAACGGGCCGACCCCTACGAGCATGTTGCCGCAGTTGGGCTTGGTATCGACGAGCTTCTCGTTGACGAGCACCTGCGCGAAGAGGTAATCGACGTCGGCTCCGGCATGGCGCGATTTGCTGATGATCGCGACCTTGCTGGTGAGCGGATTCGCGCCGCCGATGCCGTCGACCTGGTAATCGTGCGGCGAGCCCATCACCGCGAGCAGCACCTCCGCGCGCTCGCCCGGATCGGAGGGCAGATCGGAGGCG
>JACQOK010000167.1 GCA_016202565.1 Betaproteobacteria bacterium | reverse complement strand
CCACCTACGGCATCGACCATCTCGCCAGGGACGGGGTCACTGCCTGGAGCGGCGTGCGCAACTACCAGGCGCGCAATTTCATGCGGGATTCGATGCGCAAGGGCGACCGCGGCTTTTTCTACCACTCGAGCTGCGAGGTGCCCGGCATCGCCGGCATCGTCGACATCGCCGGCGCCGCCTACCCCGACGAGACCCAGTTCGACCGCAAGTCCAGGCAATACGATCCCGGCGCGACGAAGGAAAGCCCGCGCTGGTTCAACGTGGACGTGAAGTTCGTGAAAAAGACGCGCGTCGTGAGCATCGCCGAGCTGCGCGGCCAGAACGCCCTGAAAAATATGCAGATACTTCAGCGCGGCAACCGGCTCTCCATCACGCCGCTCACGCGATTCGAGTGGGAGTGCATCCTCGGCCTGCTCGACCGCGCAAAGTGACTCGCGGATCGTGACTCGCGGATAGTCCGGACCCCTCACGCGTTCGCGGTTAACTGCACGATCCGCCATCCGCCATCCGCGAATCACTCGAGGCGGAGCAGCCTCGCGGCGTTGCCCCAAAGTATCTGCCGGCGCTGCCCATCGTCGAGCGACTTCATCTCCTGCACGATCTTCACGGGATCGTTGTGGGCGATGTCGAAACAATAGTCGCTGCCCATCATGATGCGGTCGGCCCCGACCAGGCCGACGAGATAGTCCATGATCTCTTCCGAGTAGCTGATCGTGTCGTAGGTGAAGCGCTTGAGATACTCGCTCGGCGGGCGCGGGATGGTTTTGCATTCGTTTCGGGTCCTGAAGCCCTGATCGAGGCGTCCCCTCAGAATGGGCAGCGTGCCGCCGGCGTGCGGCAGGCTTACTTCCAGGGTCGGAAAAGCGTCCAGTACGCCGCCGAATATCAGGTGGCAAGCGGCAATCGCGGTATCCGTCGGATTCCCGATCGTGTTGATCAAGTAGTACTGTTTCAGGCGCTCGTTATTGACCATCATCGGGTGCAGGAAGATCGGCAGCCCGAGATCGGCGATGCGCTCGTAAACCGGAAAGAAGCTGCGGTCCGACAGCTCGCGGTCACGCACTGCGGTCGCCATATACACGCCGCGGATGCCGGGCAGTTTCCTCACCCGCTCGAGTTCCTCGAGCGCGAGGTGAGGATTCTGGAACGGCAGACACGCAAAGCCGATGAAGCGATCGGGATGGGCACGGTGGGCCGCGCTGATGGCGTCGTTAAAGGCGACGCAAAGCTTCATCGCGAGATCATCGTCGGCCCAGTACACCATCGGCTGGGTGAGCGAAAGCGCATGCATCCTGACGCCCTGGCGGTCCATGATCGCCAGGCGCTCCTTGAAATCCATGAACGGCGCCGTGATCGGTCCGGTCCGCAGCAGGAGCCCGACCTGGATGAACGTGGCTCCCGCGCCGTCGGTGATCACGCTGGTGCCACAACGCCTGCCGTGCTCGGCGATCAGCCGGATGTAGGATTCCGGAAAATAGTGAGCGTGCGTGTCAATGGTTTGCGGATGGGCCACGGCCTGATCTCCTCTTCCTGACAGTGAGCGTTCGGCGGACAGCGGTGAGCGGAAAAACCGGCGTCCGTCGGCAGTCATCGATAGTGTCGGGTTCTCTTCCGAAGCTTGGTCTACAGGAGCTTCATGATGAACGCCCACTCGGCCGGATCGACCGGCGTGATCGAGAGGCGGTTGCCGCGCTGCAGGATGCGCATTCGTGCGAGCGGCTTGTGACGCCGCAACTCATCCAGCGCAACGAGCCGGATCTTCCTCACGAATTTCACGTCGACGTTGAGCCAGCGCGGCGCCCCGCGCTTCGCGTCCCGATCGTAGTACTTGCTTCTGGCATCGAACTGGCTCTCGTCGGGGTGCGCCGGCTTGCACACTTCAACGATGCCGACAATGCCGGGCTGTTCGCAATTGGAGTGGTAAAAGAGGGCGCGATCGCCGACACGCATCTGGTCGCGCATGAAATTGCGCGCCTGATAATTGCGCACGCCGCTCCAGGTCGTGGTCCGGTCCCGCGCCATGTCGTCAATGCTGTAGGCGGAGGGTTCGGACTTCAGCAGCCAGTAACGCATCGAAAAGCGGGAACGAAGGCCCCCAAAAAAAGCGGGAACGAAGGCCCGGCAAAAAAAGCGGGAACGAAGGCCCGCCAAAAAAAATGCGGCCGAGCCGCCGCATTTCTTTGTTGGGACCCCCGCATGTGCCGTCAGGCCTGCATCTTGAACCGGAGGTTCAAGGTGGTCGCCTTCCGAGCCCCTTCAGGCGCTTCCATGTCGGACGCGCACACCGGTGCTGCTTGAGTCGGCAACCAGGTTACAAGTTGGTTCAGAGAATCTAAGGCCTAAACGGGCACCGCAGGGGAAGCTTAAAACAATTCGTCCTGATCGGACATCGCCTGATCGAGAACGTTTTCCATGGAACTTATTTTACGCTTTATGTCTGCGATGTCAAAACCGCCGCCGACCTTCGTCGAGAGAAATTCATGCGCGATATTGAGCGCCGCCATGATCGCGATGCGCTCGATCCCCACCACCTTTCCGCTGCTGCGGATCTCCTGCATTTTTCGATTGAGATACTCGACCGCTTCGAGCAGGCCTTTTTGTTCTTCCTCCGGACAGGCGACGCGAAACTCGCGCCCCATGATGTTGATCTGGAGGCCTTTTGATTCGGCATTCATGCGTCCTCTTCGGGAAGCTGGTTGAGCAGGTTCTCGAGCCGGCTCGTCGCGCTGCCGATTTTTTGCTCGAGCCGCTGGTTTTCATTCAGGGCGGAGGCCAGTTGCTGACGTAGCTGCTGATTGTCGCCACGCAAGCGCTGGCAGAACTCCGCGAACTGATTTATTTTTTGTTCAAGGGATTTGAGTTCCGCATCCATCGCGACACTATAGAAGCAAAAATTCTGTTAAGTCAACTGCTAACGATAATTTCTGAATGTGGTTTGGTACGAAAGCCCGGCGCCGGCGTCGAATTTGCGACCCGCCCTTGAGCGAGCGCTCCGATACGTCCGGTTCATGCCGGCATCATGTCCCTTAATCCGCTGAAACAACGTGGAAAACCTCCTTGCGGCCAGCCTGTCTCAGGCGCCCGCTTCCAGGGTGAGTCGAGCGCGATCGTGGATCGTCAGACGGATATACGGCTGATAAAATGCAAAGTGTAGTGGCGGCGCGCGCTATCCGTAGGTGAGCGCCGACCAAGACGCGGTCGCGGGTGCCTGAGCTGATTCAGATCAGCCGGGTTGAACGGGAAACAGGTGAGAAGCCTGTGCTGCCCCCGCAACGGTAAGCGAGTGTGGGTTCGCCGAAGGCGCCTTCAATAGGGAACAGGCGCCTGGCCACTGAGCGCAGCGCGCTCGGGAAGGTGGCGAACCAAGGTTCTCGCGAGCCCGTATACCGGCCCGGACCGAAAGTGGATGGATGCCGCGGGGACGCGGTGGTCTCCAGATTGGTTCGCTCGCCCTCCTGTCCCCCCGGCCCTTCCTCGTTCGAACTGCGCACGCGGCGGGCGTGCATGCGAGGCGATCATGGTGCGTTTCATCCGGCGGGCTGCGGTTGCGGCCGTCATCGCTGCGGAGGCAATCTCCGCGGCCGAGCTTCCACTCATGCAGGCTGACGAAGTCGTCGTGACCGCAACGCGGTTCAGGGACCGCTATGTCGACAAGCCGGTCAACGTGACGGTCATTACGTCTGCCGACATCCAGGCGAGCACGGCGAAGACCGTTCCCGACTTGCTGTCGGAACAGGCCGGCATCGCGCTGCATGATTTCTTCGGCAACAATGCGGCGACGACGATGGTGGACCTGCGCGGCTTCGGCGCGACCGGCGGCCAGAACACGCTGATCCTGATCGACGGCCGGCGCGCCGCCGATATCGACCTCTCGGGTGTGCAGTGGTCCGCGCTGCCGCTTGCCGCAATCGAGCGCATCGAAATCGTGCGCGGGGCGGGAAGCGTGCTCTATGGCGATGGCGCGACGGGCGGGGTCGTTAACATCATTACCAGGTCCCCGCTCACGCTGCGTAACGGCGCCAGCATTCAGGCCCGGGCGGGAAGCTACGCGACCACCGAAGCCCAGATCAACGCTAACTACTTCGGCAGCAACGCCGGCTTCAACGCGACCGCGGCGAACTTCGAGTCCGACGGCTATCGCGTCAACAACCACAACCGGCAGACGAACGCCCAGGCCGACCTGCGCTGGCTCACCGAGCAGGGTGATCTCGCGCTGAAAGTCGGCGCCGATCGCCAGGGCATTCGGCTGCCCGGCGCGCGAACGGTGCAGCCTTCGGCCGGCGTGAATCAGCTGGCGACCGACCGCCGCGGCACCAACACGCCGCTCGATTACGCACAGCGCGACGGCAATCGCGCGAGCCTCGACTGGCGCCGCAATACCGCCTTCGGGGAATTCAACATCGGCGCAGGCTACCGCGACAAGGCGCAGACTTCCTTTTTTGATTTCGGCGGATTCCCCGATTTTCGCGTCATCGACCTCGATGTGTGGTCATTCACGCCGCGCGTAAAAATCGCGCAGCCGCTGGCCGGCCTCGCGAACACCCTGGTGGCGGGATTCGACTGGTACCGCTGGGACTACCGGCTGCGCCGTTCGAATTCGGCCGCCAACATCGGGCAGCCGATCAATACGGTCGCCGCAACGCAGGACAACAAGGCGGTTTACCTGCACAACACGACGCGATTGAGCGAGCGCCTCACGGTGAGCGCCGGCGCGCGCAGTGAGCGTTTGTCCATCGACGCCAACGACTTTTTCGATCCGGCTGCCCCCGGCGGCGCCTTCGGCTCCGGCGCGCTGGCGGGTTCCCAGCGCGAGTCCGAGTATGCGTACGAAGCCGGCGCGCGCTACCAGCTCGGGGCGGCATCCGCGCTGATCGGCAAGCTCGGCCGCAGCTACCGCTTCGCCACCGTCGACGAGATCTACGAGACCTCGCCGCAATTCACGAACCAGTTCCAGTTCCTGCGGCCGCAGACCGCGCGTGCCTACGAGATCGGATATGAAACGCGCCCGGCGAGCGGCTGGCTGCGGGCGACGCTATTCGTGATCGACGTCACCGACGAGATCCACCTCGACGCGTTCAGCGCCGGCATCGGCAATACCAACCTGCCGCCGTCGCGCCGCCGCGGTCTCGAGCTCGAAGGCCGTTGGCCCGCTTTCAGGACCCTGACACTGGGCGCTGCTTACTCCTACACCGAAGCCAGGTTCCGGGAAGGCGCGCTGCCCGGGGGCCCATTCACCCAGCAGGGCGTCGCGATTGCCGGCAAAGCCGTGCCGCTCGTGCCGCGCCACAAGGCAAGCCTCACTGCATCCTGGGCGATCGACGGCAGAACCCGGCTCAACGCCGCCGTCGCTTATGTCGGCGCGCAGTTCATGGACAACGATGAAGGCAACACCGGGGTCAGGATCCCGGCCTACACGCTCGCCGATCTCAAGCTCGTGCATCAGCGGGGACCGTGGCGCGCGTCCGCGGCCGTCAATAATCTGACCAACGAGAAGTACTACAACTATGCGGTGCGCAGCCAGTTCGTGCCTGATCGCTACAACGCCTATCCGCTGCCGGAGCGCAACTTCACGATGACCCTTGAATACACGTTCCGGTGATTCTCGTTGTTGGGTTTCGCGCTGCTCAACCCAACCTACGCCGGGTGCAGTACGTAGCCCGGATGGAATGAAAT
>JACQOK010000021.1 GCA_016202565.1 Betaproteobacteria bacterium | reverse complement strand
TGCTGCGCGTGTTGCGGCCGATGTGCACCATCTTGGTCCCGGTGTCGGCCTGCTGGTGGTGATTGGTGTGCGCGACCGAATAGAACTCGCCGACCGAATTGTCGCCGAGCAGCACGCACGAGGGGTACTTCCAGGTGATGGCCGAGCCGGTTTCCACCTGGGTCCAGGAAATGTGCGAGTTCGCGCCTTTGCACAGACCGCGCTTGGTAACGAAATTGTAAATGCCGCCTTTCCCGTTCTCGTCCCCTGCGTACCAGTTCTGGACCGTCGAGTACTTGATGCGGGCGCGGTCGAGCGCGACCAGTTCCACGACCGCCGCGTGGAGCTGGTTGGAGTCGAACTTGGGCGCCGTGCAGCCTTCGAGGTAGGACACCGCAGCGCCTTCCTCGGCGATGATCAGCGTGCGCTCGAACTGTCCCGATTCCTCGGTGTTGATCCGGAAATAGGTCGACAGCTCCATCGGACACTTCACGCCCTTGGGGATGAAGCAGAACGAACCGTCGGTGAACACCGCGGTATTGAGCGCGGCGTAATAGTTGTCGCCCGGCGGCACCACGCTGCCGATGTACTGGCGCACCAGCTCGGGATGCTCACGCACCGCCTCCGAGATCGAACAGAAGATGATGCCCGCTTCCGCGAGCTTCTTCTTGTAGGTGGTGGTGACCGACACCGAATCGAAGATCACGTCGACCGCCACGCCGGCGAGCGCCGCGCGTTCGTTCATCGGCACGCCGAGCTTCTCGAAAGTGCGCAGCAGCTCGGGATCGACTTCGTCCATGCTCTGCAGCTTCTTCGGCTTGGGCGCCGAGTAGTAGATGATGTCCTGGAAGTCGATCTTCGGGTACTTCACGTTGGGCCACGCCGGCTCCTGCATCGTGAGCCAGTGCCGGTACGCCTTGAGCCTGAACTCGAGCAGCCACTCCGGTTCGTTCTTCTTCGCCGAGATCATCCGGATGACGTCTTCGCTTAGGCCTTTTGGCGCGGTGTCCGCGTCGATCACGGTCACGAAACCGTGCTTGTAGGGCCGGTTGACCAGATTGTCCAATACTGTGCTCATCGCATCGCTTCCAAATCAAGTATCCTGAACCGCTTCGATCAAGCCTTTTCCTTGACGCTGAAGCTCTCGCCGCAACCGCAGGTCGCATCCACGTTGGGGTTTTCGACCTTGAACACCTGCTTGAAGCCTTCGCGCACGAAATCGAGCGTGGAGCCGTCGAGGAAAGAAAGACTCTCGCTGTCGATGACCACCTTCGCGCCGAACGCTTCGAAAGGGTGGTCGCCTGCGCCCACCTCGTCGGCGTAGTCGAAGGTGTAGGCAAACCCCGAACAGCCCACTTTTTTCACGCCGACGCGCAGGCCGATACCCGCACCGCGCTTCGCAAGCTGCGCCTGGATCTGTTTTGCCGCACTTTCCGTCAACTGTATTGCCATCTCTCTTCACCTAATAAGAATCATCGTTCACACCGCGATCGCCGCCAGCCGTTTCAGCCGCGCGACCGTCGCCGCGAGCGCACTCAAAAATTCCTCGACCTGTCCCACGGTATTGCCGGCGCCCAGGCTGAAGCGCACTGCCCCGCGCGCAAGCTCGGGAGCAACCCCCATCGCAAGAAGCGTGGCACTGGGTTCGGTGCTGGCGCTTGAGCACGCCGCGCCCGCCGCCACCGCAAAGCCCTGTTTGTCGAGTTCGATCACCAGCGCCTCGCCGTCGATGCCCTTGAACGCGAAATAGGACGTGTTCGGGATGCGCGGCGCGCGTTCACCAAAGATCACCGCGCCCATTTCGTGCAATCCCGCCTCGAACCGCGCGCGCATCCGCTCGAGACGCTCGGCAAGCTCCGCCATGCGGCTTGCCGCAAGCTCACACGCCGCGCCGAAGCCGACGATGGCGGGCACGTTCTCCGTGCCCGAGCGCAGCCCCTGCTCGTGGCCGCCGCCCGCAATCAGCGGCCTCAATTCGAGCCGCTTGTCCATGACCAGCGCCGCCGCACCTTTCGGCCCATACAGCTTGTGCGCCG
>JACQOK010000183.1 GCA_016202565.1 Betaproteobacteria bacterium | reverse complement strand
GTTGGGCAATGGACTTGTGACTGTAAGGTGGTGCCATGAGGACCAGCCCGCGGAGGGCGGAGCAGGTTCCGTCGGCCGTGGCCGATGGATGCGACCCCGCAGCGGGATGCAGCGCCGGGATTCTCCGCGTGCTTATGTGCGCCTTCACGGTCACATCCCCACAAGTGGGGCCCCTGTTCCACGTTCCGGCGCACCTCCGGAACGAAATCACGCTGAAAATCATCTAAACTGTGGGCAAGGTGTGCGCGGAGGATCGCGATGAACGACATGAACCTGTTGTCGCGTGTCCGGACGGTCCAGATCGTTGGTGTTGCCTGTGGCCAAGGGGCGCGTGATCCGCGTTGCGAGTCCGCGCCGGACGCACTGCGGGCAGCCAGGCTGATTTCCCGACTGCACGGGCGCGGGTTCCGTGCGAGCTGGGCCGACACGCTCCACCCCAGCGGACCCTCCAGCGCTGATGACCTCAAGGCGGTGCACAACGTGTGCAAGCGGCTCGCGCAACGCGTGGAAGGCATCGTGCGGCACGGCGACTTCCCGCTCGTCCTGGGCGGCGACCACTCGTGTGCCATCGGCACCTGGAAAGGCATCGCGCGAAGTCTTCAGTCACGCGGGCCGCTCGGGCTGATCTGGGTGGACGCCCATATGGACGCCCACACCCCGCAGACGACCCTGAGCGGAATGCTGCACGGCATGCCACTCGCCTGCCTGCTCGGCTTCGGCGAGCCGCTGCTTACCGAACTCGTGGACAAGGCTCAGCTTCAGCCCGAGCACATCTGCCTGATCGGCGTGCGCAGCTTCGAAACCGGCGAGGCGGCGCTGCTCAGAAAGCTCGGCGTGCGCGTGTTCTTCATGCACGACATCGCGCAGCATGGTCTCGACACCGTGCTGCGCGAGGCGCTCGCCATCGCGCAGCGCGGTACCGCCGGCTTCGGTGTAACCATCGATCTCGATGTGGTGGACCCGCGGGATGCGCCGGGCGTCGGCACGCCCTCCCCCGGCGGCATCCGCGCGAACGAGCTGGTCGCTGCCCTGACGCAGTTCGCCCGCCAGCCTGACCTGGTCGGCGCCGAAATCGTCGAATACAACCCCCATCGCGACCGGCACGCGGCGACGGCGGGGCTGGTGGTGGACGCGCTCGACGCGATCCTCTCCGGTCAGCACTCGCTCAATTTCACCCCGCTGATCGAACTCGAGCAGCGCTACGGGGCACATCACTACGACACGCTGCCGGTGGTGCTGGTGAGAGGTCAGGGCGTCTACCTGTGGGACAGCGAGGGACGGCGCTATATCGACATGATGAGCGCATACTCGGCCGTAAGCCACGGTCATTGCCATCCGCGGTTGACGCGCGTGCTGTCCGAGCAGGCGCACACGCTGACGGTCACCTCACGCGCCTACCACAACAACCGCATGCCGCTGTTCCTGAAACGGCTGTGCGAAGTAACCGGTTTCGACATGGCCTTGCCGGTCAACACCGGGCTCGAAGCGGTTGAGGCCGCGCTGAAAGCGGCGCGCAAATGGGGACACAAGGTCAAGGGCATTCCCGAGGACCAGGCTGAAATCATCGCCTGCGAGGGTAATTTCCATGGACGCTCGATCACCATCGTGGCGATGTCGTCCGAGTCCCAGTACCGCGATGGCTTCGGTCCCTTCCCGCCGGGATTCAAGCGCGTCCCGTACGGTGATGCCGCCGCGCTCGAGCGCGCCATTACGCCGCATACCGCGGCTTTCCTGATCGAACCGCTGCAAGGGGAAGCCGGCATCGTGGTGCCGCCGGCGGGTTATCTCGCCGCATGCGCCAGGATCTGCCGCGCGCATGGTGTGCTGCTGATCTGCGACGAGGTGCAGACCGGTCTCGGCCGTACCGGACGCATGCTGGCCTGCGATCACGAGGGCGTACGGCCCGACGGCGTGATCCTGGGCAAGGCGCTCGGCGGCGGCTTGCTGCCGGTCTCCGCCTTCCTCGCGCGGCGCGAGGTGATGGCGGTGTTCACGCCGGGCGATCATGGCAGCACGTTTGGCGGCAATCCGCTCGCCGCCGCGGTCGGTCTCGAAGCGCTCGCCGTGCTGGAGGAGGAACGCCTTCCCGAGCGCGCCGCGGAACTGGGCAGCTATCTGCTTGCGCAGCTGCGCGCGATCCGCAGTCCACTGATTCGCGAAGTGCGCGGCAAAGGACTGCTGATCGGCGTCGAAATCGACCCGGCCCTCGCCTCCGCGCACACCGTATGCGAAAAGCTCCTCGAGCACGGCATTCTGAGCAAGGACACCCATCACACCGTGGTGCGCTTCGCCCCGCCGCTCGTGATCACGCAGCCGCAAATCGATGCCGCGCTCGAGGCGATCCGGAAGACGTTCACCGAACTGGAAGCGGACACGCGCCACGCCGCCTGATGATGCGGGACCGTCTTGAACACGATTTCGTGACGGAGCTCGGCATTACGCTGGACAACCCGGCGGCATGCAGCGGCGTCCATTGGCTGCCGGGCGAGCGATCGTTCGCTTCCATCAACCCCGCCTCCGGCGAACCCATTGCCCGGGTCGGCGCATGCTCGCCCCGCGACTACGATCGGGTAATGAGCGAAGCAGTGAAGAGCTTTCCGCTCTGGCGCGCCATCCCGGCGCCGCAGCGCGGCGAACTGGTGCGGCGCATCGGGGTCGAACTGCGGCGCCGCAAGGACGAACTGGGGAGCCTGATCGCGCTGGAAACCGGCAAGATCAAGCCGGAAGGCGACGGCGAAGTGCAGGAGATGATCGACATCGCGGACTTCGCGGTCGGGCAGTCGCGGATGCTCTACGGCCGGACCATGCATTCGGAACGGCCGCATCATCGCATGTACGAGCAATGGCACCCGCTGGGAGTGGTGGGCGTCATCACCGCGTTCAACTTTCCGGCGGCGGTGTGGGCGTGGAACGCTTTCATCGCCGCGGTTGCCGGCAACGTGACGGTATGGAAGCCCTCGCCCAAAGCGCCGCTCACCGCGATCGCGATACAGAACATTCTCAATCAGGTCATGCAGGAGACCAAACACAGCGGCGTGTTCTCGCTCCTGGTGAGCGACGACAACGCGGTTGCGGAGCAGTTCGTCGCCGATCCGCGGGTGTCGCTGGTCTCGTTCACCGGCTCCAGCGCGGTCGGCCGGCATGTCGCACAAGTGGTGGCGCGGCGCATGGGGAAATATCTGCTGGAATGCTCCGGCAACAACGCGGTGATCGTCGATGAAACGGCCAACCTCGATCTCGCGGTGCGCGCCATCGTCTTCGGCGCCGTCGGCACCGCCGGCCAGCGCTGCACCAGCACGCGGCGGCTGATCGTGCACGAGGCGCGTTACGGCGAACTCGTGGCGCGCCTCACCGACGCTTATCGTCAGGTCGCGATCGGGGACCCCCTCGATCCGCGGACGTTGATGGGACCGCTGATCGACGAGGCTGCACGCGAGCGCTTCCGCGCGGTGATGGCCGAGCTGAAAAGGCTTGACGCCGAAATCCTCTACGGCGGGGAGGTCGTGGCAGGACGCGGCTACTTCGTGCAGCCGACGCTGGTGCGGGCGCGGCCCGATTGGGACATTGTCAAGCGCGAGACCTTCGCGCCGATCCTTTACGTGATACCCTACCGCACGCTGGAGGAAGCGATTGCCATCCATAACGACGTGCCGCAGGGCCTGTCATCGGCGCTCTTCACCGAGAACCTCAAGAACGCGGAACACTTTCTGTCGGTCGCGGGCAGCGATTGCGGAATCGCAAACGTCAACATCGGCACCTCCGGGGCGGAAATCGGCGGCGCCTTCGGCGGAGAAAAGGAAACGGGCGGCGGGCGCGAGGCGGGCTCGGACGCGTGGCGCGCCTACATGCGGCGTCAGACCAACACCATCAACTGGGGAACCGATCTGCCGCTCGCGCAGGGCATCAAGTTCGGCAACTGAAGGGGGTCTAGCGTGCTGGTGCGATTTCGCAGCGACGTGGGCGACATCATCATGTTCGGGGAGGTGGCCGTCACGCTGCTCCGGATGATGGGACAGAGCGGCAGCGTGCCCGGCGCGATACTTGCCGCGGATATCCCACCGGCGCTCGGCCGCCTGCAGCAGGCAGTGGCGGCGAATCCACCGGCAGCGCCTCCGCCCAAGGCGCGCGACGACGGAGAGCCGCCGGTGTCGCTGCGCCAGCGCGCGTTCCCGCTGGTCGACCTCCTCACCCGCGCGATAAAGAGGAAAGCCGACGTGATCTGGGAAGAAGAGCGGCCGCTAACGGGCTGAATAGCGCCTCACCGCGATGTGCACGTTCCGGGCGCAGGATGAACCGGGCGCATTCGCCTCGGTTCGATCCTGCGCAGACGGCCTGGCGCGATAGCGTCCGCAGGCCGTCAGAGGTTGAAGCGAAAGTAGATCACGTCGCCGTCCTTCACGACGTAATCCTTCCCCTCGAGCCGCATCCTGCCTGCTTCCTTGGCGCCCTGCTCGCCTTTGCACGCGATGTAATCCTCAAACGCGATCACTTCGGCGCGGATGAAGCCCTTCTCGAAGTCGGTGTGGATGACGGCCGCCGCCTGCGGCGCGGTGTCACCCTTGTGAATGGTCCAGGCACGTGCTTCCTTCGGTCCCGCGGTAAAAAAGGTCTGCAGTCCAAGCAGGGTGTAACCAGTGTGAATCACCCGATCCAGGCCCGGTTCCGCCATCCCCATGTCAGCCAGGAACACGGCCTTGTCCTCGTCGCTCATGTCGGCGATTTCAGCCTCGATCGCGGCGCACACCGCAACCACCGGCG
Source organism: Betaproteobacteria bacterium (assembly GCA_016202565.1). Taxonomy (GTDB): domain Bacteria; phylum Pseudomonadota; class Gammaproteobacteria; order Burkholderiales; family SG8-41; genus DSOT01. The sequence continues at coordinate 6,339 of JACQOK010000183.1, read as the reverse complement.
CGTCTTCCTTCGCGGCGAGCCTGCGCACGGCGTCGAGATGGGGATTGGCGTCGAAGCCATCCTCCTTGACATTGGCGACATACATCACCGGCTTTGCGGTCAGGAGAAAGAGCGAGCGCAGGATGGGCTTCTCTTCCTCGTAGAATTCCACGGCGCGCACCGGCCGCCCTTCGTTGAGCGCGGCCTGGCATTTTTCCAGCACGGCGACGAGGCGCTGCGCGTCCTTGTCCCCGCCTGCGCGCGCCACCTTTTCGTATCGCGCGAGCTGGCGCTCCACGCTCGCAAGATCAGCGAGCGCCAGCTCCGTGTCGATGGTTTCAATATCGGACACGGGGTCGATCTTGCCCGCAACATGGGCAACGTTCTCATCTTCGAAGCAGCGCACGATGTGGGCAATGGCATCAGTCTCGCGGATGTTGGCCAGGAACTGATTGCCGAGACCCTCGCCCTTGGACGCGCCGGCAACGAGGCCGGCAATATCGACGAATTCGACCACCGCGGGAATGACTTTTTGCGGTTTGGCCAGCGCCGCGAGCTTGGCGAGCCGCGCGTCCGGCACTTCGACGATGCCGACGTTCGGTTCGATCGTGCAGAAGGGGTAGTTCTCAGCCGCGATGCCGGCCTTGGTGAGGGCATTGAACAGGGTCGACTTGCCGACGTTGGGCAGGCCGACGATGCCGCATTTGAGGCTCATTTCTTGCGCGTCGGATCGGTTTCGGGAAGGAACTTCTTCAGAAAGCCGCTGAGTGCGCCTTCTTTCCTGGACTTCTCCGTCTTCTCGACCTTTTCAGTGCCCTCCACGGCATCCGGTCTGGCATCCTTCGCGGGCTGATCCGGGCGATCCGGCTTCTGGTCCGCCGTGGCCGTTTCGACCTTTTCTTGAGTGTGCAGCTTGAGCATCGCACCCGGCACGTCGCCGGCCAGCACGAGCGGCAGGACTTCGAGCGCGCGGTCGATGGCGGCGTCGATTGCGGCGCGTTCTTCCGCGCCGGGCTTGCTGCTGAGCAGGTAATGGGTCACCAGATCGCGCGCGCCGGGGTGGCCAATGCCGATCCGCAACCGCCAGTAATCGTGCGAGCCGAGCCGGGCGGAGATGTCCTTGAGCCCGTTATGGCCGGCAATGCCACCGCCCTGCTTGATGCGCGCGACGCCCGGCGCGAAGTCGAGTTCGTCGTGGGCCACGAGAATGTCGGACGGCGTGATCTTGAAAAAGCCAGCCAGCATCTGGACCGGCCGGCCACTCGCATTCATGTAGCCTTGCGGCAGCAGCAACCACGTGCCGGTCGGCTCGTGCCGCCCGACCAGCGCCTGGAACTTCGCATCCTTGCGCAGCACCGTGCCGGTGCGGGCGGCAAAGCGCTCGACGAGCCAGAAACCCGCATTGTGCCGCGTGTCTTCGTATTTCCGGCCGGGATTGCCCAGCCCGACGATGAGTTTCACCGTCTAGACCGCCTGCAGCACGGCTTGGGTGTGCGACTGGGATGCGGGCCGCTGCAACGGCGCGATGCGCCAGGCATCGACCTCTAGGCGATAGAGCACGTGCAGCCGGCCGGCATGAGCGAACTCGCGCTCGTAGGTAAATCCAGCCTTTTCCATGACGCGGAGCGATGCCCGGTTGTCGGGGAGAGCAAAACTCACGATATCGCGCACGCCCAGGCGAACGAACCCCTGCGCAACGGCGACCCGCGCCAGCTCGGTGGCATAGCCGCGTCCCCAGTACTCCGGCAGGAACCCGTAGGCCACCTCGGTCTCCGGCGCGCCGTCTATCGTCGCGGAGCGCAGCCCGCCACAGCCGAGAAAACGACCGCTGTCCGGATCGCGTGCGGCCCACCAGCCGTAACCATGGCGCTGCCAGTGTTCGGCGAGCTTATGCACCAGCACGGCGGCCTGCCCAGGGCGGGGTTCGCCCAGCGCCTGCGTCACGCGGGGGTCGCTTCGCATACGCAGAAAATCGTCGAGATCGCCGCGTTCGATGCGCTGGAGCAGCAGGCTACGGGTTCTGAAACGTTGCGGAAATTCCATGAGCTTGTCCGATGTCGATAGCGAAATAAAAAGCCCGCCTGGGCTTGGGCGAGAGGCGGGCTCGACGAAAGAAACCGCGGTTTACGAAGCTCCGATTGAACGTATCTTGGCACGCGATATCGCAGCAAGGGGTGAGGGCAGCCCGTCGATCGGTATCGCCCACGCTCGCCCGAGCTGCGCTCGCTCGCGACACAACTCACGGTTCTCCAGAATATCCCTCATTCCTTCTTGCCCGGTTCTTTCTTTTCGGGCTCCTTCTTCTCCGTTTCGGCGCCCGGGGCTGCCTCGCCTTCGGCCGGCACCTCGCCGATGATCTCGGTGACCGGGGCTGCGACTTCTTCCTCGACTACGATCGCCCTCGGAATCTGGACCGTTACCACCGCCGGATCATCGTGCTTCAATTTCGAAATCGGCTCGACACCCTTGGGCAGCGGGAGTTCCCCGACGTGAATGGAGTGACCGAGCTGCAGATCCTTGAGATCGACCTCGATGTACTCGGGCAGGTCGTCCGGCAGGCACTGGATTTCGATTTCGTTCATCACGTGCTGCACCATGCCGCCGCCGAGCTTTACTCCCGGACAGATGTCGGCGTTCCGGAAGTGCAGGGGCACTCTCATGTGAATCTTCCTGCTCTTGTCGATGCGCTGAAAATCGACGTGCAGCACCATGGGTTTCCACGGATGCATCTGGAAATCGCGCAGCAGCACCTGCTCCTTTCCGCCGTCGACCGTCATGTCCAGAATCGAGGCGTGAAAAGCCTCCAGTTTCAGGTGTCTCAGCAGCGCCTGCTGGTCAAGCTCTACCGGTTGCACCGGCCGATTGGCGCCGTAGATGACGCCGGGTACGCGTCCACTCCCGCGCAGGCGGCGGCTCGCACCCGTTCCCTGCTGCGTGCGTGGAAATGCAACAACTTCGATCTTCATCTCACTCTCCTAGGTTACGGGACATCCGCGACCAGATTGTCCCGGGTTCACAACATCACTCCATGAATAGCGAGCTCACCGAGTCCTCGGCGCTGATGCGGCGCATGGTCTCGGCGAGCAGGCTCGCGACCGAGAGCACGCGGATGCGCCCGCAGCTCTTCGCGTCCTCGTGCAGCGGGATGGTGTCGGTCACCACCAGCTCGTCGAGCACCGAGTTCGAAATGCGTTCGGCCGCCTTGCCCGACAACACGGCGTGCGTGCAATACGCCAGCACCTTCTGCGCGCCGTGATTCTTCAACGCCTGCGCCGCCTCGCACAGCGTATTCGCCGTGTCCACCAGGTCATCGACGATCACGCAGGTGCGCCCCTCGACCTCGCCGATGATGTTCATCACCGTCGCGACGTTGGGGCGCGGCCGGCGTTTGTCGATGATCGCCAGATCCGCTTCCAGCCGCTTCGCGAGCGCGCGAGCGCGCACCACCCCGCCGACGTCGGGAGACACGACCACCAGGTTCTTGTAATCGTGCTTCCACACGTCACCGAGCATGATCGGTCCCGAGTAGATGTTGTCCACCGGGATGTCGAAAAACCCCTGGATCTGCTCCGAGTGCAGGTCCATGGTGAGCAGCCGGTCCACACCCGCGCTCGTCATCATGTTGGCGACGACCTTGGCCGTGATCGGCACCCGCGCCGAACTCGGGCGCCGGTCCTGCCGGGCGTAGCCCATGTACGGGATGGCGGCGGTGACCCGGCTGGCCGAGGCACGCTTCAGCGCGTCCACCATCACCAGCAGTTCCATCAAATTGTCGTTGGTCGGGGCGCAAATCGACTGCAACACGAAAACGTCCTTGCCGCGCACGTTTTCGAGGATCTCGACCATCACTTCGCCGTCGCTGAAACGGCCCACTTTGGCGCGGCCGAGATGGATGTTCAGATGGCTCACGACATTTTCGGCAAGCTCCCGGATCGCATTGCCGGTGAACACCATCAGTCGGTCTAAGGCCACGCTAATACCCCACGTAAAGCAGGGGGGCTGATCGACCCGCCCATGCAAAGTTGGCTGGGGAGGTAGGATTCGAACCTACGAATGCCGGAATCAAAATCCGGTGCCTTAACCAGCTTGGCGACTCCCCAACGGTGTTCTAACGCCGACGGCCGATCGTGCTGCATCGGCCGTCGCGGCAGATCCCGGCGCGCTCAATGCGCCAAGTCGCGCAGCGGATGCCGCTCCAGTCCGCGCGCAACAAATCCGTTCATGCTACCGGGCAGCCGTGAAAGCACTGCACGAGCGGCGTTTTCGCTGTCGAAAGCGCCAAATACACAGGCGCCCGAGCCGGTCATCATCGCGCGCCCGAATTGCCGCAACCACTTCAGATGCTGCTCTACTTCCGGATGCTCCCGGCACACGAGCGGCTCCAGATCATTGCCCGTAAGTTCAGCCGAAAAGCTTTGTATTCTAATCTTTTTTGAGTCCCGTTTCAATTCCGGCGCCGCAAAAACGCGGGCGGTGGAGACCACGACCGGCGGTGTCAGCACCACGTACCAGGCCGGCGGCAGAGTGATCGGGCGCAGCGTCTCGCCGATGCCCTCGGCCAGGGCGTTTTCGCCGAACACGAAGACCGGCACGTCCGCGCCCAGTTCCAGCGCGAGATCGAGGAGCCGTGCCCTCGGCAGATTCAGTCGCCACAGGTGATTCAGCGCCAGCAATGTCGTGGCGGCGTCCGAGCTGCCCCCCCCGAGTCCGCCACCGAGCGGCAGGCGTTTTCCCAGCGTGATGTCCACACCGAGCGGGCTGCCCGCCGCCCGGCGCAGGAGCTGTGCCGCCCGCACCGCAAGGTCGTCCGCGGCGTCGATCCCCTCGACCGCGTTCACCCGCCTGATCACGCCGTCGGCGCGCACTCGGAAGGTGAGCGTGTCGCCGTAATCGATAAAACGAAACACCGTTTGCAGTAGGTGATAGCCGTCGGCGCGCCGGCCGACCACGCGGAGCATCAGGTTGAGTTTGGCCGGAGCGGGAAAACTGTGGGGCTTTTCGCTCATGGTGCAGCCGGATCGCGGCGCCACCCATCGATCACCAGCCGGATCGTTTCATTGGAGCCGCGGGTGAGTTCGAGCCGCCGCGGAAGCCCGCCGTGTTCGTCCGGGGGGTAATGGGCGATGCTGATGTGCCATTCGTCCTGCACCAGACGGGTCAGCCGTTGGCTGGCATCGCGCTCCACACCTTCCGCTGTACTGCCGGGAACGCTCTCCCCGCGCACCCAGTATTGCAGGCGGGTAAGCGGCAGTTCCCAGCCCAACGCCTGGCGCGTCAGGCCTTCGACGCCGCTACCGTGATACTGCTTTCGATCCGCGCCGGTAAATGTCGCACCGTCGGCCGCGTTGACGATGTGGGCGAGCGCCTGACCCAGCGGGGTGAGCAGCCAGATTTCATCGCGCTCCGGAAGGTGTTGCCAGCGCAGGCTCGAAGAAAAAGCACGGCCGTCGTAGCTCACCACCACTCTGCCGGAGAGATCGAACGGCTCCGGTGCACGCGGCGCCCCCTCCTCCCGCACCAGCGCCGCACACGCCGCCACGGTGAGCGCGACGGCCAGCGCAGCGATTCTCAGCCCGCTCATCGCGCGGCGGGGTGGCTCGCCCTGAGGAAACGGTTGACGGTGTTCTGCAGCACCTCGTTCTTGGGGTGCTCCTTGAGCACGTCGGACCACACCTTCTGTGCCTCATCGCGCTGCCCGCCGACCCACAGCAACTCGCCCAGATGCGCCGCGATCTCGGGGTCGGGACGCAACGCGTAGGCGCGCTGCAGATAGCTCAGCGCCGCCTTGATCTGCCCCAGCCGGTAGAGCACCCAGCCCATGCTGTCCATGATGAACGGATCTTCCGGCGCGAGTTTCAATGCGGTCTCAACCAGCTCGCGTGCCTCGCCCAGGCGCTCGTTGCGGTCAGCGAGCGTGTAGCCCAGCGCATTGTGTGCATGGGCATGATCGGGGCGGATGCGGATGAGTTTTCTGAGGTTGCTTTCAAGCACATCGAAGCGGTTGATTTTCTCCGCCGCCATCGCATAGTCGTAGAGCAGTTCGGGGTAATCGGGCAGCTTGTCGAGCGCGCGCCCCAGCACGTCGAACGCTTCCTGGTAAGCCATCGCCTCGCGCAGCAGTTGGGCCTCAGCCTGCGTGAGCTGCACGTGCTGCTGGTTGTTCTGGGGGCTGATCTGGTGCAAGTGCTTGCGCGCATCGGCGAGCCGGCCCTGTTTCGACAGCACGCCCGCGTAGCGCGCCTGGGCGTTGATGTACTGTTCACCCGCGCCCACCGATCCGTACCACTTGAGGGCCTCCTCGAAGCGTTTGCGCTCCTCGTTGACCTGCCCGAGATACAGCCGCACCGCGTCCGGGTCCTT
>JACQOK010000182.1 GCA_016202565.1 Betaproteobacteria bacterium | reverse complement strand
CGGTGTGAACACCGCAACCACCCGGTCGGCGAGCGACTGGATGGGAAGCTTGGCGCTTTGCGCTCCTTGCACGAGCCGGATGATCTGCGCGAGCACGGTGTCGGCGCCTACCGCTTCAGCCTTGAACTGGAACGCGCCGTTCTGGTTGATGGTTGCGCCGATGACCTTGTCGCCCGGCTGCTTTGCGACCGGAACGGGCTCTCCGGTGATCATCGATTCATCCACATAGCTGGAACCGCGGTGGATGGTGCCGTCGACGGGGATTTTCTCTCCCGGACGCACTGACACGATGTCTCCGGCGCGCACCGCCTCGATCGGAATTTCTTCCTCCTTGCCCTCGCGCAGCACCCGGGCGGTGCGCGCTTTGAGACCGAGGAGCTTCCGGATCGCATCGCTCGCCCGGCCTTTGGCCACCGCCTCCAGGAACTTGCCCAGGAACACGAGCGTGATGACGACGGCTGCCGCTTCGAAATACGTGTGGCGCGCGTTTTCGGGAAGAAGGTGCGGCGCGAACGTCACGACCAGGCTGTAAAGATAAGCCGCACCGGTTCCGGTCATCACCAGGCTGTTCATGTCCGGGCTCAAGTGCCGATAGGCTTTCCACCCGGAGACGAAGAAGCGTTTTCCCGGCCAGACCATCACCGGCGTGGCAAGGGCAAACAAGATGAAGTTGATGACGACCTCCGTCAGTCCGAACGACTCCAGCCAGCGGAGAAAAGGCGCGTAGGAGACACCCATCACAAGCACAGCGAGGGGAATACTGAGGCCGATCCCTACGGCGAGTTCGCGCCGCATCAGTGCGAGTTCGCGCTCGCGTTGCGCATCGCCCGCGGAGTCTGCAGCCTGTGTGATTTCGGCAGGCACCTCATAGCCTGCTTCGCCGATGACCTTGCGAAATTCCGTGAGACCCGCGCCCGCGGGGCTGTAGCGCACTCGGGCGCTTTCCGAGGCGAGGTTGACCCGCGCTTCGATCACACCGGGCAACTTGTTGAGCGCCCGTTCCACGCGCGCCACGCAACTCGCGCATGTCATGCCGCGCACGGGAAACTCGGTCTCTTCGACGATCGGCGTGTAGCCCGCATCTACGATAGCCGCGGTGAGTTCTGCCGGGCGAGCCGCTTTCTCGTCGAACTCGACCGACGCTGTTTCCGCGGCTAGGTTGACCCGCGCGAACGTAACACCATGCATCTTCTTCAAAGCCTTCTCAATCCGCGCCGCGCAGGCGGCGCAGGTCATGCCGCCAACACCGATTTCCAGGGTCTGCATAGGGTCTCATTCCCTTTGAAACATGGCTATCCTACCCAGGTGGGTAGGGTGAATTGCGACTATACACATGTCTTTTATGCTTGTCAAAACACATGATATTGACACGATGCCCTGCCTGCCTTATCATACCCTCCCCAGGTGGGTAGGTTACGTGTTTAAACTGGGACTTGCGTTTTGAGGAAAGGAGTTTTTTATGGCAATCACGTTGAGTGTTACCGGAATGACCTGCGGTCACTGCGTGCAGTCGGTGAGCAAGGCTCTACAAGCTGTCGCGGGGGTTGAAAAAGTCTCGGTGAGCCTCGACACCGGGCGCGCCCGTGTCGACGGAAACGCGAACCCCGGGACCCTGATCCGGGCCATCGAGGAAGAAGGATACAAAGCCCAAGAGGCGGAATCGAAATGAACGACAGGCAAATACAAGCGAACCACTCGCACGCGGACGGCGGGCACCTATGCATGCCGGAAACTGCGCGCAAGGTGGTCTCGCGCAGGCTCGCCATCGCCAAGGGGCACCTGGAAAGCATTCTGCGCGCCTTGGAGAAACACGACACCTATTGCGTGGACGTGCTCCGCCAGATCAAGGCGGTCCAGGGTGCGCTGGAGAAGGCCGGTCAAATCACCCTCGAGAGCCATCTGCGTGCGCATGTGGCAACCGCTGCGGAGCGTGGTGACACGGAAACGATCGTGGAAGAGTTGATGGACGCTCTTCGCTATCGATAACGGAAGCCACGCCGCGTTTTTTTGCCGAGTTGATGGCTCACGCTCGAGCGGCAACGCCGCTGACCCTTCTTACAAACCGGATCGCCGTTGCACTTGATCTAGATCAAAAGCGGGCACAGAGGCGCGGCATAGAGTGACCAACATGGTTCCAACGATGGAAAACTTCAGAAGCGCGCCAGGGGCGAGGTTGCCAGGTGGCACACTTCGATTCGGGCGTGCGGCGTTGCTGGCGGGCTGGGTCGTGTTTGCGCTCGCCGCAACACTGTCTACCTGCATCCAGGCAATCGCCGCACCGGTCAGCGATCATGCGCAGAACGTTACCGCAGCGTTCGCGGGCACGTCTATAGACCATCGCGTTAGCGGCGAGAGTCGTCTTACTGAAAACACGGATGACGGCTCCGAGTCGTCATGGTGTCATCTTGCCAGCGCAATGCCATGGAACATCAGTATTCCTTTGGCATTGACGACCAATTACCTGCCCTCAGGGTGGGTTGCGATTGCAGGGGTTGCTGCACCATCTCTCATCGGGTTCACTCGATCCGAGAGCCTCGCACAACACGAGATACCCCACTCCCCGCGCCGTCTGTACCTGCGCACGCTGCGTCTTCTGATCTAACCCCTTCCTTCTTAGCTCAGCGCCCAGGCTTGAGTGCTTCAGCCTTGACGAGAGTGCTGGTACCGCGCTGAGCATCTCACTCGCTCGCATTTGTGCGATCGAGCTGCTTCACCGTTTTCTTTAACCGCAACACGCAGGAGATGTCACATGAAACGCGCAACCATCATGTCAGCGCCGCTGAACGCGTTGATTGTTGTCGCGGCGCTGACGATCGTTGCAGCGGTGCCCGCTACCGCCGCGGAATACTACAAGTCGGCCGGCGGCATGGCGATCTATGTGGGCGTGGTGCCCGCCGCGATGGTGCAGGGTCATGCTTCGGAACATCCGGAATCCACGATCCACGGCGGCACGCCGGCGTGGGGCGAGCAAAACCATCTCATCGTTGCGCTATTCGACCGTGCCAGTGGAAAGCGCATTCACGACGCCAAGGTCAGGGCGACTTTGTTCGACACGCGTCAGCCAGGAAAACGGCTGGCCGGGCCGCATAAAGAACTCGAACCGATGTTGGTCGGCAGCGCAGCAACCTACGGGAATTACTTCAACATGCCGGCACCTGCGCCATACCGGATTGAATTGGAAGTCCTGCGCCCTGGCAAGTCGCAAATCACGAAGGCGTCCTTTGAGTATCGGCCGCCCTTGTGACCACACGACCGCACCCTTAGACCGACTCTGTGAGGCTATCGTTAATAACGGATTTTCATCAACGCATGGGCGTGCTGTCGGCCGCGTCGATGACGCAATCTACCAATAGGAGCCACTGATGAACCACGGTCACCGGCACCAGCCGGATAGCGGCAACGGTACGAAATTCAGGGCCAAATGGGTCTTTATCGGTTTCGTCCTCGTCGCCGCGTATTTCCTTGTTACGGAGCACAGGGCACACCTTTCCGGGTGGCTGGCGTCCTACGGGATATGGTTGTTGCTGCTTGCTTGCCCGCTTCTGCATCTGTTCATGCACGGCGGGCATGGCGGTCATCGCGATGACAGCGGTGAGGCGTCAGATAAACAACGCAAGGGGCAAGACAAATGAACCTGCTCGGTGTTTTTTCCGCGTTTACCGTCGCGCTCGTCGCGGAAGCCGACGAGATCGCCGTCGTGATCGGCCGCGACACCGTCGCGCCGGCGAAAAAATGACGAGCCACGAGAGGAGGACACGCATGCGAAACAATTGTCATACAAGCCCAAAAGACAGCGTAAGCGCCAATCGGGAAGTCGATCTGAAAGAGATCGTTATGGGTCTGCACTGGCATCCGCAGGAACCCGGCGCGAGCGTCGGCCGGGGGCCGGCAAACCTGGATGCGTTGTGTGTGCTGTTTGACGAGGAAGGCTGCGTGGTGGAAGTGGTCCATCCCGGCCGCCCGAGTAATGCCAACGGCAGCGTCCTGCATACCGGCGACTCGCCAACGGGAGCGAGCGAATGGGATGACGAGAGGATTTTTGTGTTCCTGGAGGCGCTTCCGGATTCGGTTGACGCGCTTGCATTTGTCGTAACCAGCGCCAACGGCCATGTCTTCAGCGAGGTTCCCGGCGCGTCCTGTCACGTGAGCGATCGCATCACCGAACGCGAATGGATCCGGCTCGACCTGGCCGCGCTCGGAAAGCACAGGGAACATTGGGTCGCCACATTGCGCCGCGACCCGGCGGGATGGCAAATATCACCGGGCGCGCAAGCCGTGAAATGAGCAACTCACTCAGCCGCGACACTATACAAGTTGTCGAAGCCGGTCCGGCCGGTTTTTCTAGCCAGGTTGTATGCTGATGGGTGCCGCTATGCCGCCGGAATCACTTACATCCTGAGAACTCCACCTTGATCCAGTGGTCCCTAGACTTTGGCCGCGTTGCCACGAGCCTCGCGCTCTTGGGATACCCAGGGACACCGTATTTCTCCATCACAGACGGAGGGCAGCATGACGAAGCATCCTGACAGCGCTGGTCACCACGTGATTGATCCGGTCTGCGGCATGCACGTCGATCCCACGACCAACGCAGGTTCGTTCGAGCACGAGGGGACGAAGTACTACTTCTGCAGCCAACACTGCCTCGCTGGGTTCAAGACCGATCCGGCGAAATATCTCGCGAAGTCTGCGCCTCCTGCGCGTCCCGCGCCCGCCGCAAAGGAAAAAGCGCGCGGGACTTATACGTGCCCGATGCATCCGGAAGTGCAGCAGGAAGGGCCCGGTTCCTGTCCCAAGTGCGGCATGGCGCTCGTGCCGCTTGTTCCGGCCGCTCTGGCAGCGATGGAGTACACCTGCCCGATGCACCCCGAAATCCGGCAGAACAAGCCGGGATCCTGCCCGAAGTGCGGCATGGCACTGGTGCCGGTGGCGGGTGCGGAGGAAGACGATGCGGAACTGCGCGATATGACGCGGCGTTTCTGGGTCGGCGCGGTGCTGTCCGCTCCGCTCGCCGTCATCGCGATGGCGCCATACTTCGGCGTTGCGGAGCCGTTCGGGCTCGCGCCGCATGTGCGCATGTACCTCGAGTTCGCGCTCGGCACGCCGGTCGTTTTGTGGAGCGGCTGGCCGTTTTTCCGCAAGTTCGCTCTTTCGGTAAAGAACCGCAGCCCGAACATGTACACGCTCATCGGACTCGGCGTTGGGCTCGCGTACGTCTTCAGCGTTGCCGCCGTTTTCGCGCCGGGACTGTTTCCGCAGGCGTTCCGGGAAGAGGGCGGGCGGGTCGGAACGTACTTCGAGGCGGCAGCGATCATCGTCACGCTGGTCCTTCTTGGCGAAGTCCTGCAGCTTCGGGCGCTCGGCGAGACCAGCCAGGCGATCCGGAAGCTGCTTGCGCTGGCGCCCAATACGGCGTTGCGCATAGAAGAAGACGGACGCGAGTCGGAGGTCCCCTTGAGCGAGGTCCAGGTCGGCGACCGGCTGCGCGTGCGCCCCGGCGAGAAAGTTCCGGTGGACGGCACCTGCCTCGAAGGCGCATCGAACGTGGACGAATCGATGATCACGGGCGAACCGATTCCCGTGCCGAAGAAGATGGGCGATCGCGTGACCGGCGCGCCGATCAATGGCAAGGGCACGCTCGTCATCCGCGCCGAGCGCATCGGCTCCGACACGCTGCTTGCGCAGATCGTGCACATGGTGGCGCAGGCGCAGCGCACGCG
>JACQOK010000193.1 GCA_016202565.1 Betaproteobacteria bacterium | reverse complement strand
GCGCAATCGCCTCAGACGCACCAACACAGCTTCGGCGACGCGGAAAGGTGGGCGCGGGTCTTCGATGATCCGAAGCGCGACGCGTGGCAAAAACCGCATGAAGTGATCCAGGCGCTGGCGCTGAAGCCCGATGCGGTCATCGCCGATATCGGTTCCGGCACCGGCTATTTCGCGGTGCGCTTCGCTCGTATGGTCCCGAAGGGCCGGGTCTACGGGGTGGATACCGAGGCGGACATGGTGAAGCATCTCGCCGAGCGCGCAAAACGCGAAGGTCTGAAAAACATCACCGCAATAACAGGCGCGCCCGACGATCCGCGCCTTCCGGAGAAGGCGGACTTGATCATCCTGGTGGATGTCTTCCATCACATCGACCAGCGCGAGCGTTATTTCCGCAGGTTGCGCGATGCACTCAAGCCCGGCGGCCGGATCGCGATCATCGACTTTCGCCTGGACGCGCCGGAAGGCCCGCCGAAGCGCGCGCGCATCGCGCCGGAGCGCGTGAAAACCGAACTCAAGAGCGCCGGCTATGCGCTCGTCCAGGAGCACGCTTTCCTGCCGTACCAGTATTTCCTGATCTTTCAGCCGACGGGATCCTGATTCCGAAAACATCGCGGTACATTGCCGCCACGAACTTTTCGCAGGCGACGCTGTCAGGTTGAGCCTGATTGCATCCGTCGGACGTTTTCTATAGACTGCACGCGCTCATGAAAGCCTGGTGGAAAAAATTCGTGGTGATCGTGCTGCTGTTGCTGCCTCTGCAGGGACTGGCCGCCACGCTTTCCGCCTTCACCTGCTTTTCCGCCGATGCGCATCAGACCGTCGCCTCGAATACGCACAGCCATGACAGTGGCTCATCTCATGAGCATGACGGCGAGACGAGCAAAGATCATTCCGGGCACCTCAACTGCCATCATTTCTTCTCCGGCATGCCGGCGGTCATGGCGGTGAGCGTCCCGTCTGACATACCGGCGTTCGAATCTCCGATTTCTCTCCTTTCCACACTGTTCGTGCCCGAGCAGCCGCACCGCCCTCCTCTCGCCTGAGCCATTCCGGCGCGATTGAACCACGTTCCGCACGTTGGCGTGCGGCGTTTGCGGGTCGCGCTATCCCTTCAACGTTTTGGAACTGGAAGAAAATCCTTCCGCGCACCGTTACCACGGCCGGGACAAACATATGAAACATTGGTCACGCAGGAAATTTCTGGCCGCGCTCGCGGGTGCCGGCGTCGTGGGCCTGAGCGGATTGTCAGGCTGGCGCAAACCGGCATTTGCGGCTGCGGATCCCGCAGATCAGTTCACCAACCGCCTGCGCCTTCCCGGCGCGAGCGGTCTATACGCGGCAGCAACGGCGAAGGAGGTAAGACAATTCACGGTGAGCGAGCTGGATTTCGAGGTTCTGCCCAGGATCTTATCGCCGTTCCGGGCCTACGTCGCCGACGTCGGGGGCCGGCGGTTACTGAATCCGACCCTGCTGGCGCGGCCGGGTGACCGGATCAAGCTGCGCATGGTCAACCGGCTGAAGCAGCCGACGATCATTCATTGGCACGGCCTGACCAATGACGAGCGCAACGACGGCGTCGGCAACTTCCAGGTGGAGCCGGGCAAGTATTTCGATTACGCCTTCACGGTGCGCGACCGCGCCGCCAGCTACTGGTATCACCCCCATCCGCACGACGTCGCCGGCGAGCAGGCCTACAAGGGGCTCGCCGGATTGCTGATCGTGACGGATGACGACGAGGAAAAGCTCGCCCGCGCGCTCGATCTCGCGCGCGGCGTCACCGATATTCCCTTGGTGATTCAGGACCGCAGCTTCAACTTCGAGGGCAGGCTCGAATACAAGCTCTCGCGCGAGCAGATGTTCGCGGGCTTTCTGGGCGAAGAAATCCTGGTCAACCTCACGGTGCGTCCCTATCTCGATGCCGCCCGCCGCATCTACCGCTTCCGCATCCTGAACGGCTCCAACGCGCGCAGCTACCGCCTCGCCTTCGCGCAAGGCAACCGCCTGCTCGATTACTATTTGATCGGCACCGACGGCGGCTTGCTGGAGCAGCCGCAGAAGGTGCGGGAAAGCTTCATCGGGGCGGCGCAACGGCTCGAGGTGCTGCTCGATCTGCGCGCGGCATCCGGGAACGACCCGGAATTGCTCAAGAGCCTCGCGTTCGACCCGATGCACAACGAGTCGGTGGATGAGAAACCCGGTAAACCGGCGGCCGGCGCCGCCCACGGCACCGGCGCGGACCCCCACGCCGCTCATGCGGCCCCGGGCGCGATCGCGGACGGCACGGAAATGCCGCTGCTTCGGATCAATATCAAGCCGTCCCCGGAGTACACGAAGCAAATCCCGTCGCGGCTGTCGCAGTTGCCAAAGCCCGCGGCCGCAGCAGGCGAGCCGCGCCGCTTTACGCTCGGCCACGACGGCAAGGGCAACTGGAACATCAACGGCTGGCGCTTCAACATGCATGAGACCCCGGTCACCGTGCGGCGCGGCACGCGCGAGACCTGGCTGCTGCAGAACAACCGCGCCAGCATGCCGCACCCGATGCATATCCACGGCTTCCAGTTCCGGGTGCTCGAACGGCAGAACAGTCCGGCTCAGATCAAGGCGCTCTCCACGCGCCGGGATGGCCTGCTGCCGCAGGACTGCGGCCTGCTCGACACAGTGCTGGTGTGGCCGGGTGAGTCGGTGCGCATCGCGCTCGACTTCAGTCATCCGTTCTCCGGTGACCAGACCTACATGTTCCATTGCCACAACCTGGAACACGAGGACACGGGAATGATGATCGGCTACAAGGTAAAGGCATAGGACAGTCCCCCATGCTGTATTTCATCAATCCAACCGCAAGGAGCAACACATGAAAAATCTTCTCTTGATCACGCTGCTCGCCATTGCCGGCGCCGGAACCGCCTTTGCTCAGCACGCGTCCGGCGGACAACACGCAGTACAAGCTCAAGCGCCCGCAAGCGGCGCGAAAACAGGAACCGGCACCGGGCTGATCCAGCGGATCGACAAGGAGGGGGGGACTGTCACCATCAAGCACGGTCCGGTCCAGGGACTCAACATGTCGGCCATGACGATGTCGTTCCCGGTGAAGGACAAGGCTATGCTCGCAAACCTGCAGCCGCTGCAAAAAGTGGAATTCGAACTCTCCTACGACGGCAAGGATTACCTGATCACCAGGATCAAATGACCGCATCGGGTGGAAACTTTCCGCCCGATCGGCGCTACGGGAGGCTGAACCGAAAAGCAGGTCAGGGGAAAGCATTCATGGATCCAGAATGACATCCGGGACGCGCAACAAGATCGGCGTGGGCTTATTGGCCGCGGCTTTCTCTTTCCTCGTGGTAGCGATCACGGCCGCGCTCTGGCACGAAGGGAAATCGCGGGCCGATCCCGACGACAGGGGGCAGGTTGCGCTCGGGAAGTCGGTGTACGCGCAGCGTTGCGCGGCGTGCCACGGCACCAATCTCGAAGGCCAGCCGAACTGGCGGGACAAGCTGCCGAGCGGGCGCATGCCGGCGCCGCCACATGATGCATCCGGACACACCTGGCACCACCCGGACACTGTGCTGTTCGGCATCACCAAGCACGGACTGGTGCCCGGCAAGTATGCGCCGCCGGGTTACCAGAGCGACATGCCGGCCTTCGGCAGCGCATTGTCCGATGACGAAATCTGGGCCGTGCTCGCCTACATCAAGAGCGTATGGCCGGAGAAGATCCGACGGGCGCAGGCCGATCTGACCCGCGAGTCGCGGCAACGCTGACAACCTGCGCAAGACGAAATGGTGTTAAATGGACATACGAGTCATCACTACATGCTTTGACTGGGGAAGGGAGTTCCACATCATGCTGAACAAGCTACGCATCTGTCTATGCGCGGCGCTGTTACTTCCGGCCGTGGCGGCCGCGAGCGAAGCGAGCGTGAAGCAGGCGATGCAGAAGAAATACCCCAGTATCCAGGTCGAAAGCGTCGCCAGGACGCCGATGGCAGGAATCTACGAGGTGTTCGCGGGCGGCGAAGTTCTCTACGTCGACGAGAACGTGAATTACCTGATTACGCGCGGCCGGTTGATCGATGTCGGGCGCAAGACCGACCTTACCGCTGAGCGGCTGCGCGTCCTGACCGCTGTCAAATTCGACCAACTGCCGCTTGACCTCGCATTCCGCAAGGTGCAGGGCAATGGCGCGCGGAAGATCGCCTATTTCACCGATCCCAATTGCCCGTACTGCAAGCAGATCGAGCCGCGTCTGGCGAAGCTGGAGAATGTCACCATCTACTTCTTCCTCTACCCCATCCTCGGTCAGGACTCGTACGAGAAAGCGAAGGCGGTGTGGTGCTCGAAAGACCGAGTGAAGGTCTGGGACGAGATGATGCTCAACGGCAACCCGCCGAAGACGGCAGGCACGTGCGAGACACCGATTGAAAAGATTCTCGCTTTTGGCCGGCAGAAGAACATCAGCGGCACGCCGACGCTGTTTCTTGCTGATGGGCAGCGCGTGACCGGCGCAATTCCCGCCGATCAACTTTCCAAACTGGTCGACGGCGCCCGTTGAAGAGGAAGCCTGAATAACCGCAGGCTCGCATCGCGGTGGGCGAAGAGTTGAGTGCGGACGCCAAGAACGCCGCAACGCATGCAAGGGTTCAGCCCGCCCTCGTTCGAGGATCTGCTGAGGGAGGCCGGCGCCGTCTGAAATCGGCCGCGGGCTCAAGAGCCGAATCAGCCGTAGCCCGAGGAGGTTCATTACGGGCAGGCGTGATTAAGCGGTGTTCGGCCCCTTCATATTGTTTGCGTGCGTGATTTCCCGTGCTATATTTGGTGCCCTGTATGACGTCCTTGGTCAACAAATTCCTGCTGCTATTCGCGCTGCTGGTGATCCCGCTGCAAGGCGTGGCCGCGGCCGTGTCCGCGCTGCAGTGCCAGGCCAAAAGTGGAGAGCGCACAGCGCACGTCGTTCAGGCGCAGGAAATCCACGCCGCCAGCGTGCAGGACGACGGCCACCCTGTTGATGACACCGGCACCAACACGCACACCGGCCACTTCTGCTGTCATCAGGTTTCTGTTCTGCCACTGGTGATGCCGTCCGGAGCATTACCCGACTTTCCCGTATGGGCTCCTTCGCCCACCCTGTTGTACGACCCGTTTTTCCCCGAGCAGCCCAAGCGGCCCCCGCTCGCCTGAGTCCCCTCGTGCGCGGCTAAGCCGCGTCCCACGCCGTTTCCGTGCGCCGTTTGACCGGCGCCGCGGCCGCGCAGCAGCGCGTCACAACCTCACTGATGGAAATTTTTCATGAAAGCTTTTACGTGTCCGATTACATTCCGCCGCTACGCCATCATTTCCTGACACGGTTCTACGATCCTGTCGTGCGCCTGACAACACGCGAGCGCGTGTTCAAGCACGCACTGTTGGTGCAGGCACAGATCAAGCCGGGACAGGAAGTGCTGGACTTGGGATGCGGGACCGGCACGTTGACAATACAGATTGCCCGCGCCTTCCCGGGCGTAATCGCCACCGGCATTGATGCGGACCCCGAGGCGCTCGCCATCGCCCGCGCAAAGGCGGTGCGGGAAGTGACTCCGGTGACATTCACGCGCGGATTCGCGCAGCACCTGCCGTTCGACAGCGGGCGCTTCGACACGGTGGTGTCGAGCCTGTTCTTCCACCATCTCACGCGAACCGATAAGAAAAGCGCGCTAGCCGAGGCAGGGCGTGTCCTTAAGCCCGCCGGCGAGTTGCATGTGGCCGACTGGGGCAGGCCGGCCAACGCCCTGATGCACGCGGCCTTTTTCATGGTGCGCTTGCTCGACGGATTCGAGACCACTGCCGAGAGCGTAAGCGACGGTCTGCTTGAGCTGATGCGCGCAGCGGGCTTCGCGGGGATCGCCAAAACCGCCGTAGTCAATACGCCTTTCGGCAGCATCGGGATATACCGCGCGATCAAGCCCATATGAACCGCCACATGCCATTGCGCACTACGACCGTAAAGGAGAAACCCATGAAGAAACTGTTGGTCGTCATCGCGGTTGTCGCGTTTGCTGGATTCGCGTGGCTCTCACTGCCAGGCCTCGATCAAGCACAGGCGCCGGGCGCCCGGCAGCAAACGGCCAGCGGCAGCGGCTTGGTGGTGGGCATCGACAGGGAAAAAGGCGTGTTGACGATCAGCCACGGGGCCATGCCAGCGTTGAGCATGCCGCCCATGACGATGGGTTACTCCGTCAAGAACAAGGCCCAGCTCGCCAATCTGCAGCCGATGCAAAAAGTCGAGTTTCAGGTCACCTACGATGGCAATGATTACTTGATTACCGATATCCAGTAGTGTCCCAACGTTAATTGAACAGAGTCAACTGGTTAGCAAGAACGGGCTCGCTTGGCTCAGGTGGTGTGAAGGTAAGTAGCTGATCCAAGGGAGTTCGCTCGAACATGGTGAG
>JACQOK010000166.1 GCA_016202565.1 Betaproteobacteria bacterium | reverse complement strand
GCTCGACGGCAAGGTCCACAGCGAAAAGACATTCGCGGCGTTGCTGAAGGTGCAGTTCACGCCGACGCTGCTGTTCTTCGACGAAAAGGGCAACGTCGTGCTGCGCCTGAACGGCTATTATCCGCCGCACAAATTCCACGTCGCGCTCGATTACGTCGCCGGCAAGCACGAAAGCAGGGTGAGTTTCACCGATTACCTCCAACGCAACACCAAGGAAGCGGACAGCGGGACCCTTCATCATCAGCCTTTCTTTCTCAAGCCGCCGTTTGATTTCGGTCGTTCGCGCCGCCCGGCAGCCAAGCCGCTCGCGGTGGTGTTCGAACAGAAGCACTGTGCGGCGTGCGATGAAATGCATGCGTTCGGCTTCACGGACGAGGCGACGCTTGCGCTGCTCGAAAAATTCGACGTGGCACGCCTCGAACTCTTCGGCAAACAGCCGGTGGTAACGCCCGCCGGCAAGCGTCTGAGCGAGGAGACGTGGGCGCGGGAATTGAATGTGGCTTACACCCCCACCATCGTGTTTTTTGACGCGCGCGGCACGGAAGTGTTCCGCATCGACGCCTATCTGAAACCGTTTCATTTCGCGTCGAGCTTCGATTACGTGGCAAGCGGCGCCTACCGCACCCAGCCCAATTTCCAGCGTTTCATCCGGGACCGCGCAGAGAAGATCCGCAGCCGCGGCGGCAGAATCGATCTGTGGTAGCGGTAGACAAATCAATTGCCGTTTACAGGCTGGCGAGAATGCGCCTGACGGGCGTGGGCACGGCGGCAGACTTCGCCTCCTCTACCGACAACCATACGTGTCCGGGCTCGGCGGCCTGCGACAGGAGCCGCGCCACCCGCAAGCGCTGCGGTTCGATGGTCAGCCGAAAATGGGTGAATCCGTGTTCCAGCCTCGGCAAAGGTTGCGCTGCGCGGATGCGCGCACCAAAACGCTGCTCGCACATTATCTCGACGTCTTCTCCCGGCGCCGCTTCCGGGAAACACCACAACCCGCCCCAGATGCCGGCAGCAGGCCGCCTCTCGAGCAGCACTTCTCCCGCATGCTGCAGCACCAGCATCACCGTGTGGCGGCGCGGGAGAGCCTTTCTCGGTCTCGCTGCCGGAAGCCGCTCGGTCAGTCCCTTGCTGTGCGCCACGCAGTCGCCAACGAGCGGGCAGTCCGAACAGTGCGGTCGCCGCCGCGTGCAGACGCCCGCACCAAGATCCATCAACCCCTGCGTATACGCTCCGATGTGTTTTTCCGGTAGCAACGACTCGGCTTTGCGCCACAGCGCGGCTTCGACCCGCTTGTCGCCGGGATAGCCGCGGATCCCGAAATGGCGCGTCAGCACGCGCTTCACGTTTCCGTCGAGGATTGCGCGGCGCGCACCGAACGCGAACGCGCAAATCGCGGCTGCGGTCGAACGCCCGATTCCCGGCAGCGCGAGCACCGCGTCGAAATCCCTGGGAAGGTGGCCCTGGTGCTCGCGCACGAGCCGTTGCGCCGCGCGGTGCAGGTTGCGCGCCCGCAAGTAGTAGCCCAGGCCGCTCCACTGCACCAGCACTTCGTCGAGCGGCGCGGCGGCCAGTGCGGCAATATCCGGAAAGCGCCCGAGGAACCGCCCGTAGTAGGGAACCACCGTCGCGACCTGGGTCTGCTGCAGCATGATCTCCGCGACCCAGATCGCATAGGGATCGCGCGTCGTCTGCCACGGCAGGTCGTGACGCCCGTGGCGCCGGTGCCACGCGATCAGCTTCGATGCAAAGCTAGGCATGAAATGAAACCGCCGATGAACGCCGATGAACGCGGATAAAATCAAAAGCGGGTAGCCCGGAAGGAGCGCAGCGCATTCCGGAAACACGATTTTTTTGGGGGCCTTCGTTCCCGCTTTTCACGGTCCCGGATTTCATTTTCATTCCATCCAGCCTACGTTTTCTGCGCGACACGCCAAGCGCGCGAACGGTCGGAACCGTTGCCATTTTAGCGGCCGAAGAGGCCTTTCAACTGGTCTCTCAGGCCCCCGCCGCCTTTGTCATCCTTGGCGCCGCCGCCCAGTTGCTTCCCGATCCGCTCTCTTATGGTTTGCTCGACCTTCTGTTTTGCCGCGTCGGTCGCGAGCGCCGCGAAATCGAGTTTGTACGACAGCGCATCGAGCGGTCCCGTGACGCGCACCGGCACCGTCAATCCCTGCAGGTCGGTAAGCTCGCGGCCGCCCTGCCCCTTGGTCGTGCCGACGATGGAGGCCTTGACCAGGTAGTCGAGATTGTCCTCTCCGATGTTGACGTTGCCCGCGCCGCCGACGCGCAGCAAGGGCGATTTTATCGACAGATCGTTGTTGTGCGCGACGCCGTTCTTGATATTGAACGTCGCACTGAGTTCCGAAAAATCCGTCTTCTCCGTCTTGTTCGCCTGCTGCACCTGTTCACCCCGCAGCGTTCCGAGCCGCGCCTTGGCATTACGGATCGATCCCGCGATATCGATGCCTTTCACCGCGCCATCGGTAAGATTCACCGCCGCCGTGCCGTTGAGCGCCTTCTTGAGAGCGGATACGGTGTTGCCCTGCGCCGTGACGTCGAGCGCGACGTTGCCTCTGCCCTCGAGCATATCGTTGTCCGCGAGATCCTTGAGCAAGGGACCAACGCTGACTCCAGTGAGCTTCTGCTTCACCGCCAACGACGGCGTCGACGCTGCATGGATTGTCAGCGCACCGGCGAGCGATCCCTGGTACAGGTTCGCCGCGATCGGGCTGACGTCGAGCCGGCCGTTCGCCGCCTTGATGTCGAGCCTCACGTTGGAGCTCTTGACGTTCGACACCTTGAGCGAGCCGATCCGGATGCTGCCGGTCGCGTTCAGCTCCTTGAGCGCCGCAAGATCGATCGGCTGCTCGGGCGGTTTACCCTTGGGGTCCGCCTTCGGCTTCGCTTTCGATTCCGCGGTTTTCGGCAGGTAGCGATCGGCATCGAGTTTGTCGACGTTCACGTCGAACGTGTAGAACGGCGGCGTGAACCTGGCGAGCCCGGCGCGGCCGTTGATCGTGCTCTCGTCGAACTTGGTGGCGAACGTGAGATTGGCCGACTGCTTCGCCGCATCGACCACCAGGGCGCCGTTGATGGTGGCGTCGATCGGGCTCTTCGGCAGCTTGGGATTGGTGACATTGACGGTCGCTGCGAGCTTGGATAGCTCGACGTGCTGGCGCTCGATGCTGCCGGCGAGCGGACTCGTCACCTTCACGCTCATCCTGGCGCCTTCCTCCTGCATGTCGAGGTTCGCAGTGACCCGCCCCGCGGTGAAGGCCCGGGCACTGCCCTCGATCGCCGGGATTTCGATCTTCGCGGTGAGCTTGCGCTTCGCTTCGCCCAGCGTGGCATCGAGCGTGATCTTGTCGCCGCTCACCTTGTCGCGCGTGATGTTGAGCCGGGGCAGGTCGAACTCGAGACTGAAGTCTTCACCGCCGTGCTTGCCTTTCGCCGCGAGCTCCAGCTTGGATGCCGCAAGCTCCCTCGCCGCGGGGCGCGTGTCGAGGTTGCCCTTCGCACTTGCCGCGAGTCCGCTGATGCCCGCGGCATCGCCCTTGGCGGAAAGATCCAGACCTTCCAGCACAAAGCGCTGCTTCTCGAGATCGAACATGAGGCGGGTCTTGAGCGCCGTTTCGAGGTTGAGCTTGGGCTTGTCCGCCCGCACGGCCACCGACAGGTCGATATCGGTGGGCACACCGCTCGCGATCCGGCCGGTCTTAAGATTGAGCCGGGTGAGTTCGTACTTCGCGCCGGCCGCCTGATCGATATACGCGATCGCCGCATCCTCGATGCGCACGCGCGCGATGTCGATCCTGAACTGCTCGGTTTCCGCCGGCTTCGATCCCGGCGCCAGGGCGGGGGCGGGCGCACCGGCGAGATCGTCGACATTGGTCTTGCCGTCCTTGAAGCGCACCAGTTGAGCGCGCAGGCCCTTGAGTTCAACCGTGTCGACGATCACCTGCCGCGACAGGAGCGGAAATAGCTTCACGGCCACGCGCAAATCCTGTATCGCGGCGAATTCCCGGTCGCTCGCGCGCTCCGAAAGCGCGGCCTTGCCCAGCCGGGCGCCAATGCTCGGGAACAGCGCGAGCTCGATATCGCCTTCGAGCCTGAGTGTGCGCTGGGTTTTTTCCTTCACGGCCTGCACGATCTGGGGCTTGTACTGGTTCGGATCGAACGTCGCGGCGACGTAGGCCAGAACGGCACCGGTCAGGATGGCAAGCGCACCCAGTCCGAACAGCGCGTATTTGAGGATTTTCATGGTGTGAATCCGGGGGTCAACGCGCGTTGAGCGGCGTGGCGGCCCGCGCCAACGCGCAGGGTTGGGGCCGGAGCGGTGTCTCCGGCTTACCTTGTATATTTTACAGCCGCATGCCCCGTTAGGCGATGCCCGGCATGTGCCGGTCGGGCCCGAAGAAAGGATCAAAAAAAATGAAACGCCCCGGTCGCCTGCAATGTCCTACTGTAGGACAAAGGAGGTCAGACATGATCAAGACTGACTACTGCCATATCTGCCAGACCGAGAAGCGGGTCACCATGGTCGCGGAGGTCAACGATCAAATGACGATGAAGGACGTGTCTGTATCCGAGTACCGCAAATTCAGCTTCACCCAGGACATCCTGGGAATCTTCTGCCCCAGTTGCGGGATCCTCTACCATCCTGAAAGCGCCCAATTGGAGAACTACAAATCAGGGCCGATCGAACCGGTGCGCACGCCAAAACTGCAGCATTAGATCGCCGCCTGGGTGTTCTGGAGCGGGTGATGGGAGGAGGTCAATGAAACGGACCAAGAGTTACGTATTCCTGTGCCGATAGAGCGCGGGTTCAATACCTGGAGCGCTTAGGGGGAAGGACACTCGTTCGAGCGCATCATTGAAGCACTGCTCTAACCGTAGCAAGGTTCCGTGCTCGTGTGATGCGTGATACAACACTGCCGTTCCTGGGCGCGTCTCGAGCATGCCTTCGTCCGCTTGCCGGATCCTTCTATACTCACGTTTCCGAAGCCGGCATCGGAAAGCCATGGAGGGAATATGCCTACTACCATCATGCGCCTGTTGATTCTCGCCGTCCTTACGGCGAGCCCCGGAGTCAATGCGCAGGGCGTGCGCGTGGTGAAAACCATCGGCCTGGCTCTCGCGAACGAGGCCGCGTCGGCCGCCATTGCCGAGTGTGCGGGGCAGGGCCATGCGATATCGGCAGCGGTTGTTGACCCGGCCGGTCACATAAAGGCTCTCCAGCGGGCCGACGGGGCCAGCCCGCATACTCTCGATTCAAGCAGGCGGAAAGCCTATACGGCTGTCGCGCTGCGGCTGGATACCAGCGCGGCGCTCGGAATCGCTCGGAAGAACCCGGAAGCCGTCCATCTGGGTGATATCGACGGGTTCCTGCTCCTTGGGGGCGGCGTGCCGATCCGCGCAAGCGGCGAAGTGATTGGGGCGATCGGGGTGGGAGGTGCGCCTGGAGATCATCTGGATGAAGGCTGTGCCGCGGCGGGAATCGCCGCGATCCAGGGGCGCCTCAAATAGGATGTAGCTGCCTGCGGTTTGGTGAGCCGAACACCAAATTCATCGTCTCCGAAGTGGACCTTCGTGTTCTACGAAGGCAACGGCACGGTGTTGAACGGAGCGGCGCTGGCGTGTGATCGGCTTGTGCATTCGGGATCAGGCGGCTATTTCTTGCTTGCAGCTTCGACGTCAGCCTCATACTCATTGAGCCTATCCATTATCGTCTTCTCACCACGATATTTCTTCTTCAGTGCAGCGAACTCCTGGTCTGTGCCAACACACAGCCGAAGCGTCTCCCGCTGCAAGAAGTTGCGTCGCTCTTCGTCGTATGCGTCCTCACCGCGAAAATGATCACATCCGTCTCGCCGCTCAATGAACGTAGCAACATCGGACGGCCATTTTGACTGTGCCTGTGCTCCAGAAGCCGTCAAGACGCCGCAGAGAACAAAAAGGAACGCTAATTTCATAACAGCCAAGGCGTTTCTATTACGTCAGTTGACCCGGCGAAGCGACGAAAGCTGGGAATGGCTTGCCGACGATCGAAACGACATCAGATTTGAACGTGTAGTCGCATCCGTCTTCAAAAGTGCCTGCATAGACATTCCGTTGGGCTTTCTGAATTATCGCTTTAACGGTTGGCCCCGGAAGCGATCACGAAGATCATCCGGCACGCGCCTACGAAAGCGGAAAACATGATGCCGAGAAAGACATAGATAGCCGGGTAATTTCATCCCGTGTGACCTCCCAATGTGTGCCCCCTGTCATCGGAGCCACGGGAAAGCTATCTACTTGTATTTCAAGTCAGTGCGTTACGCCTCGCTATTATGGAGCGGGTGATGGGAATCGAACCCACATTCTTAGCTTGGGAAGCTAATGTTCTACCATTGAACTACACCCGCTCAGGGTTTCCATTCTATGGGTTGCGCATTGTTGTTCGCAACCCCGATTGACCGCCGCGGCGGCTGGACATCGAATGCGCTGTTGATGGACGAAAGGCGGGGCGACATTCGTGCCGGCTGCGGTTTGACACTGTTTCCGAAGCGTGCGTAGTATAGGGTAGGATAAGCGGGCTTTAAGCCCGCAGGAGTGAGGGGGATTCCGTTTGCGTATCAAGCTCATCAAGAGGCTCGTCTGTTTATGCCTCGGACTTCCCCTCATCGCCTCGGCGCAGTCGACGGCAACGGTCACCATTCTCGAGGGCGAGGCGGCGCTTCTGCGCGGCACTACGCGTTACGCGTTGTTAGAGGGCGTGCGGCTTGCGCCGGCAGACATCGTGCAGACCGCCGACAAGACGTTTGCACGGGTTGAGTTCGCCGATGGCTCCCGCGTGGACCTCGGACCGAAAACCCGTCTTCTGAACGCCGTTGCGCCCGCTGCCCGCGGGGCGAAGTCCGGCGGCACGAACAATCCGTTTCTCCTGTCCGGGCTCATGAAGTTTTCCGCCGGCAAGTCCGCAAACGCGGGTTATCGATACACCACGCCGCACTTTACGGTCACGACTTCCGACAGCGTCACCGTCGTGCAGGTGGCGGCGACGGAGGCGTCGGTCTTCCTCGAGAGCGGTGAGATCCGTCTCGCCGAAGCGGGGCCGAAGGTCAGCAGCGCACCCCAGCGGCTCAAGACCGGCGAGTTCTATTCGCGCAGGAACGGACAGAAAAGCACTGTCATCCCGCGGCCGTCGCAGACGTTTCTCGGCGCTTTGCCGCGAGGGTTCCTCGACACCATTCCGTCGCGGCTTTCCCGATACAAGAATCGGGAGGTTGCGCCGAAGCGCGCTGAAGAGATCACCTACCCCGATGTCGAGGCCTGGCTCAAGACGAATCGCGATGTGCGGCGCCCTCTGGTGCAGCGCTGGCGGTCGAGGGCGAGCGACCCGGCGTTCCGCACGGCTCTGATCGCCAACCTGAAGGACCACCCGGAATGGGATCCCATCCTGTTCCCGGAGAAATACAAGCCCAAGGAAGAACAGGCGCCGCTGCGTGCGCCGGAGAGCGCCCAGGCGCGGTGAACGCCGGCCAGGGGACATAAGCCCAAGGAGGGATGGTTATGAAGCTGATCCTGAAGTTCAACCTGGTATTCGTGGTTGTGTTCATTGCGGGCCTTGTTGCCGCCGGGTACGTTTCCCGGACGCTGCTGCAGCAGAATGCGCGTGAAGAAGTCGCGCAGAACGCGCGTCTGGTGATGGAAACCGCGCTCTCGACCCGCGCCTACACGTCGAACCAGTTGCGTCCGCTGCTCGAGACGCAGATGAAGTACACGTTTCTTCCGCAATCCGTGCCGGCATACTCGGCGACCGAGGTTCTGAACGGTCTGCGCAAGAATTTCCCCGAATACGCCTACAAGGAGGCGACGCTGAACCCCACCAATCCACGCAATCGCGCGGCCGACTGGGAGGCGGACATCGTGCACCAATTCCGCAATGGCGCCGAACAAGCGGAGATCGTCGGCGAGCGCGACACCCCGGCCGGCCGGTCGTTCTATATCGCCCGGCCGATCAAGATCACGAATGAGGCGTGTCTCTACTGTCACTCGACCGTGGACGCCGCACCGAAGACCCTGATCGATAAATATGGGCCGGCAAACGGATTCGGATGGAAGTTGAACGAAGTCGTAGGCGCGCAGATCGTGGCGCTTCCGATCGCGGTGCCGTTCGCGCGCGCCGACCGCGCCTTTCAGACGTTCATGCTGTCGCTCACCATCGTATTCGTGGTGATCGCCATCGCGTTGAACCTGATGCTTTACTTCACGGTGATCCGGCCGGTCACGCGGCTTTCCGCGCTCGCCGACCAAGTGAGCCTCGGGAACCTGGATGCCCCGGAGTTCACCGTCCAGCGCCGCGACGAGATTGGCGTGCTTGCGGAATCCTTCAACCGCATGCGGAAGAGCCTCGTCGAAGCCATGAAACTGCTCGAGGGATAAACACACGGTATGGCTGGCCTGGATCCGCCCATCGAACGGCTCGGCAAGTATCAGGTTACCGAGGTGCTCGGCAAGGGTGCCATGGGCGTCGTCTACAAGGCGTTCGACCCCCATATCCGCCGCGTCGTCGCGATCAAGACCATCCGCAAGGAACTGGTCGAGGACGACAGCACCGGGCAGATGATCGCACGCTTCAAAAACGAGGCGCAGGCGGCGGGCCGCCTGTCTCATCCCGGCGTTGTCTCGGTGTATGAGTATGGCGAGAACGACGCTCTCTCCTACATCGCGATGGAGTACGTGCAGGGCAACCCGCTGCGCGAGTACTTCAACCGCAATACGCGGTTCGAAGAAAGCGACATTGTGAGCATCATGGTGCAATTGCTCGACGCCTTGGAGTATTCACACGAACAAGGCGTCATACACCGCGATATCAAGCCGGCCAACATCATCATCATGACCAACGGGAAGCTGAAGATCGCCGATTTCGGCATCGCCCGAATTGACGAGTCGAACCTCACGCAGATCGGCGCGGTCATGGGCACGCCCGGCTACATGGCGCCCGAGCAGTACTCCGGCGAGATCGTGGACTGGCGCGCCGACCTCTTTTCCGCGGGGGTCGTGCTCTACCAACTGCTGACCGGGCGCAAGCCGTTCAGCGGACCAGCGGACTCGGTCGCGTACCAGGTCTGCCATATAGACCCGCCGGTCCCCTCGCACGTGGAAGCGGGCCGCGGCTGGGACCGCTACGATCAGGTGATGACGACCGCGCTGGCCAAGCAGCCCGATGCGCGTTATCAGCTCGCCAAGGCATTTCGTGCCGCGATCCTCGCTGCCTATGCCGCGCCGGTCAGCCCGGTTGTGTCCGAGGAAACCGTCATCACGGAGGTGGCCCCGACGACGATCAGGCTGGAACCCACTCAACCCTCGCAGTCTTCCGAGGCGAGTGCGCCGGTGAAAACCGTGCCGCCCCCGGGATGGGATAGCGCGGTGCTGAAGCAGGTCGAGGCGCAGCTCGCGCGCTTTATCGGGCCGGTCGCAAAGGTGATGGTGAAGCGCGTCGCCACCGGCACCAACGATATCGCCACCCTTTACGCACGGCTCGCCGACAACCTGTCGAGCCGCGAGGAAAAGAAGGCCTTTCTCACGGGAGGCGCGGAGCTGCAGGTCACGCTGCCTTCTCCGTCCGAATCACAGTCCGCCACGCCCCGGAGCGGCGTAGATCAGCGCCAACTGGCGGCGGCCCCGGTCACTCCCGAAACAGTGGCACAGGCAACACGCCTTCTTGCCGCCTACCTTGGGCCGATCGCCCGGATCGTGATCAAGAAGGCCGCGGCGCAGGCGACCGATCGCCGGCAGTTTTACCAGATTCTCGCGGACAGCGTTTCAAACGAAGGGGACCGCATTCGGTTCCTGCAAGACGTCCGCGCTGTTTCCTGAAGCATCCCGAATGGACGGCAACATGACCTCGGCAGCGCAGCCGTTGTCGGACGCGGACATCGAGATTCTCGCAGACTACCTGGCGGCGCTGAAGTAAGCCCGCCGCATCCTCTCGCATCAGTGAAGCTCGCGACATCGATTTCGGTTTCATGCGGGTGCACGCTGGTGCTGATCGCGAACAGCCTCGTCGCGCAGCAACGGCCCGAGGCGGGCGCGCAGGTGCCGGCCGCTGCCCCGGCGCTGCTGCCGGAAGTGACGGTAAGCGCCACCCGCATCGAGCACGAAAGCTTCGATCTCCCGGTAGCGATCGACGCCGTGAGTCAGCGTGCGATTCGAGAAGACAATCCTCAGGTCAATCTTTCGGAAGTGCTCAACCGCGTGCCCGGCGTCGTCGTGCAGAACCGGCAGAACTACGCCCAGGACCTGCAGATCTCCTCCCGCGGCTTCGGCGCGCGCGCGAGCTTTGGCGTGCGGGGACTGCGCCTGATCGCGGACGGCATTCCCGCCACCATGCCCGACGGCCAGGGGCAGGCCGCCTCGTTCAACCTCTCCTCGGCGCAGCGCATCGAAGTGCTGCGGGGACCGTTTTCGAGTCTCTACGGCAACGCCGCGGGCGGCGTCATCCAGATCTTCACCGCCGATGGTCCGCCCGAGCCCACGCTCTCCAGCGGCCTCTATGCGGGCAGCTACGACACCACCAAGTTCGGGCTGCAAATCGGCGGCACCCGCGGCCCGCTGAATTATCTGATCGACGCTTCGCGCTTCGATACCGAAGGCTACCGCGACCACAGCGCGGCGCGCCGCGATCACGCCAACGCCAAAATCAAGCTCGACGCCGGCGCGCGCGGCGCGTTCACCCTCGTCGTCAACGCGCTCGACCAGCCGGAAACGCAGGATCCGCTTGGCCTCACCGCCGCTCAGGTCGCCCAGAACCGGAGCCAGGCCGGCACCAATGCACTCGCCTTCAATACCCGCAAGAGCGTCGCGCAGAACCAGGCCGGACTGGTCTACGATGTTCCCCTCTCATCACGCGACAAGCTTCAGGCGCGCGTCTACGCGGGCGACCGGCAGGTCACGCAGTTTCTCGCCATTCCGCTCACCGCGCAGAACGCGCCCACTTCCTCCGGCGGAGTCGTCGATCTCGACCGCGGCTACAGCGGCGCCGGGCTGCGGCTCACGCGCGAGGTCACGGCAGGCGGCGCGCCGCTTGTCTTGAGCGCCGGCGTCGACCACGACCGCATGGCCGAGCGCCGCAAAGGGTTCATCAACGGTTTCGGCGTTGCCGGCGGCTTGAAGCGCGACGAGGATGACGTGGTCGCCAACACCGATTTCTACGCGCAGGCCGAGTGGCAGGTCGCGCCGCGCTGGAACGTGCTCGCGGGCATTCGCCACAGCCGTGTCAGCTTCGAGTCGCGCGATCATTTCATTACCGGCATCAACCCCGACGATAGCGGCACGGTCGATTTTGTCCGGACCACGCCGGTCGCTGGCGCCACGTTCAAGCTCACCCCCGGCGTCAACCTTTACGCCAATGCGGGCAAGGGCTTCGAGACACCGACGTTCGCCGAGCTGGCCTACCGGCCGGGCGGCGCGACCGGCCTCAACTTTGCGCTCAGGCCGGCCTTGAGCACGCATCGCGAAGTGGGGCTCAAAGCGCTCGTCGGGACGGCCGGCCGGGTCAACGTCGCGTTGTTCCGTATCGACGTAAAAGACGAGATCGTGGTCAACACCTCGAGCGGCGGCCGCACCGATTTCAAGAATGCGGCACAGACGCGGCGGGAAGGGGTGGAGCTGCTCTGGACGCACCGCTTTGCCCATGACATCGAGACCGCGCTCGCCTACACGCTGCTCGATGCGCAATTCAGGCAACCGTTTGGGAGCGGTGCCCCCGCTACCACCGTCCCCGCCGGCAATCGGCTGCCGGGCGTGCCGCCCTACAGCCTGTTTGGCGAACTCGTGTGGCGCCATCCCGCGAGCGGATTTCACGCCGGCGTCGAGGCCAGACGCAACGGCAAGGTCTATGTCAATGACGCCAACAGCGAATTCGCGGCAGCCTATACCGTATGGAACCTGCGCGCCGGCTTCGAGCAGCGCGCCAGGAACTGGCGTCTCGCGGAATTCGTGCGCGTGGACAACCTGGCGGACCGCCGCTATATCGGCTCGGTCATCGTTGCCGAAGCGAACGGCCGGTTCTACGAACCCGCGCCGGAGCGCAATTTCCTGGTGGGCGTGAACGCCGAGTTCAAGTTCTGAGCAGGGTCACGTATTGAGGCAGGCGACACTGGCGCGGTAAAATTGCTATTGTGCCGATAGAATGAAGTAATCGACGTCCGTGATCTCGATAACCGTCAACGGCGAACGCCGCCAATTCAACGGGCCACTCAATTGCGCCGACCTGCTCGCGCGCCTCGAACTCGCCGGCAAGCGGGTTGCGCTGGAGCGCAACGGTGAAATCGTGCCGCGCAGCCGGTTTCCCGATCAGGTCCTCGCGGACGGCGATACGCTCGAAATCGTCGTCGCCGTGGGCGGCGGTTGACGGGGGTCAATTTGACCTCGCGCCCCCAAGGCGCATAATCCTGAAACCCTGATCCTTGCTTCTTGATCCCTGCTCATTGATCCGGAATCCCTGCCATGAAACCCCATGAAAATCTCGACCCGCTGGTGATCGCGGGGAAATCGTACGCCTCGCGCCTGCTGGTCGGCACCGGCAAGTACAAGGATTTCGCCGAGACCCGCGCGGCGGTGGAAGCGAGCGGCGCCCAGATCGTAACGGTGGCGATCCGCCGCACCAACATCGGCCAGAACCCGAACGAGCCGAGTCTCCTCGACGCGATCCCGCCGTCGAAATACACGATCCTGCCCAATACCGCCGGCTGCTACACGGCGGATGATGCCGTGCGCACGCTGCGCCTTGCGCGCGAGCTGCTCGATGGCCACGATCTGGTCAAACTCGAAGTGCTGGGAGACCCGAAGACGCTCTACCCGAACGTCGTCGAGACCATCAGCGCGGCGAAGACGCTCATCAAGGACGGGTTCAAGGTGATGGTCTACACCTCGGATGACCCGATCATCGCGAAGCAGCTGGAAGAAATCGGCTGTGTGGCGGTGATGCCGCTCGCCTCGCTGATCGGCTCCGGCATGGGCATCCTCAATCCCTGGAACCTGCAGATCATCATCGAAAACGCGAAGGTGCCGATCCTGGTCGACGCCGGCGTAGGCACCGCCTCCGATGCGGCGATCGCGATGGAACTCGGTTGCGATGGCGTGTTGATGAACACCGCGATTGCCGCGGCACAGAACCCGGTCTTGATGGCCTCGGCCATGAAAAAAGCGATCGAGGCCGGACGCGAAGCGTTCCTCGCCGGGCGCATGCCGAAGAAACTCTATGCGGCGACGCCCAGTTCGCCCACTGGTGGACTGATCAATCCTGCCACCGCCAAGACGGTCTAAGCGGCGAGGTGGTCGGCCACCAGTTCGAGCAGGCTCTGCATTTTCTTGTCCCACTTGAAGTGAGCCTGTCCGTCATCGAAGGTCTGCCGGCAGTTCGCGCAACTGGTGGCGAGCGCCTCCGCCCCCGTAGCGGCAACCTGCCGCATCTTGATTTCGAACGCCTTGTAACGCAATTCGTCGGCGCGGTGTATCGTCACGACACCCCCGCCGCCCCCGCAGCACCAGTTCATGTCGCCGGTTGACGGCATCTCGCGCAGTTCCACGCCCAGCGCGGCGAGCACCTCGCGCGGGGCCTGTGTTGCGCCACCGCGCCGCGATATCTGACAGGGGTCATGGAACGTGAGCGAGCCGTCCATCCGGGTCAGCCGGATCCTGCCGTTCCTCACGCTTTCTGCGAGGAACTCGGAAATGTGCAGTACGCGGAACGGCAGCGGCTTGCCGTAGATGTTCGCGCCCTGCCAGCGCAGCGCGCCGTAGGCGTGACCGCATTCCGGCAGGATCAAGGTTTTCGCTTCGCAGCCGATCGCCGCATTGATCATCTTCATGCTCGCGTCGCGCTGCCACTGCGCATTGCCGGAGAGCATGCCGAAATTGGTGGCTTCGTAGCCGTCGCTGGAGAGCGTCCACGACGCACCCATGTGGGTGAGAATTTTCGCCATCGCCACGATCGACTGCGGATACTTCATGATCTCGATCGAGGACAGCGTCACCAGGATTTCCGCGCGCGGCTGGTCGAGCGGAATTTCGACTTCGTGATCGTCGGCGAGCCATTCGACGCGCTCCCTGAGCACTTTTGAAGTCGCGCCCAGCGGGCTGCCTTCGCGCCGGGCGCGCTCGGCCACCGCCCACAGCTCGTGCGGGACGAGCCCCGCCTCGAACATCCCGTGCCGGGCAAGTCCGATGAGCGCGGCAATATCGATCCCCATCGGGCAGATCATCGTGCAGCGCCCGCACATCGTGCAGGAATCGTAGAGGAGCACCTGCCATTCCTCCAATTGTTCGATCGCAACCTCGGGCTTGAGGTTGAGTACGCGGAACAGCCACGCGAACGGGCCGGCCTCGCGCGAATAGACCTGCTTGAACGGTTCGAGCTTCCAGATCGGCGTGTACTTCGGATCGTGCGTCGTGACGTAGAAGTGGCACGCTTCCGCGCACTGCCCGCAGTGCACGCACGCCTCCAGGTAGGCGGCGCTCGCGCGCGAAAAGTCCCGCGCGAAACTCGCAAGCGCCGTCTTCACGCGCGCCTGGTCGTCGAGCGCGCCCTGCCGGTCGACGCGCGTTTGCGGCTTGCGAATCCCGAAGCGGGGCGCGTCGAATTCCAGCGGATGGGTTTCGTTGATGTCGTTCATGTGCGCGCTCCGCGCCGCGCGAATGCCGCACCCGTGATACCGCGCGAGATGAACACGAGGAAGGAATGCGCAAGCTTGCCGAAGGGTAGCCAGATCAAGAGCAATTCCACGCTCAGGAGATGTAGCGCGAGCGGCGTCGGCGCGAGCGGCGCGCCCGGCACCGACGCGTTATTGAATGCAACCATGCCGGTCGCGAGCGGCAGGAACACGATGAGCCAGCTGAAATAGTCGTCAAAACTGGAGATGAGCCGCAGCACCGGATCGGTCAGGCGATACAGGAGCGCGGTGAGCAGCGACACGAAGGTGAGAGCGACTGCGAAGAGGAAGATCACCATGGGCAGCGGCGGCCAGGCGAGGCCGGTCAGCCGCTCGATGAACTGGATGTGGGGCAGATAGCCGAACACGACAAGCGCGAGCCCGATGTGGTACAGGTACGCGTTGCTCGTGGCGAGCGTCGCACTGTCGCGAAATTCGCGCTTGGGAATCATGCGCCTCACGATCGTGCCCAGCGCTCCCGCGAGCACACGGGTGCTTCGCGGTTCGGAGAAATCCGGCTTGGCTTTCAGCCTGAAAATTCCCCAGATGCGCCACGCCGTGCCCGCAACCAGGACGAAGATCGACGCCCACAACGCGGGGCCGCGCGCAAATTCCAGCAACGACATGCCTGCTCCTTTC
>JACQOK010000165.1 GCA_016202565.1 Betaproteobacteria bacterium | reverse complement strand
CGCAGTTGCGGTACTCCATCTGCATCACCGAACTCGCCACCGAGATGCCGCGCTGCTTCTCGATCTCCATCCAGTCGGAAGTGGCGTAGCGTGAGGCCTTGCGCGCCTTCACACTGCCGGCGATCTGGATCGCGCCGGCGTACAGCAGCAGCTTTTCGGTGAGCGTGGTCTTGCCCGCGTCCGGGTGCGAAATGATGGCGAAGGTGCGCCGCCGCGCTACTTCCGTGTCGATGCTCATGGGGTTGCCCGTGTGCGACCCGCCGGAATGTGGACGGATCCCAAAGGGCGCGCATGATACAGCAAAGACCGGGGACAAACCACAGGGGCACTGCCTTAAGCAGTAAGCAGTGAGCAGTGAGCGGCAGACCCCTTGCGCGTAGCGTGGGGGAAGGAAACTTAAGCTGCCGGAATTTCGTGCGGGGTCAGGCTGTCAGCTGTTCGCGCAGCCAGCGCCAGGCGGCGGGCCCCCACTCGCGTTCGTTCTTCGCGGCGATGTGGCCGTCGTCGGGATAGACGCGCGCAACGCGCCCCGTCGGCGGGCCGCTTTCGAGCGCGAGATAGAGATTGCCGATCGGCGTCAGGTGATCCACCTTGCCGTTCACCAGGAACATCGGCATCGTCAGCTTTTCCAGCAGCCCGTTGTCTTTCAGCGACCAGCGCAGGAACTCGGTGCGCTGTTCCTCTTCGGTCATCTCGCGCGGCACGGGACGGGTGCCGCGCGGGCCGAACCAGTTTTTCTTCGCCCGCTCGAACGCGGCCCGGCGCCACTCGGCGCGTTCCTCGGCCGTGCCCCAGTAGCCCACGCCCCCCGGGGCCACCGAGATCAGCGCCTTCACGCGCGGATCGTGCGCGGCGAGCCGCATCACCCACAGCCCGCCGCGGCTCACGCCAAAGGCGCCGAGGTGCCCGCCGTCGATGGCGGGATGCGCGGCGAGCGCATCGAGCGCCGACTGCCACGCCACGACCGATTCCGGCGCGTGGGGGAAGGTGGTCTGGCCGGTGCCCGGCGCGTCCACCACCAGCGCGGCAAGCCCTTCGGCGAACGCGCCCGCGGCGTACTTCTCGCGGTCTTCCTTGTACATGTCGCCGCCGCACATCACCAGCACCGCCGGCACGCGCTTCGACGCCGACGCGCCCTGCGGCAGTCGCAGATGGCCGACCGCTTCCTTGCCATCGCGGGCAATTCGCAGCGTCTCGATCGGCGCATCGAGCAGCTCGGCGGCGCGCCGGAAGCATTCGAGATAGCGCTGGTACGCCGCTTCCTTGAGCGAACTCATGGTGGCGGGGCAGATCGCGGAGCCGGAGCGGTAGGGCGAGGGAAAGCGCGCGATGCTGTAGAAGCTCTTGGCCTGCAGGAACGCGTTGCGCGCCCCGGTGCGATCGCCGTCCTTGAGCAAGGCTTCGGCCTCCCTTTCGTAACGCGCGGCGACCTCGCTCCACACCGGCACCCAGTCCTCGTCCTCGGTCGCCTTCACTCTTGCAACGGTGTCGATCAGAAGCTGCAGGTCGTCGACCAGGTTGAACCAGCGGCGATAAAAACCGCCGATCGCCACGACGAACGGATCCTCATCCGCGCGTACGGGCAGCGTCGCCAGTACTGATGCCTTGTCCGTTTTCATGATCGGTGACGCGTTATTTTGCCTCTTTCAAGATCCCGGCCTTGCCCATGATCTCCCGCACGGCTTTTTGCCGCTTGTCGAAGGCGGGAACCACATTGCCCGGGGGAATGTATTCCCAGCGCGTGTTTCTTTCATTGGCGAATTTGATGTACTCGGGATCCTTTGCCGCCTTCTCAATGGCGTTAACCAGGACCGTTACGATCTCTTTCGGCAACTTGGGCGGGCCCATCACGAAATTGGTCGACTCCCAGCTCACGTCGTATCCGAGTTCTCTCACGGTGGGGATCTTGTCGTACGGCGCGGGCGCGCGCCCCTCGCCCAGGGTCGCCAGAAACTTGACCTGCCCGCTCTCGACCATGCTCTTTGCTGAACCAAGCGCCGCAACCCCGAGTTCGGCATGGCCGCCTGCCACCTGCGCAACGGTCATGGCGCCGGCCCCCGGCTGGGGAATCGTATTGACGTTGAGGCCCGTTCCACCGAGGAAAGACATGGCAGCGACCCACCAGCTCTGCCCGACGCCCGCCGTCGACATGTTCACTTTGCCGGGGTTGGCCTTCGCATAGTTGATCGCATCCTGGATGGTGTTGAACTGGACTTTGCTCTTGGTCGAGGCAATGACGATGGGGAAAAACGTTGCATAGCCGCCCAGATGAGTAAAGTCGTGGTAGTCGAGCGGCGAGACGCCTTGCAGTTTGTTGGTGATGATCGTCGCCGATCCCCAGCCAATCGTGTAGCCATCGGGCTTGGCACCGTGAATCTCCCGATAACTGATGGAGCTGCCGCCGCCGGGTTTGTTCACGATCACGATGGGCTGCCCCAGCATCTTGGAGACCCTTTGCATGAGCGGGCGGACGAGGACGTCGCCGTCGGCGCCGGCCTCCACGCCGACGATGCACATGATCGGTTTAACCGGGTACTTCTCCGCGGCCTGCACGCCGCCCAGACCGAAAAGACCTGAACATATTCCGACGGTCGCAATGGCAATAAACAGCTTTTTCATGTTCCTCTCCTTTGCTTTCAATGAACGATCCTACTCTCTTCCGGTGCTGCCCGGTCAGAGTGATTTGCCCTCTTCCACCTGCAGCGCATACGTCTTCTGCGGAGCCATGAACTTATAAGCGAGAAACGCCGCCGCCAGCGCGAGCAGCGTGATGGACAGGGGCCGGTCCACGATCAGCGATACGTCTCCCTTGAACATCAA
Organism: Betaproteobacteria bacterium; assembly: GCA_016202565.1. Lineage (GTDB taxonomy): Bacteria > Pseudomonadota > Gammaproteobacteria > Burkholderiales > SG8-41 > DSOT01. Next base: position 5,486 of record JACQOK010000165.1, on the reverse strand, counting down.
CAACGTCTGGCGAAGACTGTTTTCCGTGGTCGGGCCCAATACGACGCCGATGATGAAAGGCGCGATCGGGTATTTCCATCGGCGCAGGAAATATCCCACGACCCCCGCGGCGATCATCACCCACACATCGAACAGCGAATTTCTCACGCTGTAGACGCCGACCAGGCAGATCAGGCTGATGATCGGCATCAGGATCGGGGGGCGGATCACGGCGATCCTTGCAAAAGCCCCCACCAGCGGCAGGTTGAGGACGAGCAGCATGAGGTTGCCGAGATACATGGCCGCGATGAAGGTCCAGAACACATCCGGGTTGGTGACGAACAGCATGGGGCCCGGTTCCACATTGTGCATGCGGAGCCCCGCGAGCATGATGGCGCTCGGCGCGGCAAACGGGATTCCGAGCGTGAGAAGCGGGATCATCGACCCCATTACCGCACTGTTGTTGGCGGACTCCGGCGCGACCACGCCTTCCACGGCGCCGTGTCCGAATCGATGGGGCGTCTTCGATATTCGTTTTTCAAGAGCATACGCGACGAACGTGGAAATCACCGTGCACGGCCCCGGCAACAGCCCCACGAAAAAACCGAGTATCGAACCCCGCAGCGTCGGGCCGATCGAGCGCCTCATTTCCTCCCGGTTCGGATAGAGCTCTCTCAGCCGGACCTGGTTCACCACCGGTTTCACGTATTTCTCGATGGCGATCTTCAATATTTCCGAAACGCCGAAAAGACCCACCGCGACGGGCAGGAAATCGATACCGAGCATCAGTTTTTCGGAACCGAAGGTGAAACGCGGATAGCTGTCCATCGGAGTGATCCCGATGGTGCTCAGGAAAAGTCCCAGGGCGATCATCAGCGCGCCCTTGAGCGGCGCCTCGGCAGAAAGATTGGATAACAGGACAAAAGCAAGGATCATGAAGCACAGGAATTCGGGCGGACCGAAGGAGAGCGCGGCATTCCCCAGAACGGGTGCAAAAAACTGCAGCCCCAGAATTCCGATCGTGCCCGCGACGAAAGATCCCATCGCGACCAGCGCCAGCGCCGAGCCGGCCCGGCCTTGCCTGCACATCTGGTAACCGTCGATGCACGTCACCACGCTCGCCGCCTCTCCCGGGATGTTGACCAGCACCGAGGTCGTCGAGCCGCCATACATTGCGCCGTACCAGACACCGGTCAACATGATCAAGCCGGTCGTGGGGCCATACGGCAGGGTAAAGGGCAGCATCAATACCATCGTCGCCGTCGGCCCCAGACCCGGCAGAACGCCGACGAGCGTGCCGATGAGAGCGCCGACGAAACAGGCGACGAGATTTACCGTCGTGAAGGAATTGACGAAGCCGCTGTAGAGAAGAGCGAATCCCTCCATATTCTCACCCTATCCCAGCAGCCCCCGCGGCAAATCGATGTACAGCCAGTGATCGAACAACAGGTAAATGAACAGGGTCGTCCCGGCCGAAACGGCGAGCGGCTTCCGCCATCCCTCGAGTTTCATGATCTTGCAAAAAGCGTACGTGGCAAGGAGGGTAACGGCGACATACCCCAGGAGCGGCATCGCAACGATCCAGAGGGAAAACGTCAGCGTCATAAAGACAAGCTTCGTCACACCCGCTCGGTCGAGAGCGGGTTCAACCGGGTCGGCTCTGAATTCCGCTATCAGGATGAAAAGCGAGAAAATCGCAATCGCCAGCCCGATGAAAAACGGATACAGACCCGGGCCGGGCTTGTTGAGGCTCCCGAACCCATACCCCCAGGATATGGTGCTGATGCCTACACCCAGGACGAGCAGAAACAGAACAAAGAACGTCTCGGGTTTGCGATAAACCCGCCTCATGGATCTCCTCCGGGCGTATGCCTGCGGCGCCGTGACATATTCTAGGGGCTTTACCGGGGCGGCGCGGCGCACAGGCTGAATTTTCTTGACTTATATCAAAGATAGAGCGCTTAGGCGGCTCGGCTTAGTGGTCTGGCGCGATTCGTCGCAGCCATGAAGTGAAGAAACGGGCGTGATCGGCAACTGCAAACGGCGTATGGAAAGATTGATAACCGGCGGCTCACGCCGCCATGGAATCATTTGCTCGCTTTACACGGGCCGGCTAATGGGTGTCCCCTAAGCCGGCTTGTTGTTAAACTCCGGCCAATGGAAAAAAACAACGCGCGTCCGATCGCTCCTGTCGCTCCCGAACGCCCGCCGCACGGATTTGTCGTGACCAGACCGGTGCGCGGATCGGCCATTCCGATGGATCTCACCTTCGTGCTGACGCGCGACGAGATCTACGTGCCGGTCGCCATTCGCAAACCCGAGGGCCGCGGACCGTTCCCGGTGATTACCATGGGCCGGGGCGACGGGCGCGGCGGATACCAACACGTGGAAACGCAGGTCGAGCGCCTGGCCGCGATGCAGGACCGGATGATCGGGCGCGGCTACGTCGTCGTCTACGTCAACTACCGCAACGAGATCCCGCACCTCTACGAGCGGAGCGACCCGGCGGTGAATGTTGCCGACGACATCAGCGGCGGCGACAACCGCACGCTCAAGTCGGCGCCCTCGCTCGATTCCGATGATTTCATCGCGATCATCAATTACCTCACAACGCTGCCGTACGTCGACCCGAACGCGATCGGCGCGGTCGGCGTGAGCCACAGCGGCGAAATGATCTTGAAGGCGGCCGCGCAGATCACGTTTACAGCGGGCGTTGCGATCGAAGGCGCCTCCCACGAATTCCTGAGCGTGAATACCGGCCCCACCGCGCCGCGCAAGGCGGACGAAATCCAGTATCAGGACGTCGAGGTCGTCCGGAAGAACGCGGACAAGGCGCAGGCGATGAGGCGTATCCGGAAAATCGAAACGCCGATCCTGCACATCGGCCGCGAAAAGGATCACCTGCAAGGCATTTTCAAGCTCGCGCACGAATGGATGCTTGAAGCGGGCAAGGACTCGACGTGGGCGAGCTTCGATCACCCCGACCACGGCTTTCCCTATATTTATGGGCAGCCCGACGGCTCGTTCCAGCCCGACCCCGTGCAGCGCCAGGCCCTCGATCTTTTCATGGACTACTTCGATTCGCGCCTGAAGCGCTAGGACGCGATGAACCCGTTGCTGCACGCGCTGGTGTTGCGCGCGCTCGTTTAAGCTTGTGGGGGCGTGCCTTGCCAGGTGAGCTCGTCGTTGATTCCGGTTTCCTGATCGGGTTGTTCGACGAGACGGATCCGTTGCACAGCCGCTGCCGTGATTTCCTGCGGGATTATCGAGGCCGGTTTCTGACCACCGAGGCGGTACTCACCGAAGCGCTCGCCCTGCTGTCGCACGTCCAGCAGTCGCGCTGTCTCGATTGGCTGGGCGATGCCGCGCAGGCGGGGCTCCTCATCGTGGACCGGGAACCAGTGGACTTTCGCGCGGTGGAGAAGCTCGCCCGCAAGTACGCCGATCAGCCGATGGATTTTGCCGACGCCTCGGTGGTGCTGCTCGCGCACCGCAGCGGGATACGAGAGATCCTGACCGCGGATCGAAGGGATTTCGCGGTCTACCGCATATCCGGCCGCACCCGCTTCATCGATATCCTGGCCGGCGATCAATAATGGTGGGTTCGAAGAGGAGGTGCTGTCATGGCTGAGTGCGTCGGTATCGTCGGCATGGGACTGATGGGGCAGGCGTTCGTGCATCATCTGCTGAAAAGTGGATTCCGGGTGCAGGGATACGACATCGATGAGAAGCGAACGGCGCAGCTGCGCGAGCGGGGCGGCACGCCAGTGGAGTCTCCTGCGGCTGCCACGCGCGGTGCGCGCTGGCTGATCACCTCGCTGCCGACGAGCGACATCGTGCGCGAAGCGGTGCTGGGGGCGAACGGCGTGGCGCAGGGCGCCGCGAAGGGTCTTATCGTGGCGGATACCTCGACCTCCCGGCCCGAAGATTCGGAGAAGCTCGGCGCCGAGCTCGCCAGGCGCGGCATCCGCTTTCTCGATGCGTGCGTGAGCGGGACCAGCGCCATGGCGTGGAAGAAGGACCTGATCGTCATCGCCGGCGGCGCGGTCGAGGACTTCGAAGCGTGCAAGCCGCTCTTCGACGGCTTCGGTCGCGCGGCTTATCGCATGGGCGCCGTCGGATCCGGCGCGATGACCAAGCTCATCATCAATCTCATTCTATTCGGCAACCGGTTGGCGCTGGCCGAGGGTCTGGTGCTCGGCATGAAAGCGGGCATGGCGGGCGAGAGTCTGCTGCAGGTCCTGCAGGATGCCGCATGCAGCTCCAAGACCATGATCAACAAGGGACCGAAGATGCTGAATGGAGACTACTCGCCCGAGGGCCTCGTGCGCATCTCGCTCAAGGATGCACGCCTGACACTCGAGCAGGGCACGCGGCTCGGGGCGCCGATGCTTCTTACGAGCCTGTGGACGCAACTGCAGCAGGCCGCCTATCAGCAGGGCCTGGCGGAAGTGGACAGCACCGCATTTATCGAAGTGCTGCGCGGCATGGCGGGCTTGCCCAAGCGCGTGTGAAGCGCCGGCCGCCACCGGAGTTCCCCCTTCCTCCTTCCACTTTCATCCTTTCTCGCCGGCCGCCAGCCGCTCGAACTGCCGTTTCATCGCATTGACCCGCGCGAGATAGCCGCGGACGTCGTGGTCGCCGCACCGCTGGCCGGCGGTCAGCCGGAACCCGCGCCCTGCGAAAGCGTTGCCTGCGCCGGCGCCGCACAGGTGGATGAGGGCGGCCAGGTCCTGCTTCTGCTGGAGTGCGGCACCGGCGATCCGCCGGCGCGCGATCGTGTTGGCGACGCTGCGATCGAGGAAGGCGGCGGTCAGCTCGATGGCGTGACTCGGGATGACGCGAAAGTAGAGGCCGTTGAACCAGCACGATCTCATGTTGTGCCAGGGGCCGTCCTCGACCACCGCGTGGTTGTGGATGCAGTAGCGCTTCGCTGCCTGCAAGGTCCCGTCGGTGATCTGGTACATCCCGACTGCGCTCGACGCCGGCCGGTATATCTCGAACGGCTCCCGCGTCAGACGCCACCGCCAGTACGTTCGTGCCACCGGGTTGCCCGCGCCCTCGGTCTGCGCCAGCGCGGCCAGCAGCCCGGGTGTCATGACGGCGGTGGAATGCTTCCGGAAGAGCGGCCCGTACTGCCGCCAGGTCTCGGGTGGCGTCTTTGACAGCACGCCGCTCACCGGAAAAAACATTTCGGTCGGCTTGCGGATCACCTGGTACGCCCAGTTCAGCGCCAACATGACCGCCAGGATGACCGCCGCGCCCACGACAAGCCGGATTGGCCGCGGCGCGACCCACGTCGCCCGGATTGCCCATCGGCCCCACCGCGAGAGCGGCCGGACGAAGGCGACCAGCGCCGGACGCGTGCGCGTCCGTCGGGAGGCCGTTCTGCCGGCGCGTGGGGGCATGAACATGAATGAACCACAAATTGAGTTAGAAGGCTGTTGAAAAAGCCCGTTCGCACTGAGTCCCTCGACAAGCTCGGGATAAACTGCGCAGTGGCGCGG
>JACQOK010000164.1 GCA_016202565.1 Betaproteobacteria bacterium | reverse complement strand
GCCTCAATACGCCGCCTTCGCCGCGGACTGATTCCGAGATCAGAAAGGGCCTGGCGTGCGCGTGGTAAAGGCAGGTCGGGTGAAACTGGACGAATTCCATGTTTGCCACCCGGCACCCGGCACGCCAGCCCATGGCGATGCCATCGCCGGTCGAGGTGTCCGGATTGGTCGTATAGAGATAGGCTTTGCCGGCACCCCCGGTCGCCAGCACCGTGTGTTGAGCGGCGACGGTAAGCACCTTCCCGGATCGCGTGTCGAGCAGATAGCTCCCGTAACAGCGGTTGTCGGCCAGTCCCAGCTTGGCCCCGGTGATGAGATCGATGGCATTGTGGTGCTCCAGCAGCCCGATGTTCGGGTGGGTTCGGACCTTGGCCTCGAGCGTGGTCTGGACCGCGCGGCCGGTGGCATCCTCGGCGTGGATGACGCGCCGGCGGCTGTGACCGCCTTCGGTGGTGAGGTGATACCCGGTATCGTTTCCCGCATTGCGGGTGAACGGGACTCCCTGATCGATCAGCCACTGGACGCAATCGCGTCCGTGTTCGACCACGTGCCGCGTGACGTCCTCGTCGCATAATCCGGCGCCTGCGACGAGCGTGTCGTGGATGTGGGACCCGATGGTGTCATCGTCGGCCAGCACGGCGGCGATGCCGCCCTGTGCCCGGCCGCTGGCCCCGTCCAGAAGCTGCTTCTTGGTGACCAGACCGACCCGCCGGTGGTCGGCGAGGTGGAGCGCGGCGGTCAGGCCCGCCAGGCCGGTCCCGATGATCAGGACATCGAACTTGAACGACACCTGTCCCTCCAGCGCAAAAACGTTGCATCATAGCCGAATTTGGGGGCGGTCAATCCGCTCCCGGACCGATTCCCCTGATCCGGAGTGAACTAATTTAAGCCAGCCGTGTCAGTGCATTAACGATCGTCTTCGCGTTCCACCCGACGGGTCGGGGCGGGTATACTGTGCCTTTTTATCCAGCCGGTAAAGCCGCTCGACTTGGATAATAATTTCAACGTCAGGGACGGGTTTGATGAGCGATCGCGAAGTCGATCAGCAGTTGGTCGAACGCGCGCAGCGCGGCGACAAGCAGGCGTTCGAGCTGCTGGTGAGCAAGTACCAGCGCAAGCTCGCGCGGTTGTTGTCACGCTTCATCAGGGATGCGACCGAGGTCGAGGACGTAACGCAGGAGGCGTTCATCAAGGCCTACCGGGCGTTGCCGACTTTCCGCGGAGACAGCGCGTTTTACACGTGGTTGTATCGGATCGGCATCAATACCGCCAAGAATTACCTGGTGGCGATGGGGCGGCGCGCGCCGACGACGACGGATTTTGACAGTGACGAGGCGGAGAATTTCGAAGACGGAGACCAACTGCGCGATCTGAACACGCCAGAGAATGAACTGATGAGCCGGCAGGTCGCCGAGACGGTGAACCAAACGCTGGAAGAACTGCCAGAAGAATTACGAACGGCGATTACATTGCGTGAGATCGAGGGACTAAGTTACGAAGACATCGCGAGCATCATGAATTGCCCGATCGGGACGGTGCGATCGCGGATTTTCAGGGCGCGCGAGGCGATCGCCGAGAAACTGAGACCGCTGCTCGGTACACGCAAGGACAGGAGATGGTAGATGGACAATATTTCCGCGTTGATGGACGGCGAGCTTGACGAGCGTCAGGCGCAGCAGGAATTCGCCCGGCTCCGGCAACAAAGCGAACTGCGGCAGAATTGGGATACATTTCACCTGATCGGCGACGCGTTGCGCGGTGAGCGGCTGCTGTTGACGGATGTCGGCAGGTGCTTGTCCGATCGCCTGGCTCAGGAACCGACGGTGCTGGCGCCGCGGCGCGGCACGGTCCGGAAGATCACGACTTATGTGTTGTCGGCTGCGGCATCACTGGCCGCCGTCGCGCTGGTGGGCTGGATGGCCATATCCACCCACGCGACGTTCAATCCCCGGGACGAGGTTGCCAGCGCGCCGGCGCCGGTAGTTCTTCCCGCACCCAGCCCGGCGCCCGCCCCGGCTCCGCAGGTTGCCAGCGTCCCCGCCGAGGGCAGGATGAACGAGTATCTCCTGGCGCATCAGGCATTCTCGCCGAGCACCGCAATCCAGGGTGTGGCGCCGTACATCCGCAGCGTGTCGGCCAGGCAGTCTTCCAAAGACCGTTGATTCCCGTATGAAAGCCGTCTGGCCGGTGGTTTTTCTGGGATTGTCGGCCGCCCATGTCGCTCTGGCGGAGAGTGCGGATTCCCAAGAAGGCCTGACCTGGCTGAGCAAGATGGCGGGCGCCTCGAACCAGCTCAATTATTCCGGCACTTTTGTCTATCAGCAGCGCGGCCGTTCCGAGACCTCGCGCATCGTTCATTTCGTCAACCCTGCCGGCGGCGTCTTCGAAAAGCTCGAAACGCTGGATGGTCCGGTGCGTGAGGTGATCCGCAGCAACGATCAGGTCACCTGCTATCTCCCCAGCAGCAAGACCGTGCTGATCGAACAGCGAAGCGCGCGCCTGTTGCCGGCGCTCTTGCCCGAGAACCTGACAGGAATCACGGAAAGTTATGCGGTGCGTGTGGGCGAGCGCGACCGGGTCGCCGGCCAGGAATGCCAAATCGTAAGTCTTGAGCCGAAGGACGATCTGCGTTACGGGCGGCAGTTTTGTCTCGAAGTGCGTTCGGGTCTTCCGCTGCGCGTGCGCACGGTCAATGAGAAGAATGAGACAGTGGAATCATTCGCGTTCACGCAGCTCAGAATCGGGGGCAGCTTCGACCGCGACAGGGTCAAGTCGAAATATGCGGCCAGAAGCCGGCACTGGCGGGTCGACCGTTCGGCGCTGAACGCAACCGAGAAAGCGGTAGAATCCGGCTGGGTGGTCAACAATCAACCGGCAGGCTTCAGGAAATTGATGGAGGTCAACCGCTCGCTCGCGGGCCGTGGCGGCCCGGTGGCGCAAATCGTCTTTTCCGATGGGCTCGCCGCAATATCGGTCTTCATCGAGCCCATGCCGAAAGAGCGGCCGGCGGAGACGCTGACCCATCAGGGCGCGGTCAATATCTATACGCGCGCGTATGCCGATCGTATGGTGACGGTGCTCGGGGAGGCTCCCGCTGCCACCGTGATGCAATTCGCCAATTCGCTCGAGCTGAGGACCAGCGCCGCCGCCAAATAGCATGTGCGACAAGATCAGTTTCCCCTAATAAATTCCGCAGACAATAAGAGTAAAAGGTCCGCCCGCATGCTAAAACGCTTCGTTTTTGCAGTGTTTTTTCTGGTACCTGTCGCGCCTGCAGCACAGCTCCCGGATTTTACGGATCTGGTGGAAAAACAAGGCCCGACGGTGGTGAACATCAGTACGACGCAGTCCGTGAGAAGCCCTTTGGTGCCGCAGATTCCAAACCTCCCGGAGGACGATCCCTTCTACGAATTCTTTCGCCGGTTCATTCCGAGTCCTGGTCCGCGTGAATTCCAATCGCAGTCGCTCGGTTCGGGCTTCGTCATCAGCACCGACGGCTATATATTGACCAACGCGCATGTCGTCGATGCCGCGGATGAAATCACGGTCAAGCTGAACGACAAGCGCGAATTCAAGGCGAAAGTAATTGGGGCCGACCGTCGTACCGACATTGCCCTGATCAAGATCGACGCGAGCGGATTGCAGGCGGTGCGCGTCGGAGACCCGACTCGTCTCAAAGTCGGTGAATGGGTGGTGGCCATCGGTTCGCCCTTCGGATTTGAGAACACGGTGACCGCGGGCATCGTCAGCGCCAAGGGCCGTTCGCTGCCCCAGGAAAACTTCGTCCCGTTCATCCAGACTGACGTCGCCGTCAACCCGGGAAATTCGGGCGGACCGCTGTTCAACCTCCGGGGTGAGGTCGTCGGCATCAACTCGCAGATATACAGCCGCACCGGCGGTTTCATGGGGCTGTCGTTTGCCATCCCGATCGATGTCGCCAACGATATCGCCCAGCAGCTGCGCAGCACCGGAAAGGTCACCCGTGGCCGCATCGGCGTGGTCATCCAGCCGATTACGAAAGAACTCGCCGAATCTTTCGGGCTGTCCAAGCCGGCGGGGGCGCTCGTGAACTCGGTCGAAAAGGGCGGCCCGGCGGAGAAGGCGGGCATCGAGTCGGGTGATGTGATCCTGCGGTTTGACGGCAAGAGCGTCAGTTCTTCCGAAGACCTCCCGCGCATCGTCGGGGGCACGCGGCCCGGAAGTAAGGTGACCGTACAGCTCTGGCGCAACAAGGCCGCTCGCGACGTGCAGGTGGTGGTGGCGGAATTGCAGGACGACCGCGCTGCGCGCCAATCCCGGCGCGGCGGCAAGCCACCGGCCACGAGCCAGTACGGGTTGGCGCTCGCCGATTTGAGCGAGGCTCAGCGCAAGGAACTCAAGATCGATGGGGGTGTCCTCGTCGAAAACGCCCAGGGTGCTGCGGCACGCGCGGGCATTCGCCGCGGCGATGTCATTCTCGCCGTCAACAATCAGGACGTGAAATCGGTGGAGCAGTTCAAGGAGTTGATGAGCCAGTCCGAAAAAGGACGCATTGTGGCGCTCCTCGTTCGGCGCGGGGTGAACTCGCTTTACATTCCGTTCAGAGTGGATGGCAATTGACGCGGTACCCCGGCTGACCCTCTACAGCCGCTCCTATTGCCATTTGTGCGACGACATGGTCGTCCGCCTGCGACAGCTGCAGGCGGGGATTCGTTTTGAATTCGACGTCGTCGATGTGGACCGCGACCCCGTCTTGGAGCGCCGCTATGGCGACAAGGTCCCGGTGCTGGCGTGCGGCGAGCGCGAACTCTGTCATTATTTTCTCGACCCGGCGGTTATTACTGCGTTTCTGGCGGAATTCCGATAAAATACACCGCTTTAACCGGCGACAAGGGCGCTCGATGGCGCCCTTTTCTATGCAGCATATCCGCAATTTCTCCATCATCGCCCACATCGACCACGGCAAGTCGACGCTGGCGGATCGGTTTATCCAGCTCTGCGGCGGATTGTCCGACCGCGAAATGGGAAACCAGGTGCTGGACTCGATGGAGCTCGAACGCGAGCGCGGCATCACGATCAAGGCGCAAACGGCCGCGCTCAGTTACCGGGCGCGTGACGGGCAAACCTACGCCCTCAACCTGATCGACACGCCGGGGCACGTTGATTTTTCCTATGAGGTGTCACGTTCGCTCGCCGCGTGCGAAGGAGCGTTGCTGGTGGTCGACGCCTCGCAGGGCGTGGAGGCCCAGACCGTCGCCAACTGCTACACCGCGACCGAGCAAGGCGTGGAGGTGGTGCCGGTGCTCAACAAGATGGATCTGCCGCAAGCCGATCCCGAGCGCGTAATTGCCGAGATCGAAGACATCATTGGAATCCCGGCAAAGAACGCCTTGAAAGTGAGCGCGAAAACCGGCATAGGGGTAACCGATGTTCTGGAGGCGGTGATCGAACGCGTGCCGCCCCCGCAGGGGGATCCGCACAAACCCTTGAAGGCGCTGATCATCGATTCGTGGTTCGACAATTACGTCGGGGTGGTCATGCTGGTGCGCGTGGTCGATGGGGAATTGCGGCCCAAGGACCGCATCCTCCTGATGTCCAGTGAGGCAAATTATCCGTGTGAGCAGGTGGGGGTGTTTACGCCCAAATCGCGAATAAGGGACAGACTTGCGGCAGGCGAGGTGGGCTTCGTCATCGCCGGCATCAAGGAACTTCAGGCCGCGCGGGTCGGCGACACGCTGACCCTGGCCGACAATCCGGCCGCCGGACCGTTGCCCGGATTCAAGGAAATCAAGCCACAGGTTTTCGCCGGACTCTATCCGGTGGATCCCAACGAATACGATGCGCTGCGCGATGCGTTGGAAAAGCTGCACCTCAACGATGCTTCACTGCGTTACGAGCCTGAATCCTCGCAGGCGCTGGGTTTCGGGTTTCGCTGCGGTTTCCTGGGGCTGCTGCACATGGACATCGTGCAGGAGCGGCTCGAACGCGAATACAGCATGGCGCTCATCACAACCGCGCCGACGGTAGTCTACCAGGTGGCGCTGCGCGACGGCTCCGTGCTCGAGATCGAAAATCCCTCGAAGCTGCCCGATGCATCACAAATCGAGGAAATCCGCGAACCGGTCATCACGGCTTCGATCCTCGTGCCGCAGGACTATGTCGGCTCCGTGATCACGCTGTGCATGCAAAAGCGCGGTGTGCAGCGCAATATGCAGTATCTCGGACGGCAGGTCATGCTCACTTGCGAGCTGCCCCTCAACGAGGTGGTGATGGATTTCTTCGACCGCCTGAAGTCGATTTCCCGCGGTTATGCCTCGCTCGATTACGACTTCCTCGAGTACCGCGCCGGCGACCTGGTCAAGCTCGATATTCTGATCAACGGCGAGCGGGTTGACGCGCTTTCGCTGATCGTCCATCGCGACAACGCGCATTATCGCGGCCGCGAGCTGGCGGCCAAGATGCGGGAGCTGATCCCGCGCCAGATGTTCGATGTCGCGGTTCAGGCGGCGATCGGCTCCCACATCATTGCGCGCGAAACGGTCAAGGCGCTGCGCAAGAACGTGCTGGCGAAATGCTATGGCGGCGACATCACCCGTAAGAAGAAGCTGCTGGAGAAACAGAAGGCGGGCAAGAAGCGCATGAAGCAGGTCGGCAGCGTCGAAATTCCGCAGGAGGCGTTCCTGGCGATCCTGCAGGTGGAAAAGTGACAGCTAATGGTAATGGGTAATGGGTAATGGGTAATGGGCAATGGGGTAAAAACGCCTAATACCCATCACCCATCACCCATCACCCATCACTCATCACCCATCCCGAAAAGGAGAAGAAGTGAACTTCGCCCTGATCATGTTCCTTCTCCTGGTCGCGACTGGCGCGATCTGGCTTCTCGATCATTTTGTGCTGAAGAGCAGCCGTGAGCCAGATCAGGCCGAGCCGTGGTGGATCGAGTATCCGAAAAGCTTCTTCCCGGTGATCCTGATCGTATTCCTGTTGCGCTCGTTCCTCGTCGAGCCGTTCAAGATTCCCTCCGGGTCGATGCTGCCGACGCTGCTCGTGGGTGATTTCATTCTGGTGAACAAGTTCACCTACGGTATCCGGCTGCCGATCGTCAACATCAAGCTTTTCGACATGAACGATCCCCGGCGCGGCGAGATCATGGTGTTCCGTTACCCTGAAAACCCCTCCGTCGACTACATCAAGCGGGTCGTCGGGCTGCCGGGAGATCGGATTGCCTATCGCAACAAGCGCCTTTGGATCAATGGCGAGGAAGTCGCGGTCGCCGCGGCGGGCGAGTATAACTACGTTGAACCGGGCAGCCTGGAATTCGTGCCCACACTGCGTTTTTCAGAAACGCTCGGCACCCACCAGCATGCGATCCTGATCAAGCCGAAGATGCCGACCGTGGAACTGAGCGGCGTGCGCCCGTTTCCTTCCCGCGACAATTGCACATACAATGACAGTGGTTTGACCTGCACCGTGCCGCCGGGGCATTATTTCCTGATGGGCGACAACCGCGACAGCAGCAGCGACAGCCGCTACTGGGGGTTCGTGCCGGAGCGGAACATCGTCGGCAAGGCATTTCTCATCTGGTGGAATTTTGACGATTTCAAGAGGATCGGTCGATCGATCAACTAAGAGGGGGAATATGATGCGTGGACAATACGGAATCACGATGACGGGCTTTCTGGTAACAGCCGTGATACTGATCCTAGTGGCTCTCCTCGGATTCAAGATCGGCCCGGCGTATATGGAGTACTACACGATCAAGAAGCAGATCAAACTCGTCGCCGACGAGGTGACTGTGGTCGATCGTCGCACTATCGAAAACGCCTACGACCGACGTGCCGCCATCGAGAATATCACTGCGATCAGCCCGAAGGATCTTGAGATCTCAAAGGACGGAGACAAGATAGTCATCAGCGTGGACTACTCGGTGAAAGTGCCGCTGTTCGGCAATTTGAGCGCGTGCATGGATTTCAGCGCAAGCTCCGACAAGTAGCTGCATACCGGAGCGCAAGCGTCTTCCGTAATGGATCTTGAGGGTTTCGGTCTAAGAGTCGGCCATCGCTTCAACGATCCCGAACTGCTGCGTCGGGCGTTGACCCACCGCAGCTACGGCGCGCCCCACAACGAGCGCCTCGAGTATCTCGGCGACAGCGTCGTCAACTGCGCCATCGCGCTCGAGCTTTTTCACAAGTTCCCGCAGCTTTCGGAAGGCGATCTCTCGCGCCTGCGCGCAAGTCTGGTCAATCAGCAATCGTTATGTACGGTGGCTCAGCGGTTCGGCTTCGGCGAGCAGATTCTTCTCGGCGAGGGCGAGATCAGGAGCGGCGGGTTCCGGCGCCCTTCGATTCTCGCCGATGCGGTGGAAGCGGTGGTCGGCGCGGTCTTTCTCGACGGTGGATTCGACAGCGCCGGGAAGGTCGTGCGCACCCTGTTCGCCGATGCGCTTGCGGCAGTGGATCCCCGGACCGTCGGCAAGGATCCCAAGACGTTGCTTCAGGAATACCTGCAGAGCCGGCGCCTGGCGCTGCCGCAGTATGTCGTGGTGGCGACCCGCGGCGAAGCCCATCAGCACGTGTTTCAGGTCGAATGCGTGATTGCCGATCTCAATATCCGTTCCCTCGGCGAGGGGAACAGCCGGCGCAGCGCGGAGCAGAGCGCGGCGCGGCGTGCCTACGAACTGGCAACCGGGAATGCGTGAACCGGTGCATCGTGCGGGCTATGCGGCGATCGTGGGGCGGGCCAACACCGGCAAATCCACGCTCCTGAACGCACTCGTGGGCCAGAAGATCAGCATCACTTCGCGCCGGCCCCAGACCACCCGCCAGCGGATCACCGGGATCCTGACGCGGGACGACGCCCAGCTCGTCTTCGTGGATACGCCGGGGTATCAGGAGCGGCGTAATACGGCGCTCAACCGCCTGATGAACCGCAGCGTGACCAGCAGCATGCAGGACGTCGACGTGATACTGCTGGTCCTCGAAGCGCTGAAATTGGACAAACGGGACGCGGCGTTGCGCAGGTCGCTGCCACAGCAGGCGGCGCTGGTGGTCGTGGTCAACAAGATCGACCGCGTGCGGGACAGGGACCTGCTGCTGCCTTTTATCCAGGCGGTTCACGAGCAGCTCAACGGTGCGGCCATCGTACCGGTTTCCGCGCTGAAGAAGCTGGGGCTGGAGGAACTCGTGAAAGCGATCGTATCGCTCATGCCGATCGGCCCGCGTCTGTTCGAAGCGGAGGAGATCACCCACTCCAGTGAACGATTCCTCGCGGCAGAACTGATCCGCGAGAAGCTGTTTCAATTCCTCGGAGAGGAGCTGCCATACGCAGCCGCGGTGGATATCGCGCGCTTCGAGACGCGCGGCAATCTGCGGCGCATTCACGCCGAAATCATTGTCGACAAGAACAGCCAGAAGCCCATCGTGATCGGCAAGAACGGTGAAAAACTGAAAGTGATTGCGACCCGGGCGCGAGAGGACATGGAACGGCTCTTCGGCGGCAAGGTTTTTCTGGAAGTCTGGGTGAAGGTGAAAAGCGGCTGGGCAGATGACGAGCGCGCCCTCAAGCGCATGGGATATGAGCTGTAGACGGAGGCGGGCACGGGAATGAGCGCCGGCGCCAAGACCCGGCGGGACGCGCAGCCCGCGTTTGTCCTGCACAGCTATCCGTTCCGGGAGACCAGTCTCATCATCGAGACCTTTACCCGCGATCTGGGGCGGGTGGCGCTGGTCGCGCGCGGCGCGCGCCGCCCCAAGTCGGCGCTGCGCGGGGTGCTGCTTGCGTTTCAGCCGTTGCTGCTCTCCTGGGCGGGAAAGGCGGAGTTGCGCACGCTGCACAAGGCGGAATGGCACGGCAGCTATGCGCCGCTCAGGGGGCTTTCCCTGATCTGCGGCTTCTATCTCAACGAATTGCTGCTCAGGTTCCTGGCGCGCGACGATCCCCATGAGCGACTGTTTTCGGTCTATCGCGAGACATTGGATGCGCTCGCTCACGACGGCGATCATGGTGCGACGCTCCGACGCTTCGAAAAGAACCTGCTGCGGGAACTCGGCTATGGGCTGATGCTCGACCGGGATGCGGAAACCGGCGCGCCGATCGCGGCGGAAGCGCGCTATACCTATGTCGTGGAGCGCGGGCCGGTGGCGCAGCGCGGCGATGCAGCGCAAAACGGGGTAGAATTGAGCGGCCAGACGCTGATCGACATGCAGTCGGACAACTATACGACGGCGGCCACCCAGCAGCAGAGCAAGGTGCTGATGCGGGCGCTGATCAATCATTACCTCGGCGAGAAGACTCTACATACGCGGCAGCTGTTGCGCGACCTGCAGGCATTATGATTTTGCTTGGCGTCAATATCGATCACGTGGCGACACTGCGTGAAGCGCGCGGCACGCGTTATCCCAGTCCGGTCGAGGCCGCCCTGGTCGCCGAGACCGCAGGCGCGGACTACATCACGCTGCACTTGCGCGAAGACCGCAGGCATATCCAGGAGAAGGACGTAATGGTCCTGCGCGAAGTGCTCAAGACACGGATGAACCTGGAGTCGGCGGTGACGGACGCGATGATCGCGTTCGCCGTGCGCATGCGACCGCACGATGTGTGTCTGGTGCCGGAGAAGCGCGCAGAGCTGACGACGGAGGGCGGGTTGGATGTAAGGAACAATCTTCAGCGGGTGCAGGAAGCGGTCCGTGAGCTGGGTGCGGCGCGCATTCGCGTATCGCTTTTCATCGACGCCGATACGGCGCAAATCGATGCGGCGCACGAAGCGGGGGCGCCGGTCATCGAGTTGCATACCGGAAGCTATGCCGACGCGGACACGCCGGCCGGGCAGGCTGCCGAGCTGGACAAGATCCGCGCGGCGGCGGCTTATGCGGCAAGGAAAGGGCTGTGCGTCAATGCCGGCCACGGGCTCAATTACCACAACGTACAAGCGGTCGCCGCGATCGCCGAAATCCGTGAACTCAACATCGGCCACGCGATCGTGGCTCACGCGCTGATGGTCGGGTTCGCGCAGGCGGTGCGCGAAATGAAGGCGCTCATCGAGGGTGCGCGATGATCTACGGCATCGGCATCGACGTGATCGAGCCGCAACGCGTGGCGCGGCTGATCGACAAGTACGGCGAGCGCTTCGCGCGGCGGGTGCTGACACCGCTCGAATGGCCGGGCTATCTGAAGACGGCACGACCGGTGCTGTTTATCGCGAACCGCTTTGCCGCCAAGGAAGCCTTCTCCAAGGCGATGGGCACGGGTTTCCGCTATCCCGTGACGCTGCAATGCATCAGCGTGGTGCAGAACAGTGCGGGCAAGCCGGGGCTCACCTTCCATCCCAGCCTCGAACGGCTGGTCAACGACCGCGGCATCGTCAGCCATCATCTGACGATCAGCGACGAGGCGAGTCTCGCTTGCGCCTGCGTCGTGCTGGAGGCGGCATGAATGGCCCGACGATGCCGTTGGGACCGGTTATGCTCGACATCGCCGGCACGGGGCTCACTTCGGACGACCGCCGGCGACTCATGCACCCCCTGACGGGCGGTGTGATCCTTTTTTCCCGCAACTACGCCGCGCCCGACCAGCTCCGTCAGTTGACGGCGGAGATACACGGACTGCGCAGCCCGGCGCTGCTGGTTGCCGTCGACCACGAGGGTGGCCGGGTGCAGCGGTTCCGGGAAGGGTTCACGATCCTGCCGGCAATGCGCGAACTCGGCAAGCTGTGGGACGTCAATCTGCAGGAGGCAAGGCACGTGGCGCATCACGTCGGCTTCGTGCTCGCGGCCGAGCTGCAGGCGCACGGCGTCGATTTGAGCTTCGCACCGGTGCTCGACGTCGACTGCGGCGCGAGCAGCGTCATCGGCGACCGTGCGCTGCATTCAGACCCGCACGCGATCGCCGAGCTGGCACGCGCCCTGGTGCAGGGGATGCGGGAGGGCGGAATGGGCGCCGTCGGCAAACATTTTCCGGGCCATGGTCACGTTCGCGCCGATTCGCACCATGAGATACCGGTCGACGAGCGTTCCTACGCCGCGATCGAGGCGGGCGATCTTGTCCCGTTCCGGCGCCTGATCGAGTCGGGTCTGAGCGGGATCATGCCGGCCCACGTCGTCTATCCGCGGATCGACGACCGGCCGGCCGGGTTTTCGACGGTCTGGCTCAAGAAGATCCTGCGGGCCGAACTCGGGTTCGACGGTATCGTATTCAGCGACGATCTCAGCATGGAGGGTGCCAGCGGGGCGGGGGGCGTGGTCGAGCGGGCCGAGGCGGCGTTGGGGGCCGGCTGCGACTTGGTGCTCGTGTGCAACGACCCGGCCGCGGCGGACCGGCTGCTCGAAAATCTCGACCACGCGATGCCGCCGGTGGCGCTGATGCGGCTGGCACGCATGCATGGACGGCGCCAGATCGAAAGCATGGTCAAGCTGCGCGAGGATGCGCGGTACATGAATGCACTGCATGCCATCGGCGGCATCGGCCTGAAGAGCGGCGATCTGCCGCTCGGCTGAGCCAATGACCGCGCACCGTCACCGGCCGCTGCGCAAGCCCGCTTTCGCGTCCGCACTGGGCGTTACCCTCGTCTATGCCGGCGTGGAGCTCGCCGGCGGGTTATGGTCGGGTTCGCTCGCGCTCATGAGCGATGCCGGACACATGTTTTCGGACGCGCTGGCGCTCGCGCTGGCGGCGGGGGCGGCATGGCTCGCGCGGCGGCCGGCGGGCGAGCGCCACTCCTATGGCTGGGCTCGCGCCGAGGTGATCGGCGCCATGCTCAACGGCCTGTTGATGCTGCCCATCATCGTTGTGCTGGTGGTCGAGGCGGTGCGGCGGCTGATCGAACCGAGGCCCGTGATCGCCGGGGGCGTCATCGTCATCGCGTTTTTCGGATTGGCGATAAACGGTATCGTCGCTTTCATGCTGAGCCGCAGCGCGCATAACCTCAATGCGCGGGCGGCACTGATCCACGTCCTGGGCGACCTCGTCAGCTCGCTCGCGGCATTGATCGCCGGCGCGGTCATCTACGTCACCGGATGGGTCCTGATCGATCCGATCCTTTCTCTGGTGATTGCCGGGCTGATCCTGATGACAACGCTGCAACTCCTGCGCGACACGCTGCACGTGCTGATGGAAGGCGTGCCCTCGGCGATCGGTTTCAGCGAGATCGGCAGGGCGCTGGCGGCCATACCGGGGGTGGTCG
Organism: Betaproteobacteria bacterium; assembly: GCA_016202565.1. GTDB lineage: Bacteria > Pseudomonadota > Gammaproteobacteria > Burkholderiales > SG8-41 > DSOT01. The sequence goes on along the minus strand of JACQOK010000164.1, from coordinate 18,743 downwards.
CGGTGCACGATCTGCACGTGTGGGGCATTACGCCAGACAGCGTAGCGCTGTCGGCGCACATGGAAATCGAGAATCTGTCGGAGTGGCCGCGAATTCTGGCCCGTTCGCGCAAGCTTCTGCACGACCGCTTCACCATCGATCACGTCACGCTGCAGCCCGAGGACGTGGGGACGGGCGTCCCGCGCAAAGCGCCCATCCGGCTGTGGCCCCGGGGGCGGCGGCCGCGCACCTGAGCGGCCTACGCGCGTTCGACGTACTCGCCGGTATCGGTATTGACCCGGATCTTCTCGCCGTCCATTACGAACTGCGGCACCATCACGGTGATGCCGGTGTCGGTCCTGGCCGGTTTGAAGGAGCCGGTCGCGGTTGCGCTCCGGAGATTGGGCTCGGTGTCGACGACCGTCAGCACGACGCTCGACGGCAGCCGGATGCCGATCGGGCGCTCGTTGTAGAAGCTGACCTGCACGTTCGCGTTCGGCACGAGATATCCCGCCTGGCCTTCGAGGAAGTCGGCGGGCAGGGCGAGCTGCTCGTAGCTCTCTCGGTCCATGAAGACGTAATTGTCGTGCTCGCTGTACAGGTATTGCATGTCGCGCGACTCCACGACGGCCTGCTCGATCCTGTCGTCGGTCCGGATACGCTCATGTTTCTTGGTGCCGGATTCAATGTCCTTCATCTCGACCTGCATGAAGGCGCCGCCGCGGCCGCCGACGTGGACGTGATAAGCTTTGAGCACGCGCCAGACGCGCTTGTCCCATTCGATGAGGTCGCCGGCGCGGATTTCGGTGGCAGGAATTTTCGACATTTCAATCAGTACTGAAGCTGCATGAGCACCTGCCCCCGGAACGGGCCCAATCGCTCGGAGCGCGCGCGTTTTTCGACCAGCTGTGATCGTTGCGGCCGCCTGGCGCGTCATCTGGCCGGGGTGCGGGCCGAATTCCCAGCCTACCACGCGCGGCCGGTTGCCGCCTTCGGGGATCCCCGGCCCCGGCTCCTCATTGTCGGCCTCGCTCCGGGCATGCACGGCGCCAATCGCACGGGGCGACCCTTCACCGGCGACCACGCGGGCGTCTTGCTTTACGACACGCTGCACCGCTTCGGGTTCGCCAATCAGCCTGAAGCAACCGACCGCCGCGATGGGCTGCGACTGACCGGCTGCCGCGTCACCAATGCGGTGAAGTGTCTGCCCCCCGGCAACAAGCCCGCACCCGACGAGGTCAGGCGCTGCAATGCCTATCTACGGGACGAAATATCGATGCTGCCTCACGGCGCGGTGGTTCTTGCCCTGGGCGGCATCGCGCATCACGCGGTACTCATGGCCCAGGGGTTGTCGCGCACGGCTTATCCGTTTCGCCACGGCGCGCGTCATACGCTGCCGGGAGGACGCACACTTTACGATAGCTACCATTGCAGTCGCTATAATACGCAAACTCGGCGGCTAACAGAAAGCATGTTTAATCAAGTATTTACTGACATTGTCCAAAATTTGTCCAAAATTCGTCCAAAACCCGCGCCTTAACCGAGCTTCTCCACCATACAGTCGCTGGGATACTCCAGGCACTGGCAAGCCAATTCTTTAACACGACTTTACACGGTAACGTTACGTATGTTATCGTGCGTATTATATGTTAAATAAGTTAACTCCCGTGCCGGCCCTGGACACCGCCGTGACGCACTATCTGCATCACACCTTGGGCATCGTGCCCAAGCTCAGGTCATGGGCGAGTACAAGCAAACTGCCGTACTTCCTGCAGGATGCGTTCGAGCTTCGTGAGCTGCAGCTGCTGGATCGCCAGATTCTGCTCGCGATCGACCGGCAGGCAAACAAGCCTGCTTTGGCCAACGTGCACAGCCAATTGGACAAGCTGAGGGCACTTGTCGGGCACCCGGTCGTCTACGTCACCGGCGCGCTGGCGTCCTACGAGCGAAAGCGCCTGATCGAGCAGAAAGTGCCTTTTATTGTGCCGGGCAACCAGCTTTATCTGCCGGACCTCGGGATCGACCTGCGCGAATATTTTCGCCAGCGCTCGCACCCGGCAGACACGGTGTTGAGCCCGGCGACGCAGGCCATGCTCATCACTGCGTTGTTGCGAAAACCCTGGCAGGCCGATTGGCAGCCCGCCGAGATCAGCACGAAGTTGGGCTATACCCCGATGACGCTCTCCCGGGCAGTCAAGGAACTGACTGCGGCCGGCATCGCCACGCTTCACAGCGAGGGCAGGGCACGGCGGCTGCGTATGGCCAGTTCTCCCGCGGAGATTTGGGAGCGTGCAAAGCCTTTGCTGCGCAATCCCGTCAAGCGATGCGTCTGGGCGCATCCCATTCCCAAGTTGAAGCCGCCGCAGGTCCGTTTGGCGGGCCTGAGCGCCTTGGCGCGTTATTCGATGCTTGCTGAGCCGCAATGGCCCATTTACGCAGTGAGTCCGGCGCAATGGAAAGCGGCTACGTTGGAGGCGCTGCCGGAGCAACTGCCCGGTGCCTGCGAGTGGCAGCTGTGGCACTACAACCCGGCGCTTGTTTCAGACGGTGAGACAGTGGACCCGCTGTCTCTAGCGCTAAGCCTGCAGGACGAGACCGACGAGCGCGTTCAACTCGCGCTCGGCGAGTTGAAGGAGCACTTTCCATGGTGAGAGGGCTCGATGTGTTTCGGGACTACTTTGCCGGCCACGCCGACCAGTACGTGTTGATCGGTGGCACTGCCGCCACCCTGGCCATGGAGGATGCCGGCCTCGAGTTCCGCGCCACTAAGGATCTGGACATCGTTCTCCACATCGAAGCGCTCAACGCAGGGTTCGGGGAAGTGTTCTGGAAATTCGTGGAGGACGGGCGCTACGAAATCCGGCAGGCGAGCGCTACCGGCAGGCCTGTGTTCTATCGCTTTCAGAAGCCAGCGGACAAGCGCTTTCCCGTGATGCTGGAGTTGTTCTGTCGCGCACCCGACGGAATCAAGCTCGCGGAAGGCAGTTACCTTACGCCGATCCCGCTCGACGAGGCCGTGGCCAGTTTGTCCGCGATCCTGCTCGACGATGACTACTACGCGTTCATCATGGCTGGTCGCAAGGAGTCAGACGGTCTGCCCTGGGTCGGGGAGGATCGACTGATCCCGCTCAAGGCCAGTGCGTGGCTGGATCTCAACGCGCGCCAAGCGAAAGGCGAGGCCGTAGACGCCAAGAACATCCGCAAACATGCGAACGACGTGATGCGGCTCTCGCAGTTGCTTGCGCCGGAACTACGCATACCGCTCGCGGCAAGGATCAGCGACGAACTGAATCGTCTTCTCGACGGCCTCGCGGCAGATCGCTCGATCGATCCGAAGTCGCTCAAGCTCAACAATACCGTCGCTGAAATCGTCCAACGCATTGCGCAGGCCTACGAACTGAAGCGAGCGGGCACCCAATGACCGTGATGTCACGCTTCTAAAATACTCAGCGTGCGAGAATAGGCTCGGGCGTTACGGTGGCGATCGTTGGCGCACGTGCTCCGCGCCGCACCTGTCTCGGATACCGTTGCATCATGTTGCACGTGTGGGTGGCGACTCCCAAGTCTGGCAGATCGCCCTGGACGGGGCACTCACTTGGAAGACGACGTTTCGGGCGAAGCTCAGTCCAAAATTTGTTCCAAACCCCTGCCTTAACCGAGCTTCACGACCATCCATTCCGCGCCGCGCGCATCGTGGTACAGCGCGGTTGTACGTTCGTGCTTGTGCCCGAGGAGCACCCGGGTATCAACACCCCCCTGATCCTTGTATAAGCGCTCGGCGAGCGAGCGCAATTCGTGGAAGCTCGGCGGGTTCTTGCCCGGCCATTTCAACCCGCTCGCATCGCGCGCCTTGGCGAAGGCCTTAGCGATCGTGCCGTGGAAAACCGGATCGCCAGGCTTGAAGCCGCCGCGATGGCTTACGTGGTGAATGAGGTAAGCCGACAGCACAACGTTCTCACGGCAGCGGCGCACGACCTCGCCGACCGACAGCCCAAGAACATGCAAACGCAGATCGAGTGGGATGCAAACGCGGCTCGGGTTTCGGCCTTTGATCTGCTGCACCCACAGACTGCCATCGCGCACGTCCTTTTTGAACTGGAGCACGGCGATGTCGCCGCCGCGCTGCGCTGAGGTGATACCAAGTTCGATCGCGTTCACGGCCCACGGCGCAAGCTCGCGCGTCGCGACCATTTCCTGCGCCTTGGCATAGATCACCTTGAATTCGTCCCACGTCAGGCGCGCGCGCTTGACCTCGGCCGCTTCGACTTCGATCAGGCGCGCGGGATTACTGCCGGCCGGAATAACGCCCTTGGCTTCGGCGCGCTCAAAAACATCGAACAGAAACCGACGCATCGTCTGTGCCATGAAAATCTTGCCGGCCTTGACCCAGGTGTCATCGATCACATCTGAGATAACCTTGGTGTCGACGCGCTTGATCGTCTTTTCGCCGATCAACTCCCGCACCAAGGTAAGGTGGTGCTTTTTCTGGCGGCGCGTGTTCTCTTTGTATTTGCGCTTGTCGATAATCTCGGCGTCATAGCGATCAAGCCACGAGCCGACGGTATCGGCCGCGCCGATCATACGATCAACGAGCCCTAGATCATTGCGGGTCGACGCGACGTGGTTGTTGGCAGCACGGGCCTCGCGAAACGCACGCACTTTGTCGCGGCCCAGGCCATACTGGGTGCCGCTTTGCGGATCGCGGTATATGAAGTAGCCGTCGCGGCGTTCGTAGAGGTTGTCCGGAAAGCTGCGCTTACGAATGCTGCGAGGCCTGGCCATTATTCATCCGCTCCAAGAGGGTGGGCCCGTTCTTGCCGACGTAGCGGGCGTCTGGCGTCAAATAATACTCCCGGCCGTGCTTTTCGGGCAGGGGGTATATCAGGCCATCGTGACACCAGCGACGTGCCGTGTTGATATGGGGCGCTTCGCTGGCAACGTAGTTCTGCGCGAGCCATGTCTGCAAGGATATTTTGGGCTTATTCATATCTTGTTAGGGATCTCGAGCAGGCCCGGAGGCAGTGGAGCCTGTTTTCGGAAAAATCCTCTGATGCGTTCGGGCATGGAGCGATTTTCCCGTTCATCGAAAATCGCTGCTTCCCCCAACCCCGTCCGGCGGAAGGGGGGTTGGAGGGGAAAAGGGCTGCTATGGAATTTGCGACGTAGAGTCCCGACGGAAAATCTGCCGGGACCAGTGCCGGCCGGCGGCCTTGGTGTGCTTCGCCCTCGAAGCGCCGAGCGGCGCTACGTGAGCAGCCAATCCACGCGTCCCACGCCCCTTAAGCGGTGAGGCACGGCACTAATAATTGACAATATGCTGCGTGTGCACATATACTCCGCCCCCGCCAGGTCGGGTTCCGTCGCAGCTACACGTATAGCGCGGCCGACCGGGCGCCAAAGCGAATCTTGCCGGGTGGTAATTGCAACTTCCGCCCGAGTCTGATACTTGCGTGTCAAGTAGTCTCTCGTCACCCCAATTGACGAAGCATTCGACGCGCTTGCGTCCTACCTCAGCGTGCTTTTCGGAGTCCACGCAGGTCAAGATCATGCACGCTATCTGAATAAATGAGTACATGAGCATGTAAGCACTTCGCTGTATCAGGGGTAGACGCAATCGAACCGCGTCAGGGGTGCCTCAAGAAACTCCGGTGCGGATTTCCATTCTTGGCGGTGACATCCGGGTGTAACGCCACCCGACGGCCCGCTTTTACCTCACGGTCAATGGCAAGCGGAATTGAACCCCGTGCGCAATGGTGTTCGAAGCCGCACGTATTCGCTGGCATCCGCCGCGCGAGTGGTGGGCATGAATCGTCCAGCATCTACCACCGGGCAAAGTATTTTCAAATCTCAATAGTCTCCGCGATCGCTGCGCTCTGCCTCCTTCTGCCGCTCTCAATCGACCCGCGTTGGATTCTGCTACCCGGTGTAACCGTCCTGGCTCTATTGGTACGCTGGCAGTGGGTCTACTACAAGAAGCATCTTTGAGAGCAGGTCAATACCCGCCCAATGCTTGCGGCCGAGTTTCTTGGCACCGTAAAGCTCATAAAAATCTATCGCCTTGTTAGGTTTCCAGGCTTCTGCGGATCATGACGTCGGTCTTATGCCAAACGACTAGTTGACTTGTCGGCCGCCAGTGATAGTGTACTGATCTGCCGTACTGGGAGGGGAGGGTAGTCCGATGAAACGCTACGCGCTCGCGTTACGTTTTCCTTGCCTTCGTTTCGGGATTTGGGGGACTTATCGGCGGAGCGCGCTCTGCTGATGCCCCCGCACCTTTGTTAAAACAAGGCCACGCCTTCGATTGGTGGTTCGTGTACAAGTTCAATTCTAGGTTTCCCGGTTGCGGCGACACGGCAAAGAGGCAATGCCCTTTCGGTAGCAAAGTCCGGACCTACAAGGCATTTGGCCAGCAGTACGTTTACGCGAGTAGCGAAAATTCGTCACTCCAAAAGGGAACTGCGTGTACCGGTGAGCTTCCCCCGAAATTTCGTCTTCCAGGGATAAGCGGATAGGATAGACGAAACGGGAGGACGAAGATGTTCAAAATACCGAATCAAGAGTACACCGCCGAATTCAACCAACTGGCGGTCAGGCGCGTGCGGGACGGACAGGGAATCGGGTCGGTGGCCCGCGAACTGGGGCTGGTGGAGCAGACGCTGCGTAATTGGGTGAAGGCAGCCAAGAAAGGTAAGCTCAATCCACTTGGGGGCAAAGCGGTCACGCCGAAGCAGATGGAGCTTTCGCGTGTGCGTGCCGAGAATGCGCGCTTGAGGATGGAGAATGAGATTCTAAAAAAGGCGACGGCATACTTCGCAAAGGATGCGCTATGAAGTACGCCTGGATCGATACGCAAAGGAAGGCGTATCCGCTGCCGGCGATGTGCGAGACGCTCGCGGTCAGCATCAGCGGCTACCGCGCCTGGAAGCGCGGCGGCAGTCCGAAGCGCAAGGGGCTCACTGATGCGCAGCTGCTGGCTATGATTGAAGCCCTCCACAAGGAACTGAAGGGCGCCTACGGTTCGCCCAGGATGGTGCGGGAGCTGCGGGCTCGTGGCTTTCCCGCCAAGCAAGCCGCGGGTTGAGCGGCTGATGCTGGACAATAAGACGCTTTTTGATGATCTGACGAATCTGATTGATGGCGATACCGCGTCGAAATGATACGCCCATAAAGTAATCATTGACGCCAAAAATAGGCATGCGCGATGGCTCAGGTGGAGGGAAAGGTGTCGACAGCTCAAATTCACAATCACCTTGAAAAGAGCGTGACCCTCTCCGATTGTTCCTATCTCCCGGGTGAGGATCGAATTGCCAGCGAATTGTTGGTGAAACTGGGTATTCAGGTCTCGCCTCGCACGGTGCGCAAGTACATCCCGAAGCGACCGGACGGTCAGCTGCGAGGCGACCAGCGCTGGTCAACATCGTAGATTGAATCCCTTTCACCTAGTCACTCATCGTCTCGAACGCCAACGGCGGAAAATGCTCGTCACCAGTGCTACCCATGAGACTGGCACTTTAGCTCTGGGCGCCAGAATTGTATTATTCGCCGAAGAAAGCTTCGAGATTACCGAAATGCCGCCATTTTGGGGAGCCTTCAAGCATCAGCGGTCACAGCTGTTGCAGGAATAGCGATGCAAAATGAGATCGAATGGGAGGCGACCATCGTACTGCTTGTTGCGGTACGCAGCGAGCTACTCGGTGTCTATGATCGACTGAAAAAAACAGGCCACTCGGCCGAGTCGGATGACCCGCATCTCCTGGAAATATTCTACCTACGGCACGAGAGTGTGCTGATCAGGGTGCTTCTGGCGAAGTTACCCGATCCCAGCCAAGGCGGAGATGCGGCAGCGTGGATCACGGCCTACCTCGCCGAAAAATACAGACCATATATTGTCGCCATGGTTGGCCTCTGTGCTGGCGACCGGAATGTGCTCACTGTAGGTGACGTGGTCGTCGCAAGTGCGACCGTCAGGCATGACTACGGAAAGATCGAGAAGGCGCGAGCGACCCCAAAGAGCTTCCGAACTGCGGGACAAAGCCACCGTGCACATCTTGTCCTGAAACATCGCCGTACCTTCCTTAAGGTGCCCGACCGGTTAGCGCAAAATCTATCGATATTCCTCAACGCACGTTACCCTGCCGCCTCGTCTAAAGCCAAAACGGCCATCAAAGCCGTGCCTTTTAATGTGGTCTTTGGCGTGATGTCGACAGGTAACCAAGTTGTCAAAGTTTCTGGTGTCTTTGATTACCTCACAAAACAAGTTGTTAGTGGTGCAGACGGGGATGAATACCACCGTGCGTTGATGGCGTTAGAGATGGAGGCGCACGCGGTTGCATACGCCGCGGAAAATAGCGGCGTACCGATATGGTTGGTGGTAAAGGGGGTTTGCGATCACGCTAACCGCCACAAGAACGATGAGCCCCATCATCGTGCGTTCGAGAATGCATTCACGGTGCTGTTAGACGTCCTCAACGAGGTCATCTCAAATCACTTCCTAGTTGAGGAGAATCGCAGAACCGCAACGCTCAATGAGCAGAAAGCTCAAGCGGCATTCCAGATCGGCAACATTGCCGAGGCCCGCGAAGCAGCAAAGATTGCGCATTCGCTCGGTCGGAGAACGGTGACGACACGGCGGCGATTTCTCTTGGGCTTAACCCAGTTCGCCGAATACGACGTCGCGCGTCAGACCATTGCCGAATATCGCCAGAGCGACGCGTTCTACGACCAAATGACGCGAGGTGTCGAAGCCACGATCTTTTGGAGAGACGGCCAGTACGAAGCAGCATACCGTCTTCTGCCGGATGATGTCATTAAGGGTGACCGCAACCTTCTCTACCTGCGGGCAATGAGCGAGTTGTTTATGGTGGAGGAGCTGTGGCTGTCAACTGGCGCTGCTCCGGCTATGCAAAGCCAGGATCATATTGAACGAGCGCGAGATCTCTTGAGAGATGCGCTCGCTATCCGACGAGCAGGCGAACCGCCGTGGTGGATTATGGTGAATTTGTTCTGGGTGCTTCGATTGCTTAAGGCTCGTCGGCGTACCTTAGAACAGGAGTTCAAACGGGCCGAGGCAGTTCTTCGCAAAGTAATGCGGGAAAACCCAAACAAGGGCACGCCAAGGTTGTATTTTTTATTGTTGCTTGCAACAGACGATCGGCGGGCGGCATTCGATGCGGAAGTAGAGGGTCTAATTAAATCGTCGCGTAGCGTTCCACTTGCGTTAGAGACCGTGGATATGGTGTATGTCCGGCTAGAGACGCTGTATCAGCGCGATGTGCTTCGCGACTACGGGCACTATTGGGCGGGGATTTGTAGGTGGTTGCGCCACGTCAGGACGATAGGACGTCTGGTCCGCCCTACGACTGCGACCCAAATGCAATGATGTTACCAAGAGCTTGGCGGTCCAGAACCAGCGCAAACTTCGGGCGCACCGCATACGGATTTAGCGCATGGGTGTCGGCGTTTGATCTGCTGTTTGTGGTCGGTACATACAAGTCGGGCACCTCGCTAGCTGCCAAGTTGTGTGCGAGAGCAGGATGTCTCGATCCATCGCGTGAAACGAACCCAACCGAGCGCGGATTCGATATCTGTTCGACGCGGTACCTAACCCGCGAGTGCAAAGTCTTCCGCCGTGTTAATGAGCAACTCTTGACGCAGCGCAACCCGGTGTCTATAGCGGAGAATGTCGGGCCTATGAATTACCTTTTGGAGTGGGGGCACCCGATTGTGCTGAAAGACCCCCGGCTCCTATTTACGCTTCCGCATTGGGTCATCGCCGCGCGTCGACTGGGTCGGGTGCTAGGGGTGATCTTCTGCTATCGCCCAAACGACGAACTCATTGCGGCATGGGAGGTTGCGCCATACACACGTGATCTGCTTATGCACGATAAATTCCAGACTTACCTCGCGTTATTGCGAGAGCAACAGGCGTGGATCTACCGCGCTGGCGTGTCCTATCTGGTCCTATCCTTACAGGAACTACGCCAAATCGACGCGGCCTACGATGTGACAGGCGTTGAGATGTCGACCACCAGCGGGGCTTTGTGTGATCGCGAGTGAGGACCTTCGTCGATCGTTGCCTGCTTTGGGCAAGGCTCATCTGCAGATTATCTGCATGATCTGCAATGCTCTTTGCGACCTGGCACCACTACGAGGGCTCTTTCTCCATGGCTCGCACACGCGCGGTACACAGAGCAAGGATTCAGACGTGGATGCGATCGCTGTGTTCGAAACCATTTACGACGTTCAAACTGTCATTAACGCACTGCCCTTAACGGTACGAAGCGCCGCGCGAGTGTTGATTGATGCGTATCGGACCCGATTTCCGTGGTTCGGCCGGCTCTGGACCTTCTACTTTGAAGGGGATCCCCCGTTCGCCGTCGATATCGGCGTCATTACTGAGGATGAGCTATCGACCTTCTATGTTGAACCGGACGCCATCGCCGTTCTTGATCCATCGGGAGCGGTTGCCGAACGCAAGGCGCGGTGTTATCGGGACCGCCTGGAGGCTCGGCGTGTCCGAGAGGCGTCTGTTGAGTTCGACATGTTTCATACGTTGACGAAGTTGGAGCACGCTCTTCGTCGCGGTCACCTGTGGAACGCTTTCGAGTATGTGAATATTCTGCGCCGCCTCCTGTTCGAGCTGACCCGCGCGATTTCGGATCCGCCAGAGTACATTCATGTAGGGAGGCCCGAAAGAGACATTGAAACCGCCGTGCCGTCGGTGACCCACTATAGCTGGAACGAGACGATCCCCGCCTACTGCCCCGGGGCAATCATTGATTCTGCGCTACTGATCGTTGACCGAATCAACGCGCTTCCTCTTGATGCAGCTGTGGGATCTCGAAGCGCGTTGTTGACGGCCGCGATCTCTCGGCTTTCGTTGCTTCGCCAGGCGTCGAAGGAATGAACTCCTTTGACGACTTAGCTCGTCGAGCTGTGGCCCGCAGGGATGCTGACGCCATTCTCGCATACGCCTATTCATTTTACGTTCCCGCGCTCCATCGTAAGAAGGGGGTTGAACGTTCGGCGAAATTTTTGGAATTAAGCAAGCTCCAAGTTCGACAACTCCCATTGCCTGTCATCCGTGTTACGGGCACCAATGGCAAGGGCGCGACCGTGAGGTGCGTTGAAAGTTTTCTGCGAGCCGTTGGTAAAGAAACGGTCTGCCTGACATCACCACACATCTACAGTGTGAGAGAGCGAATCCGCCTCGACGGGCGAGCAATCAGCTGGGAGCAGCTAGGACAAGCATTGGAATGGATTTATCCATTCTTGGAACTTATGCGTGGATCTGAATGGCACCCCCATCCCACTGACCTCTGGACATGGATCGCCTTTGCGCTCCACGCGTCAGCGCCGCAAGCATGGGGGGTGTACGAAGTTGGCAAGGGGGGCGGATCGGACATCATCAACGTTTTCCCGGGAGGACTGGTTGGCTTGACTAATATCGCTAATGATCATCTCGAGGAATTTGGCGGATCTCTAGGCACGCTTTTGCAGGAGAAACTCGGGCTATGTTCACCTGGCACTATTCTTTGCCATAATGCGCTCGATGACCATTTAGAGCAACGGCTTAGAGATTACTGCCACAAACACGGGATTACTGCGATTCGAACATCGAAGCTGCTCAGAACGTCGAAATCGGGTCAACCAGTCGACCACGAGCATTCCGCAAATCGTGCTCTCGCCCTCGCTATCGTTGAGTGCCTTGGAATCGATTGGGCACGTGGGGTTGACGATGCACCCCAGCTTCCTTGTCGCATGGAACGGCGCGTAATCGGAGGCCGCCTGTTCATCATGGATGGAGCGCACAACCCAGCTGCAATGAAGCGCGTCGTCTCCCAATTTGACGACATGGTTAACCGGCGACGTATCACGGTGTTCGGCGTGCAGGAAAGCAAAGACTGGCGCGGCCTAATGCAATGGCTGGCGAGAATCCCGGAACTAAAGAGTGTGATCTGCGTGCCGATGACTACTGGCTATCCCGTCGATGCAGAGCTTCTCGCTCTTGAGGCAAGTGCAAACAGATTGCACGGCCTTGCGTTGCCGGGGATGCGGTCCGGGCTTCGGCACGTTTTGAGCCTCGAATGGGACGAGTGTCTCGTCACTGGATCATTTAAGCTCTTCCGCGATTTCGATCTGGGGCTGCATGCACTTGGCCATAGAGCATGGGCAATTCCCGTCGAGGCAATCGACCCGTCGCAACCATGGATGCGGCCGCTCGCCTAATGCCGGACATTGTTGTAATTGGTACGGCACCCCGCAACCTACCCGGAGCCGGTACGGTACATGCGAGATATCTCGGTGTCTTTGAAAGGCTTGGCGTTAAGACTTACATCGTAAACGTGGGGGCTCCATTCGGCGCTACCGAACTCGCGCGGCAGGGAACTGTATACACGGGGCCCAAGGCGGTTCGCTCGGATGCGTACCCGAACTCCGACGTTCTCGAAGCGTTTGCCGTCGGCGAGGAAATATCTCGCCTGGCGCGATCTTGGCACGCGCGTGGATACCGGATCCTTCTCCTTGGCACATACCTGTACCCGTTCTGTGTTGCCGTACTTCATGCCACCGCGCTGCTCGCAGCACATGGCGTTCGTCCGAGTGTCATGCTCGTTCCGGCCGGTTCCGATATCTGGCAGATTGGTCATCAATTGCCGGAGACTACGGGATTGTTACTTCGGAATTCGTCTATATCGGCTCGCGTGACATATTCTCAAAAATTCGCGAATGAGATCAACCAACTAATCGATGGCAATCTGCGGTTCGAAATTATTCCACCGCCCATCGACTGTGACCACTTTCGACCTTGCGACCATTCACATCGTGCCGCGTCCCGGCAGCAGCTCGGTGTGAACGATAGCGATTTCGTAATAGTAAATTGCAGCAACATGCGCCCAGTCAAGGAGATCGGTTTGACCCTATACGTCGCGAAGGCTATATCGGACATGACGCAGCGACAGGTTGTGCTCATCCTCGTGGGGCCGGTCAGCGATCACCTCGCAGAGCGTCTCCGCGTATGGGGAGTCGCTGTCGGGACCGAAGTTCCTCAGTGTATAAGCCTTGGCAGGCTGCGGGTCTTGCTTGTCGGGCTTCAGCGCGATCCACTTCCATACTTCTGGAGTGCGGATCTCGCAATTAACACGAGCCTTCACGATTCCTTCAATATGAGTCTCGCCGAGTCGATGGCCTGCGGTCTGCCTATCCTGAGCACCGACGTCGTCGGACTGCGTGAGGTACCAGGTGCGGAACGCGCCGGTCTTTTCTTCCCAGTAGATGGCGATGCCTTGGATCAACTTCGAGGGCAATCTCGGGACTTCACCGCGCGCGTCGATGCTAGTCTCCCAAGGATACTTGACTGGATCGAGCCCCTCCTCGCAAAAGAATCCGTTTCGCTCGAGCAATCTGCGCAAGCGCGAGCCGTCGTGAGAACGCAGCTCGACATTTCGGTGGTTGGGGCTCGGTGGGCTCAACTTCTGGACGACATTTTTGCGGTCCAAACAAACTGACGCCCAGTCGTGCCTGGCGTCCCGCTGTAGAACATCGTGACCGCAGCGATTCGCGATGGCATTACTCCGATGGTTTCTACTCTGGATGTGGTCGTAGCGTTGCGTTCACACGTGGCACTATCGCAACAGGTGCCTCATGGCACGAGCTATCAGGCCGAGGTGTACCAGTTACAGTTACACTTGGGCGCTTGCGAGTGACCGCTCATGCCCAGGACTCTCCTAATCAAAAATTGGTAGCGCTAAAGGGGGCAGGTCAAAGGTGGTGTCTAAATTCAACTCTGACCCGTGGGGCAAATTCGAACAACCGATAGACTTACGCGTTGGCGGTCGCCTTTGCCTTTTCGGAGAGCACAGTGACTGGGCCGCCGACTACGGTGTGGCGGACGGCCACTGCATAGTTGCCGGAACCGAACAGGGCATCCGTGGTCGCGCCAGTCGCTTCTCTGGTTTTCGTGTTGAGAGTCTTGTAACCGACCCGGTCACTGGTCGGAGTTGGCGACGGGCCGTCGCATCGCCGTGGGATTCTGAAACTTTGCGCGCTATCGCGCATGCCGGTGAGGAATACTTTCGCCACTGCGCTGGGGTGGCATGCCAAGTGGCAGGCCTCGCACCGCATGTTCAGGGCATCAATGTAACCATGCAGCCGGATGGGTTACCAATCGGGAAGGGCGTTGCGAGTTCCGCAAGTGTTTGCGTTCTCATTGCCACGGCATTCGCACGAGCTTACGACCTTAAGTGGGGCGAGCGGGAAATAATGGAGCTGGCTTATCTCGGGGAGCGACAGGCAGGCAGCAAGTGCGGTCGGATGGATCAGGCGTGCATCTTCGGCAGAAAACTTGCATGGCTGAGGTTTCGCACATCGGGAGAGATTGAGGTCGAGGACATTACTCCGGGCCAACCAATTTATCTTTTCTTTGTAGACCTTGCAGGCCGAAAAGATACGATTCGTATCCTGAATGACTTACACCGTGGTTACTTACGGTCACCCGTTCTTCAGCGCGCATTGGGTGAACAGAACAAGAACATCGTTCGCAGCGCCGTAAAAACGCTGATAGAAGGCAATGCCTCGCAGTTGGGTGTTCTCATGTCGAAAGCTCAGGCTCTGTTTGACGAGAAGGTGGCACCTTACAGTCCGAAAAATCTTCGGAGTCCGCTTCTCCATGAACTACTGTCATACTTAGGCGGTCAGTCGCTCGTGTATGGTGGTAAAGGCGTTGGCAGCCAAGGGGACGGGACAGCTCAGTTCGTCGCGCGGGACGATGAGTCGCGCCATGAGGCGATGGCTCGCGTAACTGCGCGCTATCCGCAGATGCGGTGTTTTCCGCTGACTCTCGGTCGGCAGTAATTGGAAACGAGTTGATGCAGCAATTCGCGAGACACCTAGATAATTGCAAGACGGACCCTCAATTTTTTCATGAGATGGTCAACGTAGACTTGGCAACCCTCAATCAGCACTTTGTTACGCTAACCGTGCTTGGTGGAGACAAGTGAGATGGCCCCGTTCGTTTGGACGTGATGCGCGATAACGGGGAGATTCGTGGCTTGGTTACATGCCATTTCGTGCCAGCGCATCAGCGCGCACGGCGAGACGAACAGGCGGAGATCGGGCGGTGGACTTTTCGAGAAGACGGCAACACAGAATTTACGCTTGGCTCAACCTGGTCGACTTGGGAAACCGCACGTTGTTGGCTCCCGAACCCCGCGCGTAGTAGGAGCACACTGACACCGATTGGGAGGCGAGATCATGGAATCTGACGACAACCTCATAAGCGACGCGTTGAAGCTAAATTGGGATCATGCTCGTCATGTTGAAACTCTGCGACTTCGATTGACTGCTGTTTATATCTTGGCCGTACTTGGCGCTGGGCTAGCAGCTCTTGAAAGTGATGCAGCGTTGATCCAGAGAATCGCAGCTATCCTCGGCCTCCTAATCTCTTTGTTCTGCTGGGCGATGACACATAAGTGGAACGCGGAATTTGTAAATCAAATTCAATGTGCCGACCGATGTGCTCGAAGATTGAGAGTAACATCAACGTCCGACCAGAATTCTTCAGAGGAACTGCATTCCTATATCGGCTTCCCGAAACCGGATCCACTACTTCCAAAGACAATCAACGTTCGACGAATGTTTAATTGGTTTTACATTACCTTCATTGCTGTCTGGGTGGTGGTGGTCCTTTACGCATTCTCTGAGCCAGCACCGGCGGTACCCGAAACTAAGCCTAACACTTCCCTCAATTCGGACGCGCCAAGAAGTGGCGCGCCGGTTAGCTGATGCATTGGAAAGGATTTAATCCCTCTGCCATCCCGGTTCGCGGGGCCGGTGCGCCCGGAGCAGGCGCGCAGGAGGTTCCGGACATCGGCCTTATGTTCATTCTGGCTTCCACTTCCCCGGGAGAGGACCGCAATCCGAGCTCGTCTTGAGCGGGTCAGAGGATGAAGACTTTTTCGGTTCGGGCGTCGCGACGTGGATAACTGCGACGGTCGAGATTTTTCTGCGCGGTGAGTGACGCGAGCTAAAAATCCCTGCAACGCTTTTGCAACGGTGCTGTAAAGCGCTGTCCAGCGCTGTTATGCAAAATGGGCAGCGGTCGGCGTAAAATTGGTTAATCAAAACAACCCGTTAAGTGCAAGTACCACTACGAACCAGGGGGTCGTGGGTTCAAATCCTGCCGGGCGCGCCAAGATTCAAGAAGTTACAACGGGCCGATTCCGGCCCGTTGCGGGTACTTGCTTCAGTTTTTGCGCACCTGAAGCCAAGATAGCAGAACCGCACGCGCGAGTTGTCGAGCTTTGTGATCGCGCGGATCGGGCGCATTGTAATAGGCGATGATGCCGGGCACGGACGTCTGTCCAAAACCCCGTGGTAAGTGTTTGATTGTATTGATGTGCATTGTTGCGTTTTGATGTGTATTTTTACCGCACGCAACGAGGGTAACTCTCTGGATTTTCAGCCGAAACATTGTATTTTTTTGCCTTATAATACGCAGACCAAGCGTCTCACCGCGGACATGTTCCGCAAGGTTTTTGTGGCGATTTCACAGCATCTGAGCGCCGGTTGATCACGCATCGCCGCGCCGCATTCGCGCGCAGTGGCGCATTCCCGTGGCCGCCCGCTGCCCGATATCTTACTGCTCATGCCTAATCCGGCAGAAATCACAGCCAGTCTGCCCCCGCTGCCCGGCGTGTATCGCATGCTGAATGCGGCGGGGGAAGCGCTGTACGTGGGCAAGGCGCTCAATCTGAAAAAGCGCGTCGCGTCGTATTTCCAGAAGAGCGGCGGATTGCCGCCACGCACGCAAGTGATGCTGTCTCACGTCGCCGACGTCCAGGTCACGGTCACCCGTTCCGAAGCGGAGGCGCTGCTTCTGGAAAACAATTTAATTAAAGCTTTAAATCCGCGATATAACATACTGTTTCGTGATGATAAATCGTATCCGTACCTCATGTTGAGCGGGCACCCCTATCCGCGTCTCGGGTTCCATCGCGGCAGCCTCGACAAACAGCATCGCTACTTCGGACCGTTTCCCAACGCCGGTGCGGTTCGCGAGAGCATCCAGCTGCTGCAGAAGGTATTCCGGCTGCGCACCTGCGAGGACACGGTATTCAGCAACCGGTCGCGGCCCTGTCTGCTGCACCAGATCAGGCGCTGCACGGCGCCATGCGTCGGCTTGATCGGCGAGGCCGATTACGCCGAGGACGTGCGTAGCGCCGAACTCTTTCTGACAGGCAAGGAGGACGAAGTGGTCGAGCGGCTGATCGCGCGCATGAACGGCGCGGCCGGGCGCTTGCGTTACGAGGAGGCTGCCGTCTATCGGGACCAGATCGCGGCGCTCAGGAAAGTTCGCGAGAAACAATTCGTGAGCGGTGAGTCCGGCCGCGATGCCGACATCATCGCCTGCGCGCGCGCGGCGGGCGTCACTTGCGTCAACCTGGTCATGATTCGCGGCGGGCACCATCTGGGCGACAAGAATTTCTTTCCGCGCAATGCCGATGACTGCACTGATGAAGACGTCATCGAGGCGTTTCTCGCGCAGCACTACCTGCGGCACGGCATTCCGTCCCAGATCGTCGTTGGCGCCGCCATCGAGTTCGCGGCGCTCGAACAGGCACTGGGGGAGCAAGCCGGGCGCAAAGTGCAGATCTCGACCCATGCGGTCGGGATGCGCCGGGCATGGCTCGAGATGGCCGCCAAGAACGCACAGCTTGGCGCAGCGCAGACGCTGGGCCTGCAGGCAACCCAGGAGGGGCGGCTGGCGGCGCTGCAGCAGGCCCTCGGGGTGCCGGAGACCATGCAGCGCATCGAGTGCTTCGACGTCAGCCACACCCTGGGCGAGGCAACCGTCGCCTCGTGCGTCGTCTATGACCGCGCGGGGCTGCAGAATAGCGAGTATCGGCGCTTTAACATAGGAGTCAAGCCGGACGATAGCTCGCCGCTTGACTCCGGCGCGATGGAACGGACGCAGCGCACCGTTCATCGCGCCGCCATCACACCGGGAGATGACTATGCCGCGCTACGCGACGTTCTGACGCGCCGCTACCGCAAAGTCGTCGCCGGAGAGGGTAAGGTTCCCGATCTCATACTGATCGACGGCGGCAAGGGACAGCTTGCCGTGGCGGAGGAGGTCTGCGCGGAACTCGGGCTCAATGACGTGATGCTGGTTGCCGTTGCGAAGGGGGAGGAGCGCAAACCGGGACTGGAACAGTTGCTGCTGCCCGGACGGGATGCACCGGTCCGGTTGCCCCGGGACCACGCCGGACTGCACCTCATCCAGCAGATCCGCGACGAGGCGCACCGCTTCGCGATCGAGGGTCATCGCGCGCGCCGGGGCAAGGCGCGCACCCATTCACCGCTGGAGGGCATCACCGGCATTGGCGCCAAACGCCGGCAGCGCCTGCTGACCCGCTTCGGCGGATTGCGGGGCTTGTTATCAGCCAGTATCGACGAAATGGCTCAGGTCGAAGGGATCAGCCGCACGCTGGCCGAGAGGATTTACCGTGAGTTGCACTGAAGAGGTGAGGGCTGACGCCGCTTCGCTACTGACGACTGACGGCAGCAAACCGCGCTCCAACCACGGCCGACGGCCGGATCTGTCGTCACACGTTACCTCGTCAGTCGTCACCCCTTTTCCTGCCGCCGATAGGCGATAATCGCCGATGCCATTCAATCTGCCCAATCTCCTGACCTGGCTCAGGATCATCCTGATCCCGCTGTTCGTCGGCATCTTCTACTTCGAAAAAAGCTGGGTTTCCGTACCG
>JACQOK010000170.1 GCA_016202565.1 Betaproteobacteria bacterium | reverse complement strand
TTCTCGTAGACCTTGTCCCACACGAAGATGTCGAAGAGATCCGGGTCGATGTGACCGTTCTGCTTGAACCGGCCGAGAATGGTGAGCGACTCGGTGAGGGTCTTGCTCTTCTTGTAAGGGCGGTCCTTCGCGGTGAGCGCCTCGAAGATGTCGGCGATCCCCATGCAGCGCGCCTGAACCGACATCTGGTCACGGGTGAGCCCGCGCGGGTAGCCCTTGCCGTCCATCCGCTCGTGGTGGCCGCCGGCATACTCGGGCACGTTCTTCAGGTGCTTGGGCCACGGCAGCGCTTCCAGCATCTGGATCGTGACCTCGATGTGATGGTTGATGATCTTGCGCTCCGCCGCGGTGAGCGTCCCGCCGCGGATCGTGAGGTTTTCCAGTTCCTCCGCATCGAGAAAATCGGCCTCCTCGCCGTCCGGACGCCGCCAGCGGTATTTCGTGGCGATCTGCCGCACCCGCGCAATGTCCTCGTCACGCATGGCCTCGCCGCCGATGTTGGTGCGACGCAGAAAATCACGGTCTTCGTTGACTTCCGCGAGAAGAGCATCGAGCTCGCGCTGCAATGCCTCGCCCGCCATGCCGTCTCGCCTCAATCGGAGTTCAGCATCGCGCTTCACCACTTCGAAGCGCGTGTCGATGAGGTGGATGCGATCGAAAATGGTCTCGAGCTTCGTCGCCTTGTCGACGACATGGACCGGTGTGGTCACCTTGCCGCAGTCATGCAGCAGGCCCGCGATCTTCAGCTCGTAGCGGTCGCGGTCGGTCATGGCGAAGTCCTTGAGCGGGCCGTATTTGCAATTGTTGACTGCTTCCGCGAGCATCATCGTGAGCATCGGCACCCGCTCGCAGTGGCCGCCGGTGTACGGCGATTTGTCGTCGATCGCGGCGTTGATGAGGTTGATCAGGGACTCGAACAGGGTCTCGAGATGATTGATCAGCAGCCGGTTGGTGAGCGCGATCGCCGCCTGTGAAGCGAGCGACTCCGCGATGTGCTGGTCGACTTCCGAAAAGGCCGCGACTTCGCCCGTTGCCCGGTCCTTGGCATTCAGGAGCTGCAGCACGCCGATGATTTCGTTCTCATGGTTCTTCATCGGCACCGTCAGGAACGACTTCGAACGGTAGCCCGTCTTTTTGTCGAAATTCTTGGTCCCCGAAAAATCGAAACCCTCCGCGATGTAAGCGTCGGCGATGTTGACCGATTCGTCATGGTGCACGGCGTAGGCCGCGATCATGGAATGATTCGGCTTGCCGGCCTCGTCGTACAGTTTGATGGGAAAGAACGGGATCTCGACGCCGCTCGTGCCCCCCATCGCGATGCCGAGCGTGTCGTTGCGCATGATTTCGAACTTGAGCGTGTGCTCCTCGGTCATGCGGTAGACGGTGCCGCCGTCGGCGTTGGTGATGTTCTGCGCCGCGGTCAGGATGGACTCGAGCAACCGGTTGATATCGCGTTCCTTGGAAAGCGCGATACCGATCTGGTTGAGCTGCTCGAACCGGTGAAAGAGTTCGACGTCCGTCAACCGCTGCATCTGACTCATGACTCCCTCCCCCCGCGCTGGCTTACTTGATGCAAACCGCGCGCACCTCGTGGATGTCGGTGACGCCCAGCAGCACCTTCTCGATGCCATCCTGCTTCAGCGTCCGCATGCCGTTTTCGAGCGCGGTTGCCAGCATCTGCGCCACGCGCGCGTGTTCCTGAATCAGCTTCTTGATGTCGTCCGAACCCATCAACAGCTCATGAAGGCCGACGCGTCCCTTGTAGCCGGTATTGCTGCAGGTATCGCAACCCTTCGCGGTATAGAGAATGATCTCGCCCTTGTCGTTGGCAAAGCCCTGCTTCCACTCCTGGTACAGCTTATCGCGCTCGCGGGCCGGGTTTTCCTTCCACGTCGTGGTGTTCTGCAGTTCCAGCGCGTATTCGTTCAACAGCAGGTTGAGCTCCTCCTCGGTCGCGATGTGCGCTTCCTTGCACTTGCTGCACAGGCGCCGCGCCAGGCGTTGCGCCAGAATCCCGAGCAGGGCATCGGCGAAATTGAACGGATCCATGCCCATGTCGAGCAACCGGACGATCGATTCCGGCGCGCTGTTGGTGTGCAAGGTGGCGAACACGAGGTGGCCGGTGAGCGAGGCTTCGATGCCGATCGACACCGTTTCCTTGTCACGCATCTCGCCCACCATGATGATGTCCGGATCGGCGCGGAGGAACGCTCGCATGGCCACGGCGAAGGTGAGCCCGGCTTTGGGATTCATCTGCACCTGGCGCAGGCCCTTCTGTGTGATCTCGACCGGATCCTCCGCCGTCCAGATCTTGGTGTCCGGCTTGTTGAGGTAACCGAGGATCGAGTGCAGCGTCGTCGTCTTGCCGGAGCCGGTCGGCCCGCACACGAAGACGAGTCCGTACGGCTTCTCGATCGCGTCCTTGCAATTCTTGAGGTTGTTCGCCGAAAGCCCCAGTTTGTCGAGAGGGATCGGCTCGCCGGCGGCAAGAATGCGCATCACGATATCCTCGACTCCGCCCTGCGACGGAATAGTCGCCACGCGCAGCTCGATATCGAGCGGCCCGAAGCGCTTGAACTTGATCTTGCCGTCCTGCGGCTTGCGACGCTCCGAGATGTCGAGGTCGCACATGATCTTGAGGCGCGCGGCAATCGCGCTGCGATAGGCGTGCGGCACCGAAATGTACGGCACCAGCGAGCCGTCCTTGCGAAAGCGGATTTCGGTTTTGCCCTTGCCGGGATAAGGCTCGATGTGAATGTCGGACGCGCCCTGCTGATAAGCATCGACGATCACCTTGTTGACGAGCTTCACGACCTCGTTGTCCTCGGCAGCTGATGCGACGTCTTCCATCGCATCCTCGCCCTCGTCCGTCATATCCGAAAGCAAATCGCCGATGGATTCGCCCTCCTCGACGGTGCTGACCGCGCCGAACAGCTGGTCGAGCGTGCCCTTGAATTCTCGAATACCGCAGACTTTGTAGATGATCTTGCTCCTGGGATAAATGTTGTTGACGACCTTGGAGCCGCGGATTTTTTCCGGGTCGACCGTCAACACTACGATGCCGTCCTTACTGTCGTCAACCGGCACCCACATGCTGCTTTCAATGAACTCGCGACTCATGTTCTTGAGCAGGTCGATCGGTTTAATTCGATCGGGCTTGAACGGTTCATAGGGAACACCGAAATATGACGCGAGCGCCTCGCCAATCGCGCTCGGCTTGACCTGGAACTCGTCGATCAGCACCGTCTCGATGTCGAGGTTTTTGCGCCGCGCCGAGCGCGTTGCAAGCTCGAGCTCCTCCGCCGAGATCACGGCATTGGTGACCAAATGATCGTACTTGCCCCGCACCACCATCGCCGGTTTCTGGCGCTGGCGGAATGCGATCGCCAGCGTCTCACACACATGCGCCGCGCCCTCCTCCATTTCCGGCGGAAACGGCTGACCGGTCTTGGAATTGATGATCTGCAATACGCCGATCAGATCCCTGGTCTGCGCGTCAACCACCGGCGCCACCAGCATTT
>JACQOK010000184.1 GCA_016202565.1 Betaproteobacteria bacterium | reverse complement strand
TGGGACGCGGTACGGATCGGGCTCGCCGTGGAGCCCGCTGCTCGCTGGGGCATGAAGTCAGAGTACACGCCTATCGAGAAGCGGGGCGACCTCCCGCTGGGCATGACGTCGGGGTTCAGCCCCCAGGAGATCCTCGAGCCCATCGAGCAGACCGTGCACGACCTGAAGGTGTCGCAGGCCTTCTACCGCGAGAATGTACAGCTGCAGCTCAGCTACGATCTCTCGCTCTTCCAGAACGACCTCGACCGCGTCGTGGCGGACAATCCCTTCCGCTCAACGGATCATCCGACGCTGGGAGGCGCGAGAGGACGCGCGGCGCTGCCGCCGGACAACGTGGCCCATTCGCTCGGCCTCGCCGGCGGCGTCAACCTCCCCTGGAAGACGCGCGTGAGCGGCGGCGTCTCCTATGGCTGGCGCCGGCAGGACCAGGAGTTCCTGCCTCACACCATCAACAGCGCGATCTCCGACTCGCTGCTGGAACTGCCGCAGCCCAGCCTGGATGGCGACCAGCGGCTACTGCGCTTTCACGTGGTGGCGAACACGAGGCCGTTGCCGCGTCTGAACCTCACGGCACGGTACCGTTACTTCGACTACGACGACCGCACCACGGAGCTCGACTTCCCGGCCCACGTGGGCTACGGCGACCGCATGCGGGTCGTCGAGGAGACGGACGCACACCGTCATCCCTATACTCGCCAGATCGGCGGTCTCGATGCCACCTACGGGCTGCTGAACGGGGTGCGGCTCAAGGCCGGTTACGGCTGGGAAGGAATGGGTCGAGGCGAGCGCGAGGTCGCCAATTCCAGCGAGCACACCACGCGGGCCGCGCTGGACCTGACCCGACTCGATTGGCTGCTGCTGCGCGCTTCGTACGCCGTGTCCTGGCGGCGCGGCGACGAGTACGAGGTCGAGGGCGATGTGATCCTACCGGAATTGCGCCGTT
The DNA here is from genome assembly GCA_016202565.1 of Betaproteobacteria bacterium. Taxonomy (GTDB): domain Bacteria; phylum Pseudomonadota; class Gammaproteobacteria; order Burkholderiales; family SG8-41; genus DSOT01. Next base: position 3,834 of record JACQOK010000184.1, on the reverse strand, counting down.
TCGATGTCGCGGATCGCGACCGGACCCGGGCCGAGTTGCTGGCGCGTTTGTTCCTCCACGAGCGGCTGACGCTGAGCACCACGTACGGCCGAGGGACGGATGAGTTTCCGGAGTCGGCGTATGGCCTGCAAAGCGATCGGAGCTGGACCGCATCAGCGGAAGTCACCTGGACGCCGCTCGACCGCCTGGAACTGTACGCCGCGGTGGGTCGCGATGACGCGAAGCTCCGGCAACGGTCCCGCTCCCGGACACCGCCCGCGCTGCTGGACAACCTGACCTACGACTGGGTGGCGAACACGACGGATCGGACGAATACGATCTCGACGGGCTGGACGCTCGTGGTTTTGCCTGGCAAGCTGGACCTGGGCGCGAGCTGGGATGTCTCCGAGTCCAAGCTTGAGATGGCCGCCTTCAATCCGACCACGCCTACGGGCGGTACGACAGCCCAGAACACGTCGGCGACGGCTCAGAACTTCCCCACGATCCGTCAGAAGCTCCGTCCCGTCTCTGCGTTCCTGCGTTACTCGCCCGACGCGAACTGGACGGCGACGGTCCGGTATGGATACGAGAGGTTCCAGGAGAACGATTTCCGCAGCGACGGGCTCTACCCGGCCAGGGTCACGAACGGCATCTTCTTGGGGCAGGATTATCAGAACTACTACGCACACCTGCTGACGCTCACCGTGGGATTCCGGCCGGCACTGCTGCGGCCGGCGCGCTCGACCCTGTAACTGGCCGGGAGGCCGAAGCCATGAGATTGAACCACCTTCTCGTTTCTGTGGGAGCACTCGTATTCGTGAGCCTGAGCGCGGGCGGTGCGGCCGCCCAGGACGGCAAGGCGCTGTACGAGAAGCAATGCAAGTCGTGCCACGGCCCCGCGGGTGGTGCTCCCGTGCCCGCCATGGTCAAGCAAATGAATGTGCGGAGCATTACCGATCCTGCCGTTCTCGCCAAGACCCCGGATGACACGTTGATCGGCGTGATCGAGAAGGGCAGGGGTAAGTTCATGAAGCCGTTCGCAGGCAAGCTCAAGCACGAGGAGGTCGTGGCGATCGTGAAGTACCTGAGAACGTTCGCCAAGAAATCCGGGGCCTGAGTTTCGGCAGCCTGCCGTTCGGGGCGTGCGGTCGCCGTGCATACGAGAGGGGATCGGCCTGGGCTGGCCGGTCCCCTCTCGTACAACTCCACGGTTGGTCGAGGCAGCTCGGGCCCCCGTTACGCACCACGCGGGATCAGGGTATCTCGGCATAGCGTGAGCTGCTGAGATCCCTATATGATCCTGCGGTGCCGGTCTTCGCTGTGGGCGGGCAACCGGGGCAACCGGAGGCAGGGCCATCATCGCTCTTCTCCGTCGTTTTGAGCGCTGGCTGCACGATCTTCCCGCGGCCGCGCTGGTGGCGCTCGCGGGGCTCCTGCTCGCTGCGGCTGCCGCAGCCGCCCTGTACGGCTACCAGCTCTACGACTACGTCCAGCACGACAACGAGTTCTGTCTTTCCTGCCACCTGATGGTCGAGCCCTACGAGCGTTTCGCGCGCTCGGAACACCGCGGGTTGGGGTGCAAGGCCTGCCATCAGCCCACGCCCTTTGCGCGTGCGAAGATGGCATTGACGCAGATCGCCAGGAGTCCGGCCGGGCTTGCCGAACACGCAGAAGTACCGAACGAGCGGTGTGAGGCCTGCCACATAAAGGGCGATCCCGAGAAATGGCTGCTCATCTCGAACACCGTCGGGCACCGGGTGCACCTCGCATCCGCTGATCCCTCGTTGCGCGGTCTGAAGTGTGTGGAATGCCACGCCACCTCGCTGCACGAGTTTTCTCCCACCGACCAGACCTGCGCGCAGGCCGGCTGTCATGAAGGCGTGAAGTTGCAGCTGGGCAGGATGAGCCGGCTCACGCTGCATTGTCTGGTGTGTCACGACTACACCAAGCCCGTGGCCCGGGCCGCCCCGGTCGCCGGTGTGGCCGGCAGTCCCACGCTGCGGCCGCAGGCGCCGGAATGCCTCAGCTGCCACGCCATGCGCAGGCTCGGGCGCTTTCCCGCGGACGATCCGCACCGCGGCGTGTGCGGCGCGTGCCACAACCCCCATGAACAAACAGTACCCCGCGAGGCGGTGGCATCGTGCGCGACGGCCGGGTGTCACGAGCAGGTTGCCAGCATCACCGGGATGCACCGGGGTCTGGAAGCCGGTGTTTTGCAGGACTGCGTACAGTGTCACGAGGCGCACCGTTTTGGCGTCGTGAGCAAGCAGCAGTGCCGCGCGTGCCATCAGCCGGTGGACGGGACGCAGTTCTCCCACACGCGCCACGGTGGACTCGAGTGCGGCGCGTGCCACGCAACTACTCCCGAGCATGGCACGCTGGCGATCAGCGGACCGCGCGACTGCCAGTCGTGTCATCACGGTCCGCAGGCAGCGGCACGGTGCAGCGCCTGTCACGCTGCGTCCGAGTATGCCGCACGCAGTTACCCGAAGTCACAGCGCTTCCTGATATCTGTCGGAGAGCCGCGCACGCGGACGCTCAGCTTCGACCACCGCTGGCACGGCCGAGTCGCATGCGCGCAGTGCCATACAGACCCACTGACGCGCAGCGCGGCTGGCCTGGAGTGCACCGCCTGCCACGCAGACCATCACGAGCCCACGGTTAGCTGCATGGCGTGCCATCCCAGACCCCCGAGCGATGCGCACGATAAGGATGTGGTGCATGAAGGGTGCAGCGCGTGTCATGCGGAGCTGCCGCTGCAGGGCGTGCCGCGCACGCGCACCTTCTGCCTGATCTGTCATCAGGACCGGGTCGAGCACTACCCTGAGGGCGTTTGCACGGATTGTCATGCGTTACCTGGGACAGAAGGCGAGGAAGCACGACTGGAACGGAGGACCCATGAACCGATACTGGGCCGCGGCGGCTCTGGCGATCGCCCTGGGCTGCAGGCCGGACGATCAGGAAACCGGTTCGATCGAAGCCGCTGACGTTCGTGGTGCGCGCAGCGATGTCTCGCCCGAGGTGGCCATGCATCTCGATAGCGGCAACGCCGCCTATCGAGCCGGGGATTATCCGGGCGCGCTGCGACACTATCGGGCCATCGTACGGGCTGACGACAAGCACGCCGCGGGCTGGTTCGGCATCTACATGGCACAGCTCGCACTGGGTAATGCGCCGGCAGCGGATTCCGCCTTGAAGCGTGCGCAGAAGCGTGCGCGTGGCGCAACGTTGATCCATCCGAAACCCGCCGAGCCATGAAACCCGCACGCGCACTATGGCTGCTCGCGCTGCTCGTTGCCTGTGAAGAGCATGAGTTTCAGCCGCCGAGTCGCGCCGAGCGCGTGGCCGCGGCAGAAAAACAGTACTCGTCGGCGGCGTTCGACACGGTACGCTGGCCAGGGCGCGCAGCCCGTCTCATGGCGGGGAACGTGGTGTATGCGGCGAATTGCCGGAAATGCCACGGGCCACTCGGCAGGGGCGACACCGAGTACGCCCGACAGCACGGATTACGCGTGCCGTCCCTGGTAGAGCGGAGCTGGCCGTATGCCGCCAGCATCGACTCCGTGCGGCACCGTATCACGGTGGGTCATCCCGCTGGCATGCCCACCTGGGGCGTGGCAGGCATCAGTCCCAGGGAGATCGATGCCGTCGCCTTCTATATCGTGCAGCAGTTGCGACCGGAAGTGCTGCGGCAGCGCTGAATGCGGATGGCGTGCGCAATGCGCTGAGAACGCAACGAGCCCCGAGGAACGAATCCCTGGGGCTCGTTGCGCTGCGCAGTGGTGCGAGTCGGAGAGCTAGGGGCCCGACTTCCTCTCGAAGGTTTTCAGATACTTGACGAGCGCGACCATCTCC
>JACQOK010000169.1 GCA_016202565.1 Betaproteobacteria bacterium | reverse complement strand
GCGGTATGGTGCTCGACCTTGAACGTGGGATCCTCGGCGGAGAGCTTATGCAGCGCCTCCGAAATTCGCTGCTCGTCGCCGCGGCGCTTGGGTTCGATCGCGAGGCTGTGCATCGGGGTCGGAAAATCGAGCGGCACCAGGTGGATATGGTCCTCGTCGTGCGAATCGTGCAATACGGCGTCGAAATGGATTTCCTCAACCTTGGCGACCGCTCCGATGTCGCCCGGAACAAGCGCGTCAGTCTCGACGTACTCCTTGCCCTGCAGCAGGAAAAGGTGTCCGACCTTGAATGGCTTGCGTCCGTCACCGACAAAGAGTTGCGTGTCCTTGGTGACGGTTCCCTGATGCACGCGGAACACCCCCACCTTGCCAACGAAAGGATCGATCACGACCTTGAATACGTGTGCGATGGCGTGTTTCCCCGGATCGGGCTCGGCGCGGATGGGCTCCGCCGCGGCGCCTTCGCCTTTCAGGAGTTGCGGCGCATTCCCTTCAGTCGGGTTTGGCATCAGCTTGACAAAAATATCCAGTAGCTCGGCGACGCCGGCGCCGTTGCGGGCCGACACGAAGCATACCGGGATCAGGTGCCCGTCGCGCAACGCCTTCTCGAATGGCGCATGCAACTGCTCGGGTTCGATCTCACCCTGTTCGAGGTATTTCTCCATCAATGCCTCGTCGACTTCGACGACCTGATCGATGAGCGCCTGATGTGCTGCCTCGACCGAGGAGAAGTCCGACTCCCCCGCCGGGTTAAAAAAGCAGTCCACCACGCGTTTCCCGCCGTCTGCCGGAAGGTTGATCGGCAGGCACTCCTTGCCGAAGGCAGTTTGAATCCGTCCCAGCAGTCCGGGCAGGTCGATGTTCTCCGCGTCGATCTTGCTGACGACGATCATGCGACACAGGTTGCGCTTGGCCGCCCACTGCATCATGCGGTGCGTGATCATCTCGATGCCGTTCTGGGCGCTGATGACCACTGCTGCCGTTTCGACCGCGGGCAGGGCGCCGATGGCGCGGCCAATGAAATCGGGCAGGCCGGGAGTGTCGGCCAGATGGACGCGGGTGTCGCGGTGCTGCAGGTGGGCGAGCGAGGTGTTGAGCGAATGCTGGTAAGCCTTTTCGAGCGGGTCGAAGTCGCAGACCGTGGAGCCTTTCTCCACACTGCCCACCGCACCAATCACGCCAGCCTTGTGAAGCAACGCTTCGGCGAGCGTCGTCTTGCCGGCGGCGCCATGGCCGACCAGAGCGATGGTGCGGATTGCTTCGGGGGAAAACATCGACATCGTGACACCTCCTCCACCCTCGTGTCCCCGTTTTCAGGTCCGTGGAACGCAAGACGCCCAAAACGGGGTCATTCGGGGTTAGCCGAGTATAAACGCCGGCCCGCGGTGTTTTCAAGCAATAGGGCGCCTCGGCTAACCCCATGCCCCGGTCGTCAACGTTTAATGTTTTTTGTTGCGGAAATGCGCGCGGGGCAACGGTACGCTCATGGAAAGCCGGAGCACGATTGCCGCGTTTACGACGTTCCGCGTCCGGCTTGGAGGCCGCGGGAGCAATGGGCAAGGGGACTGATGCTGTAAAGAGCGCAGCGTTGGGCGGTGATCCTCTCACTCTTTCGGGTTGCCGTCGTGTGCACCGTGACGCATACTGCCAAGCCGCTATGGCCTGGAATGCGGACAGCAGCGATGAAGAGCTGATGCTGGGTTACCGTAATGGCGATGTCGGTGCTTTCGATGAACTGTATCGCCGTCACAAGGGCGGGCTCTATCGCTATCTGCTGCGCCAATGCCGTGACGCGGCGGCAGCCGCAGAGCTGTTCCAGGATATCTGGATGAATCTGATTCGCGCGCGCGGCACCTACGAAGCAACCGCGAAATTCACGACCTATCTGTATCGACTGGCGCACAACCGGTTGGTGGACCACTACCGCAGGAGCGCGCACGCGGTGAATCTTTCGGTTGACGACCAAGAGCCCGATGGGCTCGCAGCCATCCAATACGATCAGCCGGATGCGCGCTACGAGCGCAAGCAGCGGGCGGCGCGGCTGCTGGAACTCCTGGAGGCGCTGCCGGAGGTGCAGCGTGAGGCGTTTGTGCTGCAGCACGAGGGTGGCATGAGCGTCGAAGAGATCGCAGCGGCGACCGGTGTGTCGCGCGAGACCGCGAAAAGCCGGTTGCGCTACGCACTGGCGAAACTCAGACTGGGCATGAGCGAATGGCGATGAACGACCGACCGCGCAAGGGCAACCCGGTGGATGAGCCCACCGATCCTGAACTGGCGCGCCTCTACCGCGAGTTGGCGCGCGAAGAACCGCCGGCGCACCTCGATGCCGCGGTCCGCGCGGCGGCACGCCGCGAG
>JACQOK010000177.1 GCA_016202565.1 Betaproteobacteria bacterium | reverse complement strand
CGGCGGTCTTCTTCATCTTGATCAGCACCTGCGCCGAGACTTCGGGCGGCGCGATTCTCTTGCCGCGTACTTCCACCCAGGCATCGCCATTGTCGGCCTTCACGATCTTGTAGGGCATCAGGTCGATGTCCTTCTGCACTTCCTTTTCCTCGAAGCGGCGGCCGATGAGGCGCTTCACCGCGTAGAGGGTGTTTTTCGGGTTGGTCACCGCCTGGCGCTTGGCTGGCGCGCCGGTGAGAATCTCGCCGTCGTCCATGTAGGCGACGATCGACGGCGTCGTGCGCGCGCCTTCCGAATTCTCGATCACCTTCGGCTGGCCGTTTTCCATCACCGCCACGCACGAGTTGGTCGTACCCAGGTCAATTCCAATGATCTTGCCCATGATTTCCTCGTCTTTCGTTCCGCAACTTCGCGATTAATGGCGATATGGGGGCAGCGGCTTCAGCTTTCAACGGCTTTCTGCTTCGCGACCGTTACCAGGGCGGGACGGATAACCCGCTCGTGCAGAAGATAGCCCTTCTGCAGCACTTGCAGCACCGTATTCGGCTCGGCATCCGACTCGATCGCGCTGATCGCCTGGTGGCGATGGGGATCGAACTTCTCGCCGGCCGGATTGATTTCGCTTAGATTGAATTTGCCGAACACCGAATTGAGCTGTTTCAGCGTCAGCTCCACGCCGCTTTTCAGGCTCTCGGCTGCGGCATTGTCGGCGGCAAGGGCGGCTTCCAGGCTGTCCTTGACCGCCAGCAGCTCCGAGGCGAAATTTTCCACCGCGAATTTGTGTGCGCTGGCGATTTCGCTCTGCGCCCGCTTGCGGACGTTGTCGGCTTCAGCCTTGGCGCGCAGCCAGGCGTCATGATGCTCCTGGGCTGCCAGCTCGGCTTGCCGCAGCAGTTGCTCGAGGCTCGGTGTCACCTCCCCTGTGGATTGTGGAGATTCCCCGCCCGCCGCATCGGCGGACTTCTGCTGCTGTTCGGATCGGTTTTCGTCGGTGGCGGCGATCTCGGGTATATCCTGCATCCATGCTCTCCTTAACTTTAATTAATTCGGGGCGATCTTGGCGATTTCAAGAGACGCGGGGTTTGATGGTAAGTATCTGCTTTCTCTGAACTATTTCTAAGATTGCCGACGGTGTCAACAGTTCCCGGGACCGTGCCGCTCGGCTCACGCGGCGTTGCCTCGGCACGGTTCATGGGCGAGCAGGGGCGTGCTGCGTGCCCGACGGATGCGGCCCTTGACGAATGAGGCGACGAACCGCGACGAACGGAAGCAGCCCGCCGTCGGCGACAAACGCGTCTAGGTTTTTGCCCCCATCGCCAACGCGCGCAGTCGGGACTGTTCCAGCGCCTCGGCGGACGCCCCGACTGTCCAGCCGAGCAACTGCTTGAGCACGATATCGGTCAGGGTCTGAATCCAGTCATCGCGTTCATTGAGGCAGGGGATGAAGTGAAACTCGCGGCCGCCCGCCTGCAGAAACGTGGTCTTGCCCTCGATCGCGATTTCCTCGAGAGTTTCGAGGCAATCCGAGACGAAACCGGGACAGACCACGTCGACCCGCCCCACCTTTTGCTTGCCGAGCTGCATCAGCAGTTCGGCGGTGTAAGGCTTGAGCCACTCGCCGCGCCCGAAGCGCGACTGAAATGCGATGTGATGCTGCTCGGGCTTCAGTGCCAGCGCTTCGGCCAGCAATCTTGCGGTTTTCTGGCACTCGCAGTGGTAGGGGTCGCCCTGGTCGAGAGTAAAGCGCGGCACGCCGTGAAAGCTCATCAACAGCCGATCGGGCCGCCCGTTTTTCACCCAGTAATCGCGCACGTTCTGCGCCAGGGCGTTGATGTAGCCGGCATGATCGTGAAAATGGCGCACGGTACGCACCGCCGGCATGTTGCGCATGCGCGAAAGACAGTCAAATACCGCCGCGAATGCGGTTCCGGTGGTGCTGGCCGAGTACTGCGGGTAGAGCGGCAACAGGAGGAGCCGGTCGCAGTTCTGCGCCTTCAGATCCCGCAGCCGGTCGGCAATGGAAGGCCGGCCATAACGCATCGCGTACTCGACCACCAGCGGGTATTTGATCCGCTCGCCGAGATAGCCTCGCAGCAGCGTCGCCTGACGTTCGGTATGCACCTTAAGCGGCGCGCCTTCGTTCATCCACACCTGGGCGTAGCGCTCAGCGGAGCGTTTCGGGCGCGTCGTGAGCACAAAGAGATTCAGGATCGTCCACCACAGAGGGCGTGGAAGTTCCACGACGTGCGGGTCGGAGAGAAATTCCCGCAGATAAACGCGCAGCGCCACCGGCGTCGGCGCCTCCGGCGTGCCGAGGTTGATCAGCAGGACGCCGATCCGGGCGGGCGTGCCGTGGAGGTGGGGCGGCTCAGGCGTGAAGCGCGCCATGCTGCTTTAGCAGAGAGAGGAGCAAGGAGAGAGGAGAGAGGAGAAAACCCGGCGTGTATTTGTGGGATTGCCGTTTTGCTCTCGCCTGTCGCCTCTCACCTGTCGCCTCTCTTTCAGCGTTGGGCGAGCGCGCTGGAAAGCAGTTTGGCGGTGATGTCGACAATGGGGATCACGCGCTCGTAGGCCATGCGTGTCGGGCCAATCACGCCCACGGTACCCACGACCTGACCGTCGACCTCGTAGGATGCGGTCACGACGCTGCACTCGTCGAGCGGCACAAGCCCGGATTCGCCGCCGATGAAGATCTGCACGCCCTGCGCGCGGCTGCTGATATCGAGGAGCTGCAGCAGGCCGGTCTTGCGCTCGAACAGATCGAAGAGCCGGCGCAGGTTCGTCATGTTCGACGACAGGTCCTGGCTGTCGAGCAGATTGCTTTCACCCGAGATCACCACTTCCTCGCCAGATTCGCTGATCGCCTGGCTGCCGGCCTCGAGCGCCGCCGCCATCAGCTGCGTCATGTCCTCGCGCAGCTGCTTCAGTTCCTCGTGAATGCGTTTCTTGATCTCTTCAAAGGTGAGCCCGGCGTAGTTCTGGTTGAGGAGGTTTCCGCCTTCGACCAGTTCGGACGGCGTATACGACCGCTCGGTCAGGATGACGCGGTTCTGCACGTCGCCCTCGGGGGTCACCAGGATCAGCAGGACGCGCTTCTCCGAAAGCTTGATGAATTCGATGTGGCGGAAGCCGCTGCTCCGACGCGGGGTCATCACCACACCCGCAAAGTGCGTCAGGTCGGACAGGATGTGCGACGCCGAGGTAACCAGCTTCTGTCTGTTCTCCACGTGCAGCTGCCCCTCGAGCTGATTGATCTGGACCGTGTCGAGCGGTTTGAAGGTGAGCAGCGTGTCGACGAAGAAGCGGTAACCGCGCGCAGTCGGTACCCGCCCGGCCGAGGTGTGTGGGCTGGCGATAAAGCCCATTTCCTCCAGGTCAGCCATGACATTACGGATGCTGGCCGGCGAGAGATCGAGGCCGGAGTACTTGGACAGCGCGCGCGAGCCCACCGGCTGGCCCTCCGTGATATAGCGTTCGACCAGCGTCTTGAGCAGGAGCTGCGCGCGTTCGCTTAACGGCGGTATGTCATTTGGCATAAACCTATTCTACACAAAACCGGTGAGCGGTGAGCGCTGACCCGCGACTCGCGAACGGTGCGCCGTGAACAGCAGTAAGCGCTTGAGCCGTTTGCCGTTTACGGCTTACCGCTCACCAAATTTTTATGGTTTAATTCGGCCGTGAAGACCTCGTTCAAGACCGCGGCGCTGATCGGCAAATACAAGAGTCCGGAAATCGCCGAGCCGCTGCTGCAGCTCGCCCGTTTCCTGGAGCAGCGCGGGGTCGAGGTGCTGCTCGATCGGCTCACGGCTTCCCACATCGGCGACTGTCCCTACCCCGTGCTGCGGCTGGAAGAGCTCGGCAGGCAGGCGGACCTTGCCATCGTGATCGGCGGTGACGGCACCATGCTCAACATCGCCCGCACGTTTGCCCCGTACGACGTGGCGCTGGTCGGCATCAACCAGGGGCGGCTGGGGTTTCTGACCGACATCTCGGTCGACACCATGTTCGAGACCATCGGCGCCATTCTCGATGGCGAGTTCGTCGCTGAGGATCGGATGCTGCTGGCGGCCGAGATCTTCAGCGGGGATGAGCGCGTGTTCGAGGTGCTCGCCTTCAACGACGTGGTGGTGAGCAAAGGCGTCAAGGGCAGCATGATCGAATTCGAGGTGCGCATCGACGGCCAGTTCATCTACAACCAAAGGTCCGATGGTTTGATCGTGGCGAGCCCGACAGGTTCCACCGCCTATGCGCTGTCTGCGGGCGGCCCGATCGTTCATCCCTCGCTCAATGTCATGGCACTGGTCCCCGTGTGCCCGCATACGCTTTCCAACCGCCCGATCGTGATCAGCAGCGACTGCACGATAGAGATCGTCGTGCGCGACGCCGATGACCCGCGCGCGCACTTCGACAGTCATTCCCATTTTGAGCTGCGGGAGGGCGACCGCATCGTGGTGCGCCGCTACCCGCACGCCATCAGCCTGCTCCATCCGGCCGGGCACAGCTATTACGGCATGTTGCGGGAGAAGCTGAACTGGTACCGCGAGTGAAGGAAGGATGCTGCGCAGCCTATCGATTCGCGACTTCGTGATCGTCGACCGGATGGACCTCGAGTTCTCCTCCGGCTTCACGGTGCTGTCGGGCGAAACCGGGGCGGGCAAATCCATCCTGATCGAGGCGCTCGCTCTGGTGCTGGGAGAGCGTGGCGACGCCCTGGTGGTGCGGCAGGGCGCGGACCGCGCCGAGGTGAGCGCTGAATTCGACGTGCGCGGAATGCGGGAGTTCACGCGCTGGCAGGCGGCGAACGAGCTGGCCGATGAGGAGGGCACCTGCCTCATGCGGCGCGTGATCGACGGGACCGGCCGCTCCCGCGGTTTCATCAACGGGCGCGCTGCCACCCTCGCTCAGCTGCGGGAAGCCGGCGAGTTCCTCGTCGACATCCACGGCCAGCACCAGCACCAGTCGCTGCTGCGGGCGACCGCGCAGCGCGGGCTGCTCGATGCGTTCGGCGCGCTCGTCGAGCAGGTCCGGCGGGTGACGGAAACTTTCCGCGAGTGGCAGCGGCGGCGCGAGCGACGCGTCGCTTTCGACAACAATGCAGCCGCCTTTGCCGCCGAACGCGAACAGCTCGAATGGCAGGCGCGCGAGATCGACGCGTTGAAATTCACCGCGGAGGAGTGGCAGTCGCTCATCGCAGAGCACGCACGGCTCACGCATGCCGCGAGCCTGATCGAAGCGGCGCAACACGGTCTGGAGGTGCTCTCCGAGGGTGAAGGCTCGAGCCTGTCCCAGGTGAACGGGGTCATCACGCGGCTCAACCACCTGCTGGAATACGACCCGCGCCTGAAGGAAATCCTCGATGTCCTGGAGCCGGTGCAGATTCAACTGCAGGAGACGTCCTACGCGCTGCGGCGTTACGGCGAACGCCTCGATGTCGATCCGCAGCGGTTGCGCGAGATCGAGCAGCGCCTCGAAGCGGTCCACGCCGCTTCGCGCAAGTATCGCGTATCGCCCGAACAGTTGCCGGAAACGCTGGAGCGGGCCAAGCTGCGCCTGTCGGAGCTGGGCAGCAGTGGCGACCCGGACGCATTGCGCGGACAGGAGCAAGAAGCGCATGGTGCGTGCGTCGAGGAAGCGAAGAGGCTTTCTGCGGCACGGAAAAAGGCGGCAAGGAAGCTTTCGGACGAGGTGACCGCGGCCATGCAGAAGCTTGCCATGGCGGGTGGCACGTTCGAGGTTGCCCTGCATCCATTGGGGGAGCCGGCGCTGCATGGACTCGAGCAGGTCGAGTTTCTGGTCTCCGCGCACAAAGGAATGGCGCCGCAGCCGCTCGCGAAAATCGCCTCCGGCGGCGAACTCTCGCGCCTGAGTCTCGCGATCCAGACGGTCACGAATCAGGTGGCGCAGGTGCCGACGCTCATTTTCGATGAGGTGGACGCCGGCATCGGCGGCCGGGTGGCGGAAATCGTCGGCCGCATGCTGAAGCAACTGGGAACACGGCATCAGGTGATGTGCGTCACCCATTTGCCGCAAGTCGCGGCTTCAGCCGATCATCAGTGGCAGGTCAACAAAGCCACCGCCAACGGCAAGGTGCTGAGCAGGGTTACGGTACTGAACGAAGCCCAGCGCGTGGAGGAAATCGCGCGCATGCTGGGCGGTGTCAAAATCACCGAGACGACCCGCAAGCATGCGGCGGAAATGCTTGGAGTAAAAAGCTAAAGGCTGAGGCGCAAAGGCAGCAACGGGAAAACGAGAATTAACCGCCGGCCCCACGAACCCACCCGCAGCTTCCCGGGATTCGCCTTTGCTTCCGCCACGAACCCCTGGATATTCTTCCACCGTGCGTCGGGCCTCACCACGAGCAGCGGGTAGTAGGACACCACGTTGATGATGGGCTCGTAGTCGTCCGGCGTCTTGTAACGCAGGTCGAGGATCTGCGGCTGGATGACGAGCGTGGAGAGCGGCGTGAGGACGATGGTATAGCCGTCGGGCTTACCGAGGGCCACCTCGGCAGCGGCGACCGCTCCGCTCCGTCCTATCCGCATCGCACTTCCTTCCCAAGGAGTGCAATATGTATCTGGCCTTAGTCACTATGCTGCGGCTTAACTCTTGGCTTTATTCGGACAATTGGGCCTGATGCAGTCGGCGTAGAGATGGAGCGAATGGTCGTGAATCTTGAAACCGCGCTCTTCGGCGACCTTGATCTGCCGCTTCTCGATTTCGGCGTCGTAGAATTCCTCGACGAGCCCGCACTGGATGCACACCAGGTGGTCGTGATGTCCGCCCTGGTTCAACTCGAACACCGCCTTGCCGGTTTCGAAGTGATGGCGTATGAGCAGGCCCGCCTGCTCGAACTGGGTGAGCACGCGGTAGACGGTTGCGAGGCCCGTATCGGTGCCCTCCTTGAGCAGCATCTTGTAGACGTCCTCGGCGCTCAGGTGGCGTACCGGGCTTTTCTCGAACAGCTCCAGGATGCGCAGCCGCGGGAGCGTCGCTTTGAGGCCGATCGTTTTGAGATCGTTGGGCGAGCTCACTAAATTCCCTGTTGGGGTGGGTCGGTCTCGGCTATCATATTCACTTTCTTGAGCTTTGGAAACCGCGCGCCCGGCAGGGGTTTGCCGGCCGGGCGATCCGGGTCGTTTTCCAGGTTATTCTTCATGCGCAGAATGATTCCGATGGTTTTCCTTCTCGCCGGCTGCACGCAGGTGCCGATGCTGCCGACGCTTACGCCGTACAAGATCGACGTCCAGCAGGGAAACTACGTGAACCAGGAAATGGTGGCGAAACTCAAGCCCGGCATGACGCGTTCTCAGGTGCGCTTCATCCTCGGCACCCCGCTCGTGGTCGATCCGTTCCGCACCGACCGGTGGGACTATGTCTACGTTCTGAAAAAGGGCGGCGAGCTCATGGAGCAGCGCCGCATTGCGGTCATTTTCGAGGATGACAAGCTGAAGCGTATCGAGGGCGATGTCGTGGCGGGGGGTGCCGGTTCCGCAAAGGATGGCGTCGCACCGTCACCATCCACGCCGACTGCGGCGAAGTCCGCCCCGGCAGGCGGCGTTCCGGACAAGCCTGAAGAAAAAAAGGCAGAGGGAAGCGCGCCTTCCTCAGCAGCACCCGCAGCCTCGGTGCCTGCCGTGAAGTCGGAAGAACCGTTGCAGGCCGGGCCACGATGAGCAGAACCGGCGAATTCCGGATCAGCGCCTCCGCATTGGTGCGTGCTGACGATTGGGGCGCGGAAGTCGGGGTTTTCCAATGACGACCATGAATGTCGCAGTCGCGGGAAGCTCCGGTCGCATGGGCCGGATGCTGATTGAAACCGTGCTGAGCGGTCCCGACCTGCGCCTCGGCGCAGCGCTGGAGCAGGCGGGACACCCACAAGTGGGGAAGGATGCCGGCGAGCTGATCGGTTCGCCCTGCGGCGTGGTGGTTGCCGATCGGGTCGAACCGGCGCTGCAAGGGTGCCACGTGCTGATCGATTTCACGCGTCCCGAAGGCACGCTTTCGCATCTCGCCGTCTGCCGCCGCCTGGGGATCAAGATGGTGATCGGCACCACGGGCTTCGACGATGAGCAGAAAAAGAGCATCGCCGCTGCCGCACGCGACATCGCGATCGTGTTTGCCCCGAACATGAGCGTCGGCGTCAACGTGACGTTCAAGCTGCTCGAGGTTGCGGCGAAGGCGTTGCGGGACGGTTACGATGTCGAAATCGTGGAAGCGCATCACCGGCACAAGGTGGATGCTCCATCCGGCACGGCGCTCAAGATGGGCGAAGTGGTGGCGACAGCGCTGGGCAGGACTCTCGCCGAATGCGCGGCATACGACCGGCATGGGGTCACGGGCGAGCGCCGGAACGACACGATCGGCTTTGCCACGGTACGCGGCGGCGACATCGTCGGCGACCATACCGTGCTGTTCGCCGGTATCGGCGAGCGTATCGAGATCACCCACCGCTCGGCGAGCCGCGCCACCTACGCGCAGGGCGCCATACGCGCCGCGCGTTTCCTGCTGGACAAGAAAGACGGCCTGTTCGACATGCAGGACGTGCTCGGGCTCAAGAGTCCCTGACACTAAACGGGTTTGGGCGCGTTGCCGGGCAACGTCCATCGGCGTATAATTCGACATTCAAGCAGCGGGACGGGTCGACAGCCTGTCCCGCTTTCCATATCTACTCCGTAAATCAAGAGGTTATTTGTGCCGCCCACACAGTCCGCCATTCTCGTACTCAGAGAAGGCACGGTGTTTCGCGGCACCTCCGTCGGCGTCGCGGGCATGACCGTCGGGGAAGTGGTATTCAATACTGCGATCACCGGTTACCAGGAAATCCTCACCGACCCTTCGTATTGCCGGCAAATCGTCACGCTGACCTATCCGCACATCGGTAACTATGGCGCCAACCCCGAAGACGTGGAATCGCGCAAGGTGTTCGCGGCCGGCCTGGTGATCCGGGATCTGCCGGTCCTGCCCAGCAATTGGCGCAAAAGCTGGACGCTGCCGGAGTACCTCAAGCGCGAGAACGTCGTGGCGATTGCCGGCATCGACACCCGCAAGCTCACGCGCATTCTCCGCGACAAGGGCGCGCAGGACGGCTGCATCATGGCCGGAACCATCGACGAGAAGGCGGCGCTCGAGGCGGCGCGCGAGTTTCCGGGACTGGTCGGGATGGATCTCGCCAAAGTGGTGAGCTGTGAGGAGCCCTACAACTGGGAAGAGAGCACATGGACGCTCGGGCAGGGCTATGGCCGCCTCGCGAGCCCCCGCTACCACGTGGTCGCCTACGATTACGGCATCAAGCGCAACATCCTGCGCAAGCTCGTCTCGCGCGGCTGCCGCATCACCGTGATCCCGGCGCAGACGTCGGCGCAAGCGGCGCTCGCGCTGCAGCCCGACGGTGTCTTTCTTTCCAACGGTCCCGGCGATCCGGAACCCTGCGCGTATGCGATCAGGGCAATCCGGGAGTTTCTCGACGCCGGGATTCCGATTTTCGGCATCTGTCTCGGGCATCAGCTGCTCGCACTGGCAAGCGGCGCAAAAACCGTCAAGATGAAGTTCGGCCATCACGGCGCGAATCATCCGGTGCAGGATCTCGATACGGGTCGCGTGATGATCACCAGTCAGAATCACGGTTTTGCGGTCGATACCGCAACGCTGCCCGCCAACGTGCGGGTGACGCACGTGTCGCTGTTCGACGGCAGCCTGCAGGGATTCACGCGCACGGACCGCCCGGCATTCTGCTTTCAGGGCCATCCCGAGGCGAGCCCCGGGCCGCATGACGTTGACTACCTTTTCGACAGATTCGTCAGCCTCATCGAAAAGGCGAAGGCGGAAGGCGGAAGGATGAAGGCGGAAAAATCCGTGGCGGGCACAGCATGAATTCATCCTTTGTCCTTCGCCCCGCAGGTTTCCAGTGCCATGCCGAAACGCGCTGACATCAAGTCGATCCTGATCATCGGCGCCGGTCCGATCGTGATCGGGCAGGCATGCGAATTCGACTATTCCGGAGCGCAGGCGTGCAAGGCGCTGAGGGAGGAAGCCTATCGCGTGATCCTGGTCAACTCGAACCCGGCGACGAT
>JACQOK010000035.1 GCA_016202565.1 Betaproteobacteria bacterium | reverse complement strand
GCGGGCGGGTGAACTGGTGCGGGACAAGCCCGCCACGACCAAGTACGGCGTCACCGCCGAAGAGGCCAAGCGCTTCGGGCTGCCGTGCGGCGGCACGCTCGACTTGGTGCTGGAGCCGCTCACCGCGGAAAGCGGTTTGGACGAGTTGCTGTCCCGCATCGAGCGTCATGAACTCGTGATGCGGACGCTCGACATGGAATCGGGGCGCGTCAGGATCGGGCCGGCGAAGTGGCCGGATCAGCTCGCCTTCGACGGGAAAACGCTGGTCACCGTGCACGGCCCGCGTTGGCGACTGCTGATCATCGGCGCGGGGCAACTGTCAAAATATCTTGCGCAGATGGCCCAGGCGCTCGACTACCAGGTCACGGTGTGCGACCCGCGCGAAGAGTATGCCGATACCTGGGACGTGGCGGGCGCGGAGTTGAAACGCGGGATGCCCGACGACATGGTCGCCGACATGAACCTCGACGGCCACTGCGCGGTGGTGACCCTCACCCACGACCCCAAGCTCGACGACATGGCGCTGCTGGAAGCGCTGAAGTCGCCCGCCTTCTACGTCGGCGCGATCGGGTCGCGAAAAAACAACGACGCGCGCCGCAAACGGCTCGCCGAGTTCGATTTGTCGCAGGAAGAAATCGCCCGGCTGCACGGTCCGGCCGGACTGAAGATCGGCAGCAAGACGCCGCCGGAGATCGCGGTGGCGATCCTGGCTGAAATGACGGCGATCCGTAACGGCGTGACGGTTTCCGGGTTGGCCGAACCGGGAAAAGCGACCGTCGCCGGCTGCAGCGTGGACTGACCCGATACGTTGCTTTCTTCGCGGCACCCGGCCGCCGCAACGAAGCGCCGCGGGTGGTAGAATGGTTCACGCCGCCTATCACGCTGGACTGTCATGGGGATTTTCGCTTCGTGCTTCCGGAAAATCGTGTTTGCGGCGCTGGTCGCGCTGCCGGGGGGCGCTCCTGCCGCCGAGGGCGCCGCCAACGGCATTTTCCTGATCGCCACGAACGAGATCCGCGATCCGAATTTCCGGGAAACGGTGGTGTTGGTTACGCACCCGCGCAGCAGCGGGCCGTTCGGTGTCATCATCAACCGCCCGCTCGATCACCGTCTCGCCGAGGTGCTTCCGCAGTATGAAGCGCTGAAAGGCCGGCGCGACATCGTCCACTATGGAGGGCCGGTCGCGCGCGAGGGGCTCGTCTTCGTCGTCCGTTCGGATGAGCCGCCGGCGCGGGCGATACGCATTCTGAATGACATCTACATCATCACCGATCGCCGTGACATCGACGGCGTGCTGAAGAAGCCGAACTCGGCCAAAGCGCTTCGTGTGTATGCGGGTCATGCGGGCTGGGCGCCCGGGCAGTTACAGCACGAGATTACGCGCGGCAGCTGGCACGTCCTGCCTGCGGATGCGGAGACCGTGTTCGCACAGGATGCAGCAAGCATCTGGCCCGAGCTCAGCAGACGCGCCGCGCTGCGGCGTACACACAATACTGTTTCGTCCTCGCCCGCGACGAACTGAGCAAGGACGTCGGGCGACTGCGGAGTTCTTCATGCGCGTAGGCATCGTAGGCGGTGGGACCATAGCCCGGCTGTTTCTCGAACACATCCAGCGCGGGGACCTCGCGGACACGCGCGTCGTGGCGATCGCCGGTCGCAGCGAGACCTCACGCGGCAAAGCGTTGGCGCAGCAATACGGCGTGGCGTTTGTCACTTCGCTCGACGGTTTCATCGCGCAGCGGCCGGACGTGGTGGTCGAGGCTGCTTCGCACGAGGCGGTGCGCCAATATGGCGAACCTCTCCTCGCCAGAGGCATTGCGGTGATCGTGCTCTCCGGCGGCGCCTTGTGCGAAGATGCGCTGCGCGAATCACTCGAGCGCGCCGCGGTTGAGCATGGTGCGCTGCTGTATGTTCCCTCGGGCGGCATCGGCGGGCTCGATGCGCTCAAAGCCGCATGCATGGCAGGGGTCGAAGAAGTCACGATTGCTGTTACCAAGCCACCGGCGGCATGGAAGGACATCGCATACGTGGATAAACTCAAGGTCGATCTCGATGCCCTGCGTGAACCGTGCGTGCTGTTCGAGGGCTCCGCGCGCGAGGGGGTGCCGCATTTCCCTGCCAACGTGAACATTGCGGCGGTGCTGTCGCTCGCGGGAATCGGGTTCGACCGGACGCGACTCAAGGTCATTGCCGATCCGGCGCTCAAATACAACACGCATTTCATCACCATCCGCGGCCGGACCGGCAACATCAGCATCAAGCTCGAGAACGTGCCGGCGCCGGACAATCCCAAGACCGCGTGGCTCGCGTGCTACAGTGCGCTCGCGGCGCTGAAGGCGGCAAAGGCCCCGATCCGGTACGGAACGTAGTCACAGGTATTGAGCCCAGGCGGGCTCGGTGAAGTCCAGGGGACATGAACGTGCACAAAATTCTCGATCCGGGCAGCAGCGAATCCGAGGCGATCCGTCAGCGCTATCTCAAGCTCGACACGGCGACCGTGGCCGACGTGCTGGACACGCTCGGCTATCTCCACCAGGGACTCGCGCCGGCGTTCGCGCCCTATCCCGTGGACGCAGGTCGGCTCGCAGGCTGGGCCTACACCATTTGCGGCGAGATGCGCCCGTATGCCGGCGGCGGCGACCCGGACAAGATGAAGGCGGTGGATGAGCTCAAGCCGGGATGCGTGAGCGTGTGGAGCGGCTCGGGCGAGGGCGTTTGTTTCTTCGGCGAACTCATCGCCCTGGGCATGAAGCAGCGCGGATGCACGGGCGCGCTGGTGGACGGCGGCATTCGCGACATCGAGTGGATCGCAAAGCAGAAGTTTCCGGTTTATGCGCGCTACCGCACGCCGGTACAATCCATTGGCCGCTGGAAAGTGACAGCGTGGCAGGTACCGGCGTATCTGCCCGGTGCCACCAAACAGCACGTCATCGTCAATCCCGGAGACTTTGTGCTGGCCGACGTGGATGGTGTAATCGTGGTGCCCTATGACGAGGTCGAGAAGGTCCTCAATGAAGCGGAGCGCCTGACCGCGACCGAAGTCCAGATCCGCGCCGAGCTCGCCGCCGGCGCCACCCTCGAACAGGTGCTCGCCAAGTACGGTCACGTCTGACCGCCCCAATTCGGGTTCTTGACCTCAAATACTATATAGCACTACAGTAGTTGCCGCCGGCGCGCGGCTGCCGACGGACACGCCGGCACATTTCACAGGGCCGCGAGGAGATCGTGAAAGCGCCCGCTTTCGCCTATGTCAAACCCGCATCACTTGCCGAGACGTTCGAGCTGATCGAACGCTACGGAGAAGAGGCCAGGCTCCTCGCCGGCGGGCAGAGCCTCGTCGCCGCGCTCAACATGCGCCTTGCGGCGCCCCGTGTGCTGATCGATATCGGCGGGTTGCGTGAGTTCGCGGGCATCAACGTCATGGAAGGAACGCTGGCGATCGGTGCGCTGACCCGCCACCGGGACGTCGAACGCTCGCCCGAGATCGCAAGACATCTGCCGCTGCTTCACCAGGCGCTGCCGCACGTCGCGCACGCCGCGGTCCGCAACCGTGGCACGTTCGGCGGCAGCATCGCGTTCGCCGACCCGGCGGCCGAACTTCCCGCGTGCAGCCTCGCGCTCGACGCGAAATTCCTGATCGCGAGCAAGGAGCGCGCGCGCCGCGTCGCCGCGCGTGAGTTTTTCAAGGGACTGTACGAGACAGCCATGGAACCGGGGGAGATTCTTCTTGCGGGCGAATTCCCGGTGCTCGAGTCCGGCTATCGCTCCGCGTTCCAGGAACTCGCGCGGCGCCACGGCGATTACGCGATCGTGGGACTCGCTGCGCACGGCCGGCTCGCGAACGGCGTGCTGTCGGATGTGCGCCTCGCCTACTTCGGTGTCGGTGCGACACCGGTGCTGGCACGCAACGCTGCGGCCGCCTTCGAGGGCAAGGCATTTTCTGACGCGGCAGTGAGCGCCGCGCAAGCTGCGCTCGAGCACGACCTCGAGCCGTCTGACGACATACACCACAGCGCGGCGGCGAAAATGCATCTGGCGCGCGTGCTGACCGGCAGAGTCATGGCGCAGCTCGCGGGCGCGGAGCGATAACCGTGCGCGAGCCCGCGGAAATCATGGAGGTCAAGCTCGTCGTGAACGGCGAGACGATCAGCCGGCGCGTTGCGGTTCGCCAGA
This sequence comes from Betaproteobacteria bacterium, assembly GCA_016202565.1. Taxonomy (GTDB): domain Bacteria; phylum Pseudomonadota; class Gammaproteobacteria; order Burkholderiales; family SG8-41; genus DSOT01. The sequence goes on along the minus strand of JACQOK010000035.1, from coordinate 18,564 downwards.
ACCTCGTCGACTTCCTGCGCGAAGAACTCGGCCTGACGGGCTCTCATTTCGGCTGCGAGCACGGCGTGTGCGGCGCGTGCACCGTGGTGGTGGATGGCGAGATGGTGCGCGGCTGTCTCGTGCTCGCCGCCCAGTGCGATGGCGCGCGGGTCGAGACCATCGAGGGGTTGTCCGGGAATGGCGCGCTGGCCGATCTGCAACGCGCGTTCCACGAACGGAACGCCCTGCAGTGCGGCTTCTGCACGCCCGGAATGCTGCTCACGGCGGCAGAACTGCTGGCGCGCAATCCGCGCCCGTCGCGCGAAGAGATCCGCGCGCATCTTTCGGGCAATTACTGCCGCTGTACGGGATACCAAGCCATCGTAGACGCGGTGGAAGCGGTGTGCCGCGCGCGGCGGGAAGAGGCGGCGTCATGAAATCCGCCGGCGGGCCGACAGCTGCGAGCCGCACCCCAAATTACATCGGTGTGCCGTTGCCGCGCGCGAATGCGAAGCGGCTGCTGGCGGGCCGGGGCCAGTACGTGGACGACATCCGGCTGCCGCGGATGGTGCATGCGGCCTTCGTGCGCAGCCCCTATGCGCATGCCCGCATCGTGCGTATCGACACGACGGAGGCGCATGTTCCCGGCGTATTGCGCGTGATCACCGGGGCGGAAGTGGCCGGAATGTGCCGGCCGTACGTCGGGGTGCTCGCACACGTGAAGGGCATGCGTTCGGCGCCGCAGTATCCGCTCGCGGCGGATCGCGCGCGCTGGCAGGGGGAGCCGGTCGCGGCGGTCATCGCGGAAACGCGTGCGCTGGCGGAAGATGCCGCGCAGCTCGTGCGCGTGGAGTGGGAGGAGCTGCCTGCCGTGACCGATGCGGAAACCGCGCTCGAACCCGCCACACCGGTCATTCATCCGGAACTCGGTGACAATCTGTGCTTCGAGCGGCGGGTCGATTCGGGCGGAGTCGACGAAGCGTTTGCGCGAGCCGACCAAGTGGTAGAAGCCACTTTCGTCACGACCCGCCACACCGCGGTCACGCTCGAGCCGCGATCCATCCTCGCCGATTTCAATCCCGCCGAGCGGCAACTGACGGTCTGGCACTCGACGCAGGTGCCGTACATGATGCAGTGGATTCTGGCGCGACACTTCGGCCTTTCCGAGCCCCGGGTGCGGGTGATCGCGCCCGATGTCGGCGGAGGGTTCGGGCTCAAGATCCACACCTACGGCGATGAGCTGGCGACGGTCGCGGCTGCAATTCTCCTCGGCCGCCCGGTAAAGTTTATCGCCGATCGGCTCGAGTCCTTTGTTTCCGACTTTCACGCGCGCGGGCATTGCGTGAAAGCGCGCATGGCGGTGTCGAAGGCGGGCGATATTCTCGCCGTGGACGTCGACGACCTGTACGGCATCGGACCGTACTCGGGCTATCCGCGCGGCAGCGCGAATGAAGGCATCCAGGTCGCGAACCTGGTGGGCGCCCCCTACCAGCAGCGGGCCTATCGCGCGCGCAGCCGCGCGGTGTTTCAGAACAAACCGATGTACGGGCAATACCGCGCAGTCGGACATCCCATCGCATGCATCACCAGCGAAGGATTGGTCGATCTCGCGGCCGAGGCGCTTGGCAGGGACCCGGCGGAGTTCCGCCGCCGCAACTACCTGCCGGCCGACGCCTATCCACACACGCTGGTATCCGGTCTTACTTTCGAACGGCTGTCGCAGCACGAAGCGCTGGATAAGCTGCTCGCGATGATGGATTACCGCCGGTTGCGCGCGGAGCAGGCCGAGCTGAGGAAACGCGGTGTCTACCGTGGGATCGGGCTCGCGAGCTTTGTCGAGAATTCGAATCCGTCCTCGGCTACTTATGGCCAGGGCGGCGTTTCCATCGCGGCGCAGGACGCCTGCACCATCAAGCTCACCGCAACCGGCGGCATCACGGTTGCTTCCAGCATCAACGAGATCGGGCAGGGCGGATACGCCGTCATCTCCCAGATCGCTGCAACGCTCGTCGGCGTGCCGATCGAACAGGTGAAAGTCGTGATCGGCGACACCGAGGTGACGCCCTATGGTGGCGGCAACTGGGGCTCGCGCGGGACCGGCATCGGCGGCGAGGCGGTGTTCCAGGCCGGCAAGGCGTTGCGCGCGAACATTCTGAATTTTGTCGCGCGGTTGACCGAGTCCGAGGCCTCCCTTCTCGAGATTCGCGATGGCAGCGTGGTGGAGGCGGCGAGCGGCGCGGTCCGCATGTCGCTGGAGGAAGTGGCGCGCACGGCCTACTTCCAGACCGCGCGTGTGCCCCGGGATTTTCAGCCCGAGCTTACCGTGACCCGCAGCTACGCGCAGAAGACCTACGCCGGAACCTATACCAACGGGATACAGGCGAGCCACCTCGAGGTCGACGTGGACACCGGCTTCGTGAAACTGCTGCGGCATTGGGTGGTGGACGACTGCGGCACCATCGTGAACCCGCTGCTCGCGGATGAGCAGATCCGGGGCGCCGTGGTGCAGGGCATCGGCGCCGCGCTCTACGAACAGTGTCTCTACAGCCCCGAAGGCCAGCTCCTGAACGGCAGCCTCATCGATTACCTCGTGCCGATGGCCGGCGAGATGCCCGATATCGAGGTCGGCCATACCTGCACACCGACTGCAACTTCCGAGCTGGGCGCGAAAGGCGCGGGCGAAGCGGGTACGGCGGGCGCGGCCGCAGCGATCATGAATGCGCTCAACGATGCGCTCAGGCCCTACCACGCGCGCGTGTTCACGCTGCCGTTCACACCGGAGCGGGTTTTGCGCGCACTTGGGAAGATTCAATGAGAGGAGAGATGAGAGAAGAGAGGAGAGTCGTAAGTTGGGGCGAACCCGTGAACCCCGACACCAGGCGTTCGTTCCGTGTTGGGCATCACTTCGTTCAGCCCAACCTACATGCTACTTGCTCGGGGGAATGGCAGACATGACTCCTGAACGCGTGACAGGTTATTGGATTGTGAGCGTGCTCGCAGCAATGAGCTTCGCTTCCTTTGCGGAAGCTCAGACCTATCCGAGCAGGCCGATCCGGATGGTGGTGGGATTTGCCGCGGGCGGGGCGCCCGACATCATCGGCCGCGTGATCGGGGAACGACTGAACCAGAGTTTCGGGCAGCCGGTGATCGTCGACAACCGTCCGGGCGCGACCGGCAACATCGGCGCCGAAATCGTGGCGAAAGCCGGTGCTGACGGCTATACGCTGTTCATGGCGACGCTGTCGGTTGCGATCAGCCCGAGCTTCTACCGGAAGCTGCCGTTCGACCCGGTCAAAAGTTTTGCGCCGGTCAGCATGGTCGCCTCGGTGCCGCTGCTTCTGGTGGTGCATCCGTCGCTCCCGGCAAAATCGGTGAAGGAGCTGATCACGCTCGCCCGGGCGCAGCCCGGCAAGTTCAATTACGCCTCCGTCGGCAACGGCAGTCCGCAGCATCTTTCGGCGGAACTGTTCAAATCGGTGGCGGGTGTCGATCTCGTCCACGTCCCGTACAAAGGCGGGGGACAGGCGACGGCAGCGGTGCTCTCCGGCGAGGCGCACGTGTTCTTTGCCGGCATGCCGCCCGCATTGCCGCATGTCAAAGCGGGACGGTTGCGCGGTCTTGCGGTCTCCACCGGCAAGCGTTCCCCCTCCGCGCCCGAGGTGCCGACGGTAGGCGAGGCGGGGCTCCCGGGATTCGAAGCCGACAATTGGAACGCGCTGCTCGCCCCGCGCGGAACACCGAAGAAGATCGTCGACCGGCTTAATCTCGAACTGGAAAAACTGCTGAAACTTCCGGACATCCAGTCGCAATTCATCAAGATCGGCGCCGAGGCCGTCTACAGCACGCCACCCGGACTCGCGGCCCGTATCAAAGAGGAAACCCTGAAGTGGGGCAAGGTCGCGCGCGATGCCGGCGTCAAACCCGAGTGATATGGATACAACGCTCTTTCCTGCCGGTGAAACGGGGATACTGACGCGGTTTCTGGCGCGCTCGACCCCCGGTTTACCCAAGTATGCCCGGCTGCGCGACACGCTGCTCGCCGCAATCGAGCACGGCTACTGGAAACCCGGCGCCAAGCTGCCGACCGAGCAGGCGCTCGCGCGTCATATGCCTTTCAGCCTCGGTACGGTGCAGCGCGCCCTGCGCGCACTGGTGGACGAAGGCATCGTCGTGCGACTCCAGGGCAGCGGCACTTATGTCGCCGATGGCCGCAAGCCGATGGATGCGCCCTGGCATTGCCGTTTTCTCGACGATGCAGGCAACGGTTTCCTCCCGATCTATCCCAAGGTCGTGTGGCGCAAGCGCATCCGCGAGCTTGGGCCCTGGTCGGACTATCTCGGTCAGCGCGGTGACGGCGTGATCCGCATCGATCGCACCATCAGCGTCAACGACGAATTTGTCGTCTACAGCAAGTTCTACCTCGACGCGCGGCGCTTCGGCAGCATGCTGACACGGCCCATGGCGGAACTCGACGGCGCCAATTTCAAGGCGATCCTGAGCCGCGAATTCGGTTTGCCGGTCACGCGTCTCACGCAGGCGCTGAGGACGATCGCGTTTTCCGAGGCGGTATGCCGTGCCATCAACGTCAGAAAGGGCACGGTCGGCACGCTGCTCGAAATCGCCGCTGGCGCCGGGCGCAACCGGCACGTCTACTACCAGGAACTCCATGTTCCGCCGAATGCGCGGCGGCTTCTCATTTCCGACACCTATGAACCGAAAGGCCAGCCACAGAGCACACGATGAAACCGGCCAATCTCCTCATCATCATGTCCGACGAGCACAATCCCAAGATCATGGGCGCAAGCGGACACGAAATCGTGAAAACGCCGAACATCGACGCGCTCGCCGCCGGCGGCACGATGTTCAGCTCCGCCTACACCACCTGTCCGGTATGCGTGCCGGCGCGCGCCGCCTTTGCCGTGGGCAAGTACGTGCACCAGATCGGCTACTGGGACAACGCCGACGCCTACGAGGGCGCGATCCCGAGCTGGCACCACCGGCTGCGCAGCCGCGGCCATCGCGTGGTGTCGATCGGCAAGCTTCATTTTCGCGGCCATCCGGGCGACGACAACGGCTTTTCCGAAGAGATCATCCCGATGAACATCATCGAGGGCAAGGGCGATCTCATGGGACTGCTCCGCAAAGATCTGCCGGAGCGGGGCCTGTCGTGGAAAATCGCGAAGCTCGCGGGTCCCGGTGAAACACCGTATACGGCCTACGATCGGGAGATCTGCACCCGCACACAAATCTGGCTGCGCGAGGAAGCGCCCCGGTACCGCGACAAGCCGTGGGTGTTGTTTGTTTCCTTCGTGTGCCCGCACTTTCCGCTGGTCGCACCGGCGGAGTTCTATTATCAGTATCCGCTCGACAAAATGCCGCTGCCGAAACAGTACGCGCAGAACGAGCGGCCGGGCCATCCGTATCTTCAGGACTATGCCGCGAGCTTTGTCTACGACCGCTTTTTCGATGAGGCGAAGCTCAGGAAGGCGATCGCAGCCTATTATGGACTCTGCTCCTTTCTCGATGACAACGTCGGCAAGATCCTGCGGGTTCTGGCGGACACCGGTCTCGCCGGGGACACGCGCATCCTCTATACCAGCGATCACGGCGACAACCTGGGCGCGCGCGGGTTGTGGGGCAAATCCACGATGTACGAGGAGGTCGCCGGCGTGCCGCTCATCATCAACGGGCCGGACATTCCGAAGGGCGTCAGAATCAGCACGCCGGCCAATCACGTCGACACCTATCCGTCGATCATGGAATGCGTCGGCGAAGACCGGCCGGAGATGTATGACGGCCATCCCGGTTATTCGCTGTTCAAGCTTGCAGTGGGCGGCCGGCCGGACCGCAACGTGCTGTCCGAGTATCACGGCATGGGCTCGACGACCGGCGCGTTCATGATCCGGCACGGCCAGTACAAGTACGTGCATTACGTTGCCTATCGGCCGCAGCTTTTCGATCTGGAGACGGATCCGGAGGAACTGCGTGACCTCGCGCAGGATTCGCGCTACGCGGCGGTGCTGGCTGAATGCCGGGCGCGCCTCCATGCGATCTGCGATCCGGCGGAAGTCGACGCGCGGGCCAAGAAGCGCCAGGCGGAACTGCTCGAGCAGCACGGCGGGCGCGAAGCGGTGATCCAGCGGGGCGACCTCGGGTTCACGCCCCCACCGGGGTATCCGATCGTGCTGGGGTGAGGCATTGGCGCTGCACCGTGATGCATCGTGAAGGAGGCGGGGGATTTAAAAAGACGTAAAGGCGGCGAACATCGGGCGTCGGGGAGCCCCCGTCCCGGAAACGTTGGGAGAGCAAAAAAAACGGAGGATGTTCAACCAACCAGGAGGAAGTGTGATGAAGAAGCTGTTTACCGTACTCTCAGCAGGTTTTGTGGCGTTGCTCGCGCTGGGGCCGGATCCGGCCATGTCCGCCGAAACTTATCCCAACAGGCCGATCCGCATGGTGGTGCCCTTTGCACCGGGCGGCAACACCGACATTCTGGCGCGCGCCGTAGGTCAGCGCATGTCGGACAACTGGGGCACGCCGGTAGTGGTCGACAACCGCCCCGGCGGGAACGGCTTCATCGCGGCCGAGATCGCAGCCAAGGCCACGCCCGACGGACACACCGTGTTGGTTGCCTCGAGCCGTGAGGTGTCGATCAACCTCGGGCTGTTTCGCAAACTCCCCTACGATCCCGAAAAGGATTTCGCGCCGGTCACGCTCGGTACAGTCTCGGCCATGCTGTTCGCGGCGCATCCCTCGTTCCAGGGCAACACGCTGCGAGACATCATCGGGGCGGCCAAGGCGCGGCCGGGGTCGGTGTCGATCGGGACGCCGGGCGTGGGCACGCCGATGCATCTTTCGCTGGAGCTGTTCAACATGCTGATCGGGGCCAAAACCGTCCATGTGCCATACAGGGGCGGCGGCCCGCTGGCGGCGGCATTGCTCGGCGGCCAGGAGGTGAAGATCGGGATCGTCGGCATGGGCCCCGCCATTCCGCACGTGAGGGCGGGCCGGGTCAAGCCGATTGCCATCACTACCCAGAAGCGCTCGCGCCTGCTGCCGGACGTCCCGACTGCTCAGGAAGCAGGCCTCAAGAACTTCGATACGAGCATCTGGTTCGCCTTTTACGTTCCAGCGCGAACGCCGAAGACGATCGTCTCCAAGCTCCACGGCGAACTCGTGCGGATACTCAGGCTGCCGGAAGTCGTGGACTACCTTGAAAATGTAACCGGCGTCGACGTCGTGCCCGGCACGCCGCAGGAACTGGCGCGCTTCGCGAGGGCGGAAGCCGACAAGTACCGGAAGATCATGCGGGCGGCCGGCATCCAGGCCGAGTGATGCACGGCAAGCACGAAAGGAGGAATCGGACATGTCTCGATTGAAAGAGTTGTTTGCAGCATGTGCCGGCTGCCTGTTTGCGGTTGGGGGCGGCGCGGCGATCGCACAGGGTTACCCGTCGAAGCCGATTCGGGTGGTGATTCCATATGCCCCCGGCGGCGCGACTGACCTTACCGGACGCACCGTCGGGGTCAAGATGAGCGAAACGTTCAAACAGACCATAGTCGTCGACAACCGTACCGGGGCGGGCGGAGTGATCGGCGCGGAAATCGTCGCCAAGGCTTCGCCCGATGGCTACACCGTGTTGCTCGCCTCTCCTGCCGAGATTGCGGTGCTGCCGCACCTGCAGAAACTCCCGTACGACCCACAGAAGGATCTCGCGCCGGTGTCGCTCGCCTCGACGACGCCATTGATTTTCGTCGTCCATCCTTCGCTGCCGGTGAAGTCGGTGAAAGAGTTGATTGCGTTCGTCAAGGCGCGCCCGGGGCAGCTCACCTACGCATCCGCCGGCACCGGCGGGGTGCAGCATCTCGCCGGTGAGCTGCTCAAGATCACCTACAAGCTCGACATGGTGCACGTGCCGTACAAGGGTGCCGGGCCGGTCATGCCAGATCTCATCGGCGGCCACATACCGATGTTCTTCTCCGGGATGCCGCCGGCCATGCCTCACGTCCGGGCTGGAAAGCTGCGCCCGCTCGCAGTGACTTCAACGAAGCGTTCGCCGGCTGCGCCGAACGTGCCGACGATGGGAGAGGCAGGCGTGCCGGATTTTATTTTCACAAACTGGTTTGCTTACTTTGTGCCGGCCGGCACGCCCGCCGAGATCATCGGGAAGCTTAACGGCGAAATCAGCCGCGCGCTGAAGCTGGAAGACGTGAAAGCGAAGCTCGCGACCGTCGGCCTGGAGACGGTGGGGAGCACGCCTGCAGAACTCGGCAAATTCGTGCGCGAGGAAAGCGACAAGTTCGCCAAGCTCATCAAGCTGTCCGGGGCCAAGGGCACGGACTGATTGAGGAGAGAGGCGAGAGGAGAGAAGAGAAAGGAGAGAGGCGAGAGGCGTGGGCGGAAGGAGAGAGGCGAAAGCCAGTGAAGAGAGGAGCGGAAACTGCAGCAGCTCATTTCCGCGCGGGATGGAATCGAGTAGAGTACGGTCTTGAATTCAGGGGCCCGCCCGTGATGCCGGAAGTCCAGCCCGTTCCCGCTGCCACCGTGACGCTCGTCCGCGACTCGGACGAAGGATTGGAAGTGCTGATGCTGCAGCGGAATTTCCAGTCCGGATTCATGCCCGGCATGCACGTGTTTCCCGGCGGCGCGCTCGATGCAGCCGATTATTCGCGGCAGGCCTGCGCGCTTTGTCACGGTCTTGACGACAGGGCGGCGAGCGGCATCCTCAGGCTCGAGCGCGGCGGGCTCGCGTACTGGATCGCGGCGATTCGCGAATCGTTCGAGGAAGCGGGGATTCTGCTGGCGTGCGATGCGCACGGCGCGATCGTGCCGCTCGATGAACCCGGCGCGATCAGCCGCTTTCGTGTCCACCGTCATGCGCTCAATGCCGGTGAACAGGACTTCGGCGCGTTGGTCGCGGGCGAGAGTCTGCGCCTGGCCGCCGGCGAGCTCGTCTATTTCAGCCACTGGATCACGCCCCTTGGCGCACCGCGCCGTTACGACACGCGCTTCTTCGTCGCCCGCGCGCCCGCCGCGCAGGAACCCCTGCACGACAACCTGGAGGCCATCGCCCACACGTGGATGCGGCCGCAGGCGGCGCTCGCGGCGCACGTACGCGGTGACTTCAACATGCGCACGCCGACATTGAAGACGCTCGAGCTGTTTGGACGGTTCGCGGCGGTCGATGAACTCATCCGGGCCATGCGCGCGCTGCACGAAGTTCCCGCGGTGATGCCGCGGATTGCGAAGGACGGACGCCGGCTGCTGCCCGGCGAACCGGGTTACGAGGAAGCCGCGACAACCGAGGGCCGGGGCAGATGGGAGACATAGTTCCCGGCGTGGTCGTGCGGGTGAACGACCTCGTTGCGCGCGTGACGGCGCCCAACCCCGGCGTCATGACCGGACCGGGTACGAACAGCTACCTCATCGGACATGATGAAGTCGCGCTGATCGATCCGGGTCCCGAGAGCGACGCGCATTGCGCGGTGCTGCTCCAGGCCGTGGGCGGCCGGCTCAAGTGGATTCTCTGCACGCACACCCATCGCGACCATTCCCCCGGCGCGCAAGCGCTCAAGGCGGCAACCGGCGCGCAAGTGTGCGGCTTCGGGCGCGTGCCGGACGATGGGCGGCAGGACACGGCATTCGCCCCGGACCGCGCGCTGCGCGACGGCGACAGCATCGAATGCGGCGGCTTCCGGCTGCGTGCCGTTCATACACCCGGGCACGCGTCGAACCATTTATGCTACCTGCTCGAGGAGCGCAAGCTCCTGTTCACCGGCGATCACGTGATGCAGGGCTCAACAGTCGTGATCTCGCCGCCGGACGGCGACATGCAGGCTTACCTCAAGTCGCTGGAACGTCTGCTCCAGCTCGACATCGCGGCGATCGCGCCGGGACATGGGCACGTCATTGAAACGCCGCACGAGGAAGCGCGGCGGCTCGTCGCACATCGCCTGAAGCGCGAACAGAAAGTGCTCGATGCTTTCGCGCAGAAGAATCCGGCGACTCTGGACGACCTGCTTCCGATCGTTTATGCGGACACGCCGGCGCGGCTGCATCCCGTTGCACGGCGCTCGCTGCACGCACACCTGATCAAGCTGGAGCGAGAGAGCAGAGTTGCGGAAACGGCAGGCCTGTGGAAGGTTTTTCGATAGTCAACGTAGCCCGGATGAAACGAAGTGTAATCCGGGACATGCGATCAGGAATTCCCGGATTTCATTTCACTCCACCCGGGTTACGCTCGCTGCGGGTAGCCTTCGAGCGGCGCGCGATTTCCGGATTCAAGAACCCGGCTTCGAAGCGCCCACCAGCCCCAGGCTGCCGGGCCTTTTCAGGAAGGCATCGAAGACCGCAAAAAGGCTCGGTAATTCCTCGTGGGTCAGTTCGGCGATCACGCACATGCGGCCTTCCGTGCGCACGCGGAAGCGGAAGTGCCACGCGGAAAAGATGACATCCGCGAAAGCGATGTCCTGATAGGGCCCCCATTCATCTTCGCCTTCCTGGATATTGCGCTCGCGCACCGCCCTTTCGATGGACCACATCGACACCATCCGGGCATCGTGCTGGTAGTCGTGCATGCCGTTGGCCGCCGAGTAAAAGCTTTGCACGTCGGGGGGGAGCGGCACGCCCATGAGTCTCTCCAGCGCTTCCAGCTGCAACGCCGAGGCGCCCGGGTTCAGCGCCACGCCTTCTTCGCGCCACCGCGCCAGAATCTGGTCGATCGAACTCATGTGCGCCTCCCCTGATGTCCCGAACTGGACCGGGACCATCCATCGCCAACGAATGCAAGCTGTAAAGAATAAAGTCTACCAGTCCTCGCCTGCGGTGACGATCAGCTGCCGACCTTGACGTTGGCATCCTTGATGACCTTCGCCCATTTCGCGATTTCCACCTTCATGTGGGCGCGGAATGCCTCGGGCGTGCTGCCGACTGCTTCGAGCCCTTCGGTCGCCAGCCGGCTTTTCATGTCCGGCGCTTTGATGATCTTGACCAGTTCCGCGTTCCAGCGGCTGACCACGTCTTTCGGCAGGCCTTTCGGGCCCCACACGCCGTACCACAGTGTGACTTCGTAGCCGGGCAGGCCGGATTCGCCCACGGTCGGCATTTCCGGCGCCGCTTCCGAGCGTTTGGGCCCGGTCACCGCGAGGCCCCGCAGCCGGCCGCTTTTGGTGTGCGGCAGCGTAGCGAGAATGCTGCCGAAAATCATCTGGACCTGGCCGCCGATCACGTCATTGAGGGCAGGGCCCGTACCCTTGTACGGGACATGCACGATGTTGACGTTGGCCATCAGCCTGAACAGCTCGGTAGCCATGTGGGTGATGCCGCCGGTTCCGGTGGACGCGTAATTGAGCGATCCCGGCTTCGCTTTGGCAAGCGCGATCAGCTCCTTGATGCTCTTGGCCGGAACCGCAGGATTGAGCGCGACAATAAACGGGCTCGTGCCGACCAACGACACGGTATCAACGCCGTTGAGCGGATCGTAGGGCAGCTTGTAGAGGCCGGCATTCACCGCGTAGCTGCCCGATACCATGATCATGGTGTAGCCGTCCGGCGTCGCCTTGGCGGCGATTTCTGCGCCGATGGTGCCGCCGGCGCCGCCGCGGTTGTCGACGACCACCGACTGGCCGAACGCCTCGGACAGCTTCTGCGCCATCACGCGCGCGATGATGTCGGTGCCGCCGCCCGGCGCGAACGGCACGACGAAGCGGACCGGCTTGTCCGGATACCGGCTCTTTTGCGCAAGCGCGGCATCCGGAACATTTCCCAGCATGATCAGCGACAGCGTGACGCCCGCGATTCGTGACAGATGCTTCATGGTTTCCTTCCCCTGAATCAATTGGCGCTCAGTCGTGAGAAAAACGAAACAGCATCAGCCGCCGATAAACGCAGATAAACGCCGATAAAAATCATAAAGAAAAAGGACAGCATTTACATGATTAAAAGGATTCGATCAAAAACATCAACAATCTTGTAAATCCTGTTAGTCCTGTCTATTGCTTTTTGATTTTGATCTTATCCGCGTTCATCGGCGTTCATCGGCGGCGTCATTTGCTCTTCGAACGATTTACCTTGCCGTGTGCCGCTCCCGGGCCGCGCCTGCGGCGAGCCGCGTCAGCAGGTCGCGCGCGGAATGCCGCTCGATAGCGAGCGCCACTGCGGCGATCTCGTCGACCGGCAGCTGCGGGTTGATGCCGCGGAATTTCTCGGTGATCCCCCGCGCATCGATCGGTGCGGCGGGTGATCCGGATGGATCGAGCACGTCGACCCGCATCCAGTCGCCGTTTGCCTCGGCGGCGACCCAGCCGGCGAAGTGTACGGGATAGAGCTGATCGAGCTTGGGATCAGGGACGAGATCGAGCCTGGCGGCGAGCGCGGTGAGCGCCGGATCGGCGAGCTTCTGAGCGGTGAACTGGAGCGGCAGGACCTGGCCTTCCATCAGCGCTGCGGCGATGACGTAACGCAGGCTCATCTGCGCGTTGAGCGCTGAACCCGGTGCGTACGCGAAACCGCATTGCACGTCGACGACTTTGCTCAGGCCGATCTTGACGCGGCGGCGCGCGTCCCATGGCGCGCCGAGCCGGCGGCGCAACTCGAGCGCGGCGTCGATATAGGAATGCGTGCTGCCGCAGCACGAATAGGGCTTGATCGCCGTGGTATCGAGGTGAAAGACGCTGCCGAGGTCGCTGGTCAGGGGCGCGGGGTCGGCGGCATCGGAGAAGGCCTTCAATACGCCGCCGTCCTCATACTCGTAGATCTGCGTCGGGCCGGTGAAGCCCAGCGCCGCGAGTTCGGCGGCAAGCACGCCCGAATGCGCCGCTTTGCCGGCGTGCAGGCGTTTGCTCATGGTGCCGTCGGCGTTGAACGCCCATAGCCCGGCGCCCTGCGTCCCCGCGAGCCCCAGCGCCCAGGCCGTCTGTTCTTCGTTCAGTCCGAGCAGGGACGCACACGCCGCCGCCGCCCCGAAGGGGCCGCACACGCCGGTCAGATGCCAGCCGCGCAACCGCGCCGCGGACGGGTTGAGCGCGAGGCTCGAGCGGATCATCACCTCGTAACCGGCGGCAATCGCCGTAACCAGCTTCTCGCCCGCCGCGTCGAGCTTTTCCGCCATCGCCAGCGCCGCCGGCACCACCACCGCACCGGGATGGAGTTTGGCGTTGTGGTAGTCGTCGAGTTCGAACGCGTGCGACGCGGTGCCATTGACGAGCGCCGCATCCGCCGCCCGCAGCGAAGGCGCAGCCTCGCCCCACACGGTGGCTTCGGCCCTGCCTCCGCCGTTCCGCGCCCAGGAGAGCAGCATGTTCGCCCACGGCGTATTGAATCCGTATACGCCGCACCCCAGCGTGTCGAGAATCGCGCAACGTGTGACTTGCCGCGTCCGCTCCGGCAGATCGCTGTAGCGAAGGTGTGCGATCCAGGTGGCGACTTCCCGCGTGGGTGTGGCAACGGCTCGGCAATCGAAGTTCATGGCGTCTTCCCCGGAAAGGCGTCTGCGCGTGGTTCCTGCTTCCGGCCGCAGACATTCAAAAGTTTTCCCCGTATTGTAAGTTCACGTCCGGCCGCTGTCATTTTTTCAGCTTGCGCCTTGACAGCATTTTGCGCGCAATCGCATACTCGCGGCACGAGCCAGCAGCCGGCCGGTTGTCCACAATCTGGTCGCATTCCTGCAGAGTTCCACATACGGATTCCATTAAAGGGAGTTTCGCAATATGGATTACGACGTCATCGTGGTCGGTGCGGGCAACGCCGCGTTCAGCGCCGCCGTATCCGCAAAGGAAAGCGGCGCAAAGCGCGTGCTCGTTCTCGAGAAGGCGCCGCGGGAAAAGCGCGGCGGCAACACGCACTTCAGCGGCGCGGTGTTCCGGTTTATCTATAGTGACGTGGCGGAACTCGACCGCTTCGTCCCGAACGCCGAACGGGACTATCCGGGCTTCCACCAGGGCGTGCAGCCCTATCCGGTCGAAGCCTTCCGCGCGGACCTCATGCGGGTCACGCAGGATCGCAGCGACCCGCAGCTCTCGACGATTCTCATCGAGAATTCCTACGACACCATGTGCTGGATGCAGGAAACCGGAAGGATGAAGTTCGAGCTGGCGCTCTCGGTCATGGGGGTGCGCGTGGGCAACGAGGTCAAATGGCCGCGCGGCGCGATGATACGAACCGAGCACGAGGGCGTGGGGCTGTCCCGGACGTGGTTCGAAACCGCGGAAAAGATGGACATCGAGATCCGCTACGACAGCGGCGCGCAACGCCTGGCGCTGGCCGAGAGCGGCCGGGTCAACGGCGTCGTGGTGCGCGGACCCAATGGCATCGAAACGATCAACGCGAAGGCGGTGGTGCTCGCGAGCGGCGGTTTCGAGACCAATCCCGCGTGGCGGCGTCATTATCTCGGCGACCCATGGGATCACGCCAAGGTCCGCGGCTCCAATTTCAACTATGGCGACGGGCTCAAGATGGCGCTCGACATCGGGGCCATGCCGTGGGGACACTGGGGCGGCTGCCACGCGACCCCGATCAATGCCGAGGCGCCGGACTATGGCGTGCAGCATCTCACCGACAAGACCAATCGCCTCTCGTACTTTCTCGGCGTGATGCTCAACGTCGAGGGCAAACGCTGGATCGACGAGGGCGCCGATATCAATTCCTTCACCTACGCCAAGTACGGCGGACTGATACTCAGGCAGCCGCGCAGCCTCGTCTACCAGATCTTCGACAGCAAGGTGCTACAGCTGCTCGAGCCGCGCTATTCGACCAGCGAGCCGTTCAAGTCCGAGACGCTGGTGGGGCTGGTGAATCAGTTGAAAGTCGATCACCGGCAGGCGCTGAAGACGCTCGAGGAGTACAACGCTGCGGCGGCGCGCGGCGGGCCGTTCAACCCCGCGGTGCTCGACGGCGTGCACACGGAAGGGATCGATCCGCCCAAGACCAACTGGGCACAGAAGCTCGACACGCCCCCCTACGTCGCCTATCCCGTGACCGGCGGCATCACCTTCACGTTCGGCGGGCTCAAGGTCAACCAGGACGCGCAGGTCATCGCCACCGACTGGAAACCGATTCCCGGGCTCTATACGTGCGGCGAAATGGTCGGCGGGCTGTTCCATTACAACTATCCGCTCGGCACCGGCCTCATGTCGGGGGCGGTGTTCGGCCGCATCGCGGGCAGGAGCGCCGCGCGCGGCTGAACAGCGGTCTCGGTCAAGCGTGAGTCGTAGGTTGGGCTGAGGCACTGATGCCGATGCCCAACACGGCATTCACATCGATCGTTGGGTTTCGCTGCGCTCAACCCAACCTACACGCTAACCGCTTACCGCATGCTCCTATTTTCGCGAGAGATAGCTGATCACCGCGAGGTTGAGCGCGTTCATCCAGAAAACGGGCGCGGCTCCCAGTGCCACGCCGATGGCGCCCGACAGCAGTGGGATGCTCACGCGTGCCACGTTGTTGGCGGTGAGCCGCAGGCCCGTCACTTCTCCGGTACGTCCGGCCGGCGACTTCTCATACGATAGCGTCATCAGCAGCGGCTGCGCGCACCCCGTTCCCAGCCCGATGATGAACGAGGTGCCGAGCAGGGCGTAGATATCGCGCAGCAGGGGAAAGATCGCGAATGCCAGCGCGGCGAAAAGCATGGAGGCGAACATGAGCTGCTCGGGTCGCAAGCGGCGCAGCAGCGCAGGCAGCATGAACCGCGACAGGAATACCGCCGTGGCATAGCTGCCGAGGATCACGCCGATGGTGGAGGCCGAAAGCCCGATCGAATGCGCGAAGATCGGCACGTAAAAGGCGTAGAGTTCCGTGTGGATGGCGATGCTGAGCAGGACGATCAGAGCCACGAACGCTCCGCGCGTCTCTATCTCGCCTCGCGCGACAGCCGCCCGCTGGCGGCGAGTATGGCCGCGTTCACCCAGAACACCGGCGCGACCCCCAGCGTGGCACCGAGCGCGCCCGCCGCAAGGGGCACGCCGATATGCGTGACGTTGTTGATGGTGAGCCGCAGACCCGTAACCTCGCCTGAGCGGCCGGGCGGCGAGCGGTTGTAGGCGATGTTGAGGGTGAGCGGCTGGCCGCAGCCGAGCGTGAAGCCGATGCCAAACGAGAGCGCGAGCAACGCCGGCACGAATGTGATGAACGGAAAGAGCAAGAAGAACGCAGCGCCGGCAAACATCGCGATCGAGAGCACCGTTTCCACCCCGTATCGGCGCGTGAACAGGGGAAGGACGATGCGCACGACAAAGGTCGCCACGGCGAATACGCCGAGCAGGATGCCGATGCTCGAGGCCGAGAGCCCGATCGAGTGACCGTAAAGCGGAACGTAGAAGGCGTAGAGATCCCAGCCGGTTACCACCAGTGCGCTGGTGACGATGGCCCGGCGCAACGGTGCGCTGTGCAGCAGTTCGAGCGTGCTCGTTCGCTCTTTGCCGGCGGCGCGCGGTGCGACATCCAGACGCCGGTTCCACGCGAGCAGCCCCATGGGCAGCACGATCAGAGCAGCGAAGCACAGGTAGGCGAAAGGGAAACCGTGATAATCGATGGCGTAGCCGCCGAGAAGCGGACCCAGCATGTGGCCGCCGGAGTAACCGAGCCCGAGCGTGCTGAAATTGCGCGTGCGCTCCTCGGCGGTACCCAGTCCTCCCGCCAGGTTCTGCACGGAGACGTTGAAGAACACGAAGCCGGTGCCGATCAGCGCTGCGGAAACGTAGAGCGCCGCGAGCTGGGGCCACAGAAAAGGTAGCAGCAATCCGAACGCCAGGACCGCGGTTCCGGCCAGCATCGGCCGACGCGAGCCGAACCGGTCGGAAAGACGGCCGGAGTAGACACCGAGCAGCAGCGGAAATACCGAGTAAGCCGAGATCAGCGCGCCGATCAGGAAGGGGTTCGCGCCCAGTTCGATGGCGAACAGGGATGCGACCATGCGGCTGCCCATGTGGCCGCCCTGGACCATGAGCGTAAGGAGGGTGATCAGATAGATGGCGGGCACGGCAGGGCACGCACGTGTGGAGGTCTCTCCGCCGCCGGCATGACGGGTCTTCGGATTACCTGAGGCTTCCTAATTGCCGGCTCTACGCGATGAGGTTTTCATATCATGGACTCTTTTTCGCCAAGTGAGGGACGAAACGGGCGGCGCCCGATTCCGCACCGGCGCCCGGTGCATTAGAATACAGGAAACGGCGTCCAATCCGAAGTCCGTCCGCGGCAGCGGCTTGCCCCATATCCAGATAGTGAACTTGAACCAGGCGCTCAACATCGACGACCTGCGGCGCATCGCGCAGCGGCGGCTGCCGCGCGTCGCCTATGAATTCCTGGAACGCGGCGCCGAGGACGAGGTCACGCTTGCGGAAAATCGCGCCGCCTTCGAGCGCATCCGCTTCAAGCCGCGCACGCTGGTTGACGTCTCCGGCCGCTCCCGGCAGGTGACGTTGTTCGGCAAGACCTTCGGCGCCCCGTTCGGCATCGCGCCGACCGGCGCCGCCGGCCTTTATTGCTTCGAGGCCGATATCGCACTCGCACGCGCTGCCGCGGCGGCGGGCGTGCCGTTCGTGCTGTCCACCGCGTCCTTTGTCGCGCTCGAGCGCGTGGCGCGCGCAGCCGAAGGCACCAAGTGGTTCCAGCTCTACATGTCGAAAGACCGCGCAGCGGCACGTGCGCTGGTCACGCGCGCGCGCGATGCCGGCTACGAGGCGTTGATCGTGACCACCGACGTGCCGGTGGGCGGCAACCGCGAATACAACCGCCGCAACGGATTCGAAATCCCGTTCCGGCTCAACCTGAACAATGCCCTCGACGGCGCGCTGCATCCGCATTGGCTCGTGAACGTTTTTTTGCGCACGCTGCTTGCCTCGGGCGTGCCGCGTTTCCAGAACGTTGACACCGACGTCGGCGGCCGCATCGTCGCCAAGAACCTGTCCGAATTCCGCGCTCGACGCGAAGCGCTCGACTGGACGGACTTCGCCTGGTTGCGGGAATTCTGGCCGCGACAGCTCCTGGTAAAGGGCGTACTTACCGTGGAGGACGCGCTGCTTGCGGTGCGGCACGGCGCCGATGGCATCTTCGTCTCCAACCACGGCGGGCGCCAGCTCGACTGCGCGGTGTCACCCATCGAAGTGCTGCCGGAGATTGCGGCTGCCGTTGGCGGCCGTGTGGGGATCATGGCCGACAGCGGTGTTCGCCGCGGTTCCGACATCGTGAAGGCGCTCGCGCTCGGTGCCGACATGGTGTTCGTCGGGCGCGCCCCGCTCTATGGCGCCGCCGCCGGTGGCGAGGCGGGCGTGCGGCGCGCACTGGAGATTCTCGCAAGCGAAGTCGATCGCGTGATGGCGCTGATCGGCTGTACCGAGGTTGCCGCGCTGACACCCGAATGTCTGGCGCTGCCGGAGCCGCTGCCGCGCCGGCCGGCCGAAGCGCAGCGCGCCGTGTCATGACGCTGACCCGGGAACTCTGCGAAATCATCACGGCAACGCGCTTGGAAACGCTCGGCGCCGAGTGCGTCGAGCGCGTGAAGCAGGCGATCAAGGACGGTGTTGCGGTGGCGGTTGCCGGGTCGCGCGAGGAACCGATCGAGCTGCTCGCCGCGCACTTGAAAAGCCTTGGCGG
>JACQOK010000174.1 GCA_016202565.1 Betaproteobacteria bacterium | reverse complement strand
CTTAACCGACACCGAGACGTCCAACTGGACGTGGGACCCGATCGCAAACGCGTTCTACTGGCACCGCTTCTTCAGCCACCAGCCGGACCTCAATTGCGACAACCCGAAGGTGCTGAAGGCGGTGGTCCGTGTCATGCGCTTCTGGCTCGACATGGGCGTGGACGGATTCCGGCTCGACGCCATTCCCTATCTTTGCGAGCGCGAGGGCACCCGCAACGAAAATCTGCCCGAGACCCACGCCGTCATCAAGCAGATCCGCAACATGTTCGATACGCACTACCGCAACCGGCTGCTGCTGGCGGAGGCCAACCAGTGGCCCGAGGACGTGCGCGAATACTTCGGCGACGGCGACGAGTGCCACATGGCCTACCATTTTCCGCTGATGCCGCGCATCTACATGGCGATCGCGCAGGAAGACCGCTACCCCGTGGTCGAGATCATGCAGCAGACGCCCGACATTCCCGAGTCCTGCCAGTGGGCGATCTTCCTGCGCAATCACGATGAGCTTACGCTCGAGATGGTGACCAGCAAGGAACGCGACTACATGTACCAGATGTACGCCGCGGATCCGCGCGCGCGCATCAATCTCGGCATCCGGCGCCGGCTCGCGCCCCTGATGGAAAACGACATGGACCGCATCAAGCTCATGAAAAGCCTGCTGCTGTCGATGCCGGGCTCCCCCATCCTCTATTACGGCGACGAGATCGGCATGGGCGACAACATCTTTCTCGGCGACCGCAACGGGGTGCGCACGCCGATGCAGTGGACGCCGGACCGCAACGCCGGCTTTTCACGCGCCGACCCGCAACGGCTCTACCTGCCGCCGATCATGGACGCGGTGTACGGCTACGAAGCGGTCAACGTCGAGGCGCAGCTGCGCGATCCTTCGTCGCTCCTCAACTGGATGAAGCGCATGCTGGCGGTGAGGAAGGGCAGCCAGGCATTCGGCCGCGGGCGGCTTTCCTTCTTGAGGCCGGGCAACCGCAAAGTCCTCGCCTACCTGAGGGAGCTGGGCGATGAGGCGATCCTGTGCGTGGCGAACCTCGGGCGCTCGGCCCAGCCGGTGGAGCTCGACCTCGCCCGTTTCCGCGGGCGCGCGCCGGTCGAATTGATGGGGCGTACCGTGTTCCCCCCGATTGGGACTCTGCCGTACATGCTGACGCTGCCCGCGCACAGTTTTTACTGGTTCCGCCTCGCCGCCGACGTCGAGGCCCCGCGCTGGCACGAGGAGCATCTGGTGCGCGAGGACCTGCCCGTGCTGGTGCTGTTCGACGGCTGGACCAGCTTTTTCCGGGACCGCGTGGTGCCGTGGCGCATCGGCATGGCCGAAAAGGTGCGCGCGCAACTCGAGACGCAGGCGCTGCCGCGCTTCCTCGAGTCGCAGCGCTGGTATGCCGCCAAGGGTGAAAAGGTGCAGCGCGCGGTGCTCGCCGATCATGCGCTGTGGAAGGCGGGAAGCGAGTGGCTGATCGCGCTGCTTGACGTCGAAGGCGCGGCAGAAGCGGCGACGTACTTCCTGCCATTGGCGATGGCCTGGGAAGACGGCGACGAAGAGCGCATGCGCGGCCTGGCGCCCGCGACCGTGGCCAAGGTGCGCCAGCAGGCGAACATCGGTGTGCTGGGCGATGCCTTCGCCGACGAAGTGTTCTGCCGCGCGGTGGTGAAGGCGATCGGGGCCGGGCAGGAAATCGCCAGCGCGCGCGGAAAGCTTTGCTTCCGCCTGACGCGCGCCTTCGCAGAGATCGCCGGCGACGATTACGACAAGCTGGCGGTGAGCCGCCCGCAGTCGCAGAGCAGCAACACCATCGTCGCCCTGGGCGAGCGCCTGTTCCTCAAGGGTTACCGCCGGCTGCGATCCGGCGTGAATCCGGAAGTCGAGGTCGGCCGCTTCCTGACGGAGGTGGCGCGTTTTCCGCATTGCGTGCCGGTGGCCGGCGCCCTCGAGTATGTGGCGGGCGACGGCACGCCGACGACGCTCGCGTTGCTGCAGGCCTATGTGCCGAACCAGGGCGATGGTTGGGCTTATACGCTCAACTATCTGGACAGTTTCCTCGAGCAATGGCGCAATGTCGCCGAGCCGCCGCCGGCGGACGTGCATGGCGGCTACGTGTCGCTCATGCACACTCTGGCGGCCCGCACCGCAGGGTTGCATCAGGCGTTCGCGCTGAGCACCGGAGATCCCGCCTTCGATCCCGAACCGGTGACCGAGAGCGACCTCGCCGACTGGAAGAAACACGTGCGCGAGGAAGCGACTGCGACGCTCGAACTCCTGGCGCAGCGTCTGGGCGAGTTGACGCTGCCCCCGCGCACCGACGCGAGGACGCTGATCGGGCACCGCGATCAGCTGCTGGCGCGCATCGAAGCCTACACGCTGTCGCCGGGCCGCGTGCTCAAGACCCGCTATCACGGCGACTATCATCTCGGGCAGGTGCTGCTGACGAAAAACGACTTCCTGATCACCGACTTCGAAGGAGAACCGACACGCACGTTCGACGAACGGCGCACCAAGCACTCGGCGTTGCGCGATCTGGCAGGGATGCTGCGCTCGTTCAACTATGCGCGCTGGACCGCGCTGCGCCGCGCGGTGCGGGGACACGAGGACAACGAGCGCCTCGCGCCCCTCGCGCGCGAGTGGGAGGCGCAGGCGCGCCGCGAGTTCCTGGCGGCCTACGATCAGGCGGCGCGCGACAGCGGGCTCCACGCTCCCCTCGATGAGGCGCGCGGGCTGCTCGAGTTGTTCGAACTGGAGAAGGCCTTGTACGAGTTGCGTTACGAGATCAATAACCGTCCGGGCTGGGTTGCCATTCCGCTGCAGGGCATCCTCGCCCTGACGGCGCTGGCATAGGGCGTGAGCGCGTAAGAGCGGGAGGGCGTGAGAGCGACAAATTCCGTGAGGGCGTGAGAGCGGGAGGGCGTTCTCTTCCACTTACGATCTCACGACTTCACGTTCTCACGAACTGACGATCTCACGAACAACGAAAGGAGGCTGTCATGGAT
>JACQOK010000162.1 GCA_016202565.1 Betaproteobacteria bacterium | reverse complement strand
GGGCGGACGCGCTTGCGGTGCAGGTTGCGCCGGCGCGCGTTCAGCGCGCGGCTCGCGTTCCGGCTTGGGCCTCGGTCTTGCCTCCGGCGACGGCCCCGGGGCGCGGCGTTCCTGCTGCACACTGGGTCGCGCTTGCGGCGCAGGTTGCGCCGGCGCGCGTTCAGCGCGCGGCTCGCGTTCCGGCTTGGGCCTCGGTCTTGCCTCCGGCGACGGCCCCGGGGCGCGGCGCTCCTGCTGCACATCCGGCCGCGCTTGCGGTGGTGCATCCTCCGCCGAACGTCGGCCGCGATCCACGTCTCGCTGTGGCTGGGGTGCGGTCTTGGGCTGTGGCCTCGTGTCGGCTTGCGGCGGCCGCGTGCTCGTATCGGGCGCGGTCGCGCGCGGCGCGGGCTCGCTCTTGCCGCGCTGTCGAACCGACGCGTCGGCGTCACCCCGCGGCCGCTCGATCACACGCACCCGCGGCTCTTCAGCGGGTGCGGCGGCGCGTTGCCCTTCGGCGCGACCCGGCTGCGCGGTACCCGCCGAAGACCCGCCGAGATTTTGCGCCGCGCGGCGGGCGGGCGGAGTGCGTGCCGCGAAGACTTCGCGTGTAGTCGCTCCCGCCGGCGGGCGCGGCCCCGCCCGCTGCGGGGCAAAGCTGGTTTGCGTGGGCTCTGCCGGCGTCGACTTGAGAACCGGTGCTCCGGTTGCATGGCCCGGCGCCACCTTGACCTGCGATCGCGCCACCGGTTTGGCGGACACGAACGCCTCCTTCGATACCACCGTTGTCGCCTGGGGCAAGGCCTGGTTCGCGTAGTTGATCCGCGTGACGTTGTTATAAATGTTGATGTTCTTGACATGCGTGATATTCACGTTGCGCACGTAGGTAGGACTGGTGCGATACCACGGGAAGTACGGCTCGCGCCATCCGAGCGGAAACCAACCGACCGCCGGACCCGACCCGATTGATACGGACCAGTGCGCGCCGCCGACAAACGCCACCAGTGCCGGCGCATAGACCGGCCTTGCGATGATCGGACCGGGCGCCCACGCCCAGTAACCATTGAGCCATACCCAGCGCCCGTAGTGAAACGGCGCGAAGCCCCACGGCGCGTCATCGATCCAGGTCCAGCCCCAAGGCTCGATCCATACCCAGTGACCATAGCGGTACGGCGCCCAGCCCGCCGCCACCGTGGGCACCCATACCGCTCCGTATTCCGGCATCGTGCGCCACCTGCCGTAAGCATCGAGGTCTTCGTAACCGGTCATCTGGGGCGACACATACCGCCTGGCGGCGACCTGGTCTTCACGCTTGTCGAGCTCCGCACTCCAGCGGTCGAACGCGTCAACGGTCGCGCCAGCGATTTCGGACGGTGCGCCATCCGGCCCCTGCAGCGTCACCTGCTGATTCGCATTGACCGCGAACGCCGAGCCCGGCGTGAGCACTTGAGCCCGTCCGGAATGCACGATGACGCTCGTTGTGTCGTCGGACGGATGCGCGCTGATGCGGTAGCTGCCCGGTTCTTCCAGCAGCACGGCGCCGCTCGGCGTATCGATCTCTATGGCATCATCCGCCAACTCGCGCACGCGCACGTTCACGTCGCCCTGCGCGAGCCTCAATTGCAGGGTGTGGTCGTCGAGGCTGAGAATATCGACGTTGGTTCGCGGAGCGAGCCGCACCGCGGTGGAACCCACGTGCAATTCCGCGTAGCCGTCGCGATCGGCCCACAGCCGATCACCCGTGGTGAGCGGACGGTTGAGCGCGGCAAATGCCCACGCATCCGGCGCTTGTGCGGGCGCAAACGATACGGTGCCGGACAAGTAGTTCAAGCGGCCGGCCCGCGCCGGCGGATCGGCGTGCGCAAGTGCCGCGCAAAACGTCAGCACGAGCGCCAGTAGAAACTTGGCTTTGATGCTCATATGCTTCTCGAGTTGCAAGCAGGGTTCTTGAATCAAGATCGGCTGCAACCCGCCATAGTGAATCTCATCGATCGCCTGACCGCCGGCCAGGTCCGTGTTACCGACTTCAAGTCATTAGGCATGCGCCGAACTTGGTTTGTTTCCCCCGCCCCGTTCGATTTACAATCTTTTACAATTTTATACATCTTGTACCATCTGCGCGAACGTATCCTGATCGCCCCCAAATGGGGCGAGCGCGGACCGCGGGCGATGGCCCCAGCGCCGGAGGCACGGACCGATTGCGGTATAATCGCCTCGAGCAAATCGGCTCACAGCCGCGTGGCGCAAACGCAGGGCGTAGGCTCGATTCGAATTCCCGTCACTATCGGTATTCCCAAATGGACGAAGAACTGCGCAAAGCGGCGCTCGAGTACCATCGCTCGCCGGTAGCCGGCAAGATTGCTGTTGCCGCCACCAAAGGCCTCACCAACCAGCGCGATCTCGCGCTCGCTTACACGCCCGGCGTGGCAATGGTGTGCGAGGCGATCGCTGCGGATCCGGCCGAGGCCCGGAACCTCACCGCCCGCGGTAACTTGGTAGGAGTGATCACGAACGGCACGGCAGTGCTGGGGCTGGGCGCGATCGGCCCACTCGCCGCGAAGCCGGTGATGGAAGGCAAGGCCGTGCTGTTCAAGAAGTTCGCCGGCATCGACGTGTTCGATATCGAAGTCAACGAGCGCGATCCCGAGAAACTCGTAGAGATCATCGCCAGCCTCGAACCCACGTTCGGCGGCATCAATCTCGAAGACATCAAGGCGCCGGAATGCTTCATCGTCGAGCGAAAACTCCGCAAGCGCTGCAGGATCCCGGTGTTCCACGATGATCAGCACGGCACCGCAATCATCGTGGGCGCAGCCATTCTCAACGGCCTGAAAGTCGTCGGCAAGGATATTCGCGCAGTAAAGCTCGTGGTGTCCGGCGCGGGCGCGGCGGCGCTTGCCTGCCTCGGCCTGCTCGAAAAAATGGGCCTGGACAGGAAGAATATCGTCGTGACCGACATCAAGGGCGTGGTCTACAAGGGCCGCAAGGAGGAGATGGATCCGGACAAGGAGCAGTACGCGGTCGAAACCAAGTCGCGGACACTGGGGGAGGTGATTGGCGGGGCCGATGTTTTCCTCGGCCTGTCGGCGGGCGGCGTGCTCAAGCCGGAGATGGTCGAGACGATGGCTGGCCGGCCGCTGATACTCGCGCTCGCCAATCCCGCGCCGGAGATCCTGCCCGAACTCGCCAAAAAGGCGCGCCCCGACGCGGTGATCGCAACCGGCCGCTCGGACTACCCCAATCAGGTCAACAACGTTCTGTGTTTCCCGTTCATCTTCCGCGGCGCGCTCGACGTCGGCGCCACCACCATCACCGACGAGATGGAGCTCGCAGCAGTGCATGCCATCGCCGAGCTCGCCCAGGCGGAGCAGTCCGATATCGTGGCGATGGCCTACGGCGAACAGAATATTTCGTTTGGCCCCGAGTACCTGATCCCCAGGCCGTTCGACCCGCGCCTGATCGGCACGATCGCGCCGGCGGTGGCGAAAGCCGCCTTGGAGAGCGGTGTGGCAACGCGCCCGATCGCGGATTTCGTCGCCTATCGCGATCGCCTGAACCAGTTTGTATACCAGTCCGGTTTGATCATGAAGCCGGTGTTCGACGCCGCCAAGCAGGCGCCCAAGCGCGTCGTCTTTGCCGACGGCGAGGAAGAACGGGTGCTGCGCGCGGCACAGGTGGTGATCGACGAAGGCATCGCGCGGCCCGTGCTCATCGGCCGGCCGCAGGTGGTGCAGATGCGGATCGAGCGGCTGGGTCTGAGAATCCGCCGCGACGAGCACTTCGAGCTGGTGGATCCGGGGAGCGATCCGCGCTATCGCGAGTACTGGACCGAATATCATCGGCTCGCCGCGCGCAGCGGTGTCACGCCGGAAACCGCGAAGCTCGACATGCGGCGGCTGCCGACGGTGATCGGCGCCATGCTGATCCACATGGGCGCGGCGGACGCCATGCTCACCGGGATTCTCGGCAACTACCCCCGCCACCTGCGCACGATTGACCAGGTGATCGGAAAACGTCCGGGGGTCAATCATTACGCGGCGATGAACATGCTGCTGCTTCCCCGCCGCACGGTCTTCATCTGCGACACCTACGTCAATTTCGATCCGACGGTCGAGCAGATCGCGGAATCGACGATACTCGCGGCCGAGGAGATCCGCCGCTTCGGGCTGACGCCGAAAGTCGCTTTGCTGTCTCACTCGAGCTTCGGTTCCGCCGATACGTCGACCGCCTGCAAGATGCGCGCCGCGCTGTCGTTGATCGAGCGGCTTGCGCCCGGCCTGGAGGTCGAGGGCGAAATGCATGGGGATGCAGCGCTGTCGGAGGAAATCCGCATGCGGGTATTTCCCGCCTCGCGGCTGAAAGGGCAGGCGAACCTGCTGGTGATGCCGACGGTGGATGCGGCCAACATCTCATTCAACCTGCTCAAAACCGCGGCGGGCGACGGCCTCACCGTAGGCCCCATCCTGCTGGGAGCGGCCAAGGCGGCACATATCCTGACCCCGAGCGCGACGGTGCGCCGCATCGTCAACATGACGGCGTTGACGGTGGTCGATGCCGGCGCGCAGCGCGGCGAGCAGAAGAGCCTCCTGTAGCGAGCGTTTACCCTTCACTCATTCGCAGTTTTCTGGAGCGGTCATGGCGACAAATGTACGCATCGAACACGACACGATGGGCAGGATCGAAGTGCCCGCCGACAAGCTGTGGGGTGCGCAGACGCAGAGAAGCCTTCAGCATTTCCATTTTCCCGGCGAGACCATGCCGTTGGAGGTGGTGCACGCGCAGGTCCTGGTGAAGAAAGCCTCCGCCGCCGTCAACATGGCGCTCGGCGTGCTCGACAAAAAGAAGGGCGAGGCGATCGTCAGGGCCGCCGACGAGGCGCTTGCCGGCAAGCTCGACGAACATTTTCCGCTGGTCACGTGGCAGACGGGTTCCGGGACGCAGACCAACATGAACGTGAACGAAGTGCTCGCAAATCGCGCTTCGGAACTGATGGGCGGCGAACGCGGCGAAGCGCGGCTGGTGCATCCCAACGATGATGTCAACAAGGGGCAGTCCTCGAACGACACGTTCCCCACGGCCATGCATGTCGCGGCGGTGATCGCGCTCGAGCATAAGCTCAAGCCGGCAGTGCGGCGCCTGCGCGAGACGCTCGACCGGAAGTCGAAGGCGTTCATGAACATCGTCAAGATCGGGCGCACCCATCTGCAGGACGCGACGCCGCTCACGCTGGGCCAGGAGTTTTCCGGCTACGTGGCGCAGCTCGATCACGGGCTGAAGCATGTCGACGCTGCGCTGCCGCACCTGCGCGAGCTCGCCCTCGGCGGCACCGCGGTCGGCACGGGACTGAACGCGCACCCGGAGTTCGCGGTGAAGGTGGCCGCGGAGCTCGCGAAGTTGACCGGCCTGCCGTTCATCACCGCCCCCAACAAGTTCGAGGCGCTCGCCTCGTGCGATGGGGTGGTGCACGCCCACGGCGCGCTCAAGACCCTCGCCGCGTCGCTCATGAAGATCGCCAACGACATCCGGTGGCTCGCGAGCGGGCCGCGCTGCGGCATCGGCGAGATCAACATTCCGGAAAACGAGCCCGGCAGCTCGATCATGCCGGGGAAGGTCAACCCGACCCAGTCGGAGTCGATGACCATGGTCTGCTGTCAGGTGTTCGGCAACGATGTTGCGGTCAACCTGGGCGGCGCCTCCGGCAACTTCGAGTTGAACGTGTTTCGCCCGATGGTGATCCGAAATTTCCTGCACAGCGCCAATCTTCTCGGCTGTGCCTGCGCGAACTTTGACGAGCACTGCGCAGAGGGTATCGAGGCCAACGCCGAGCGCATCGAGAAACTGATGCGCGAATCGCTCATGCTGGTTACCGCGCTCAATCCGCACATCGGTTACGAGAAGGCGGCGGCGATTGCCAAGAATGCGCACAAGAAGGGCCTCACGCTCAAGGAATCCGCGCTCGAACTCGGTCATCTTACCGGCGAACAGTTCGATGCCTGGGTGCGTCCCGAGGACATGGTCGGGAAGATCTGAAGGGCTCCGGGATTTTCCGTGGACCAGCGAATTGCGGTCGTTACCGGCGCGAACCGCGGCATCGGCCTCGAGATCTGTCGCCAGCTGGCGCGGCGGGGCGTGACGGTGATACTCACCAGCCGCAGCGCGGCGAAAGGCCGCGCCGCGATCAAGGCACTGGGTGAGGCGGGGACCGACGTCGATTACCACCTGCTCGACGTCACGAGCCCCGTGAGCATCAAGGCACTCGCCGCCCACGTCGCCCGGCGTTACGGCCGTCTCGACGTATTGGTCAACAATGCCGGGGTGATGCTCGATCCGCGCGGCTCGCGCATGGTCGATGCCAAGCCGAAGACTTTCCGCGACACGCTCGAGACCAATTTCTTCGGGCCATTGCAACTTGCGCAAGTGTTCGTGCCGCTGATGAAGAAGCACCGCTACGGGCGCATCGTCAACCTGTCGAGCGGGCTGGGACAGCTCACCGACATGGGCGCCGGCACGCCGGCGTATCGTGTTTCCAAGACCTCGCTCAACGTGCTGACGCGCACGCTCGCCGCGGAGCTCAATGGAACCGGGATCCTCGTCAACTCGATGTGTCCGGGGTGGGTGAAAACCCGCATGGGCGGGCCCCATGCACCACGCACGGTGGAGCAGGCCGCCGCTACCGCGGTGTGGCTTGCGACGTTGCCGGATGACGGCCCGAGCGGCGGTTTCTTCCGTGATCGCAAGCCGATTCCGTGGTGACGCGGAGGAAAAACAAAAAAATTCCCCGCCGCGCGGGCGGGGAATGGGAGAGGTGAAAACGCTGGTTACATCTTGATGCCGAGGATTTTCTCCGCCTTGGCCAGCGTGTCCAGGGCGTCTTGATGCTTCCCGGCCTTATGGAACGTCTCGCCTTCGGCGCGGTATTTCTTCACTTCCGCCATCTCCGCGTCAGAGACCTTGGCAGTCGCTAACGCAGCGTCGATCGCCTTCATATGCTTCGGGCAGCTGAAGGCGAATGCGCTGCTGCTTGCAAAGGCCAGCGTTGATGCGACGATGAGGCTACTGATCTTCATGAGCTTCTCCTTTTTTGAAGAGTTTGACCGGGCTTGCCGCCCGCTAGTGTAAGCCGCGCGAATGCCTTTCACAACAACCGCCTTCAGGCTCGTGGCGGCCATGGCGAGCCGTCCGAGCCGCAGGTAAAATTACCGTTTCCTAAAGGCATTGCACCGATTCGCTTGGCTACACGACGACTAACACCGGCCGCCGCTTCGTTATTCCCGTTATCGCGCGAAGCGATTGTCGAGCGCCTGGCGCGCCCCGCGCCGCCGCCCGAGCTGAACGACCTTCACGTCATTGCCTTGAAGGAAGGCGTTCGCGTCACGGAAGCGGCGGTCCTGGTCCCGCTGATCGCTCACGCTGACGCACTCAACGTTCTGCTCACGCAGCGCACGGCGCATCTTGCCGACCACGCCGGTCAAATCAGCTTTCCGGGCGGGCGTGTCGAATTATCCGACGCGAGCCGCGAGGAAACCGCTCTGCGCGAAACCGAGGAGGAAATCGGATTGAGGCGCGCGCAGGTCGAGCTGCTGGGGCGGCTTCCCGACTACGAGATTCCATCGGGTTTCCGCATTGCGCCGGTGGTGGGCTGGATCGAGCCGCCATTCGAGCTCAAGCTCGATCCGTTCGAAGTGGAGGCCGTGTTCGAGGCGCCGCTGGAATACTTTCTTGCCGCCGAGAATTATCAGCGGCGGGAGTACCGGTTCCGCGGGCGCCATCGCCATTACATGGCAATTCCCTATGAGGGGCGTTATATCTGGGGCGCGACGGCCGGCATGCTCTATAGCCTGTGCCGCATGCTCCAGGATTGACGGCGGCCAACCGTGCTCGAAGCGCTCGCGGTCTTCGTGATGGCCGGGGTGGCGTGGCTGTGGTTCGACGGCTTGGGCAGCCGCGAGGCGGCGGTCGAGGCGGCGCGACGCGCCTGCGCAGCCGAGGGCGTTCAGTTCCTCGATGACACGGTGGTGCTCGCTTCGCTCTGGCCGCACCGGGCGGAGAGCGGCACGCTGACGCTGCGACGCATCTACCGTTTCGAATTCAGCGATACCGGCAATAACCGGCTCGGGGGCAGCATCACGCTCCTCGGGTCGGCGGTGCAGGCGCTGTATCTCGACCCGCATCACGGGCAGTTCGCGGGGCACCAGCGGCTGCCCTGAGCGCGGGACGCGGGTCGGTAGAAGCGCGGGGGTAGTTGTGGCACCATAGGCCGCGCTACTGCGGGGAGGGCGGTTGGAGAGGAACCGGCGGGATACGACGGGACGGCCGGCGGCGGGGGCTGTCGCATAATGAACGGGGCGCCGAGAACCGGGCTGATCATGACCGGCGGCGGAGCGCGCGCCGCCTACCAGGTCGGCGTCCTGCGCGCGTTGTCCGAACTGCTGCCGCGTCAGGTTCGCAACCCGTTTCCGATCATCTGCGGCACATCCGCCGGCGCCATCAACGCAGCGGTGCTGGCGGCCGACGCCGGCAATTTCCGGCGCGCGGTGCGCCGGCTCACGACGGTGTGGACGAATTTCCACGTCCATCACGTATACCGCGCCGACCCGGCGGGGGCGGTGTACAACAGCCTGCGCTGGACTTTCACGGCGCTCACCGGCGGCGTTTTCGCGCGCAGGCCGGTGTCGCTGCTCGATAATTCGCCGCTGGTCGAGCTGGTGAAACGCGACCTCGATTTTTCGGCGATCGAGCGCTGTATTCAACGCGGCGATCTCGCCGCGTTCAGTGTGACCTGCTCGGGATATACCTCGGGGCAATCGGTGACCTTCTTCCAGGGCCGCTCCGACCTTCAGCCGTGGAAGCGCGCGCGGCGCATCGGCGTTGCGATGCCGATTACGCTGGAGCACCTCGTCGCTTCCAGCGCGTTGCCGTTCATTTTCCCGCCAGTACACATCAACCGCGAGTATTTCGGTGACGGTTCGATGCGGCAGATCGCACCGGTAAGCCCGGCGCTGCACCTGGGAGCGAATCGCCTGCTGGTGATCGGTGTCGGCCGCCAGCTCCAGGAGCGCCAGGTCGAACGCCCCAAAGTCGACTCTCATCCGTCGCTTGCGCAAATCGCCGGACATGCGCTGAACAGCATCTTTCTCGACAGCCTCGAATCCGATCTGGAGCGGTTGCAGCGCATCAATCGCACCATCGAAATCATCCCCAGGGAGGTGCTGGAGCGCACCGGCTATCCGCTGCAACGCGTCGACTTCAGACTGCTATCGCCCAGCGTGGAACTGGAACGGATCGCGGCCCGTTATGCTGACGAGCTGCCGCGCACCATACGCATGTTGCTCTCGATGGTCGGCGCGATGAGGCAAAGCGGATCGAACCTGTTGTCCTACTTGCTGTTCGAAAAGTCCTACTGCCGCGCCCTTATCGAGCTGGGCTACCATGACACCATGGCGCGCAAGGATGACCTGCTGGCATTTCTCGCCCGTCCCGAATAGCCGCACGGCACCGGGACGCGATTTTTGCATCCGGATGGCAGGAACTTCGGCTCCCGGCTGATGTCGCCACGCTAGCAGTCCGCCGTGGGATAAGCCTATGCGCGATAAGTGTTGCCATGCAATGCCGCTGCCGGTATAACTAGCATTAACGACACGCGGGCGTCCTGCTGAGCTACGGAACGGCACCGGACCTCGACGATAATCGACGAGGGGCGAATCCCGCAAGTTTGATTCCTCCTTCTTTTCAGTCTACGGATGAGTAGAGCATTCGTCAAAGAGAGCGACGAGGATCTGGCGGCGGGTGAACTGCCCGAACGGCCGGTACCCTCACACGCGAACTACGTGACGCCGCACGGACTCGAGCAGTTGCAGGCGCGCGTCCGAGTGCTGCAGGAGCAGCGCGAACAGCTCGCGTCCCGTGCCGGTGACGACTCGCAGGCGAAGCAAAAGCTGCGCGAGGTGGAGCGCGACCAGCGCTATTTCAACGCCCAGCTTGAGCGCGCCACGGTCGTCGATCCGGCGGGGCAGCCCCAGGACGAGGCGCACTTCGGGGCGGTGGTCAAGATCGTCGACGAGAAGGGCAGGGAGCACCGCTTCAACATTGTCGGCGACGATGAAGCCGACGTCGCGGCGGGCAAGATCAGTTGGGCTTCACCGCTCGCCAAAGCGATGATGAGCGCCAAGGCGGGGGATGTCGTGATTTGGCACCGTCCCGCCGGAGATACCGAGGTCGAAATCACCGAGATCTCCTATCCCAAGAACGGGTGAGCATCAGGCGGCACCCGGTTGCCCGATATGAAGTTCCTGTCCCTGATTGCCGCGCTGCTGCTCGAGCAGGTGCGCCCGTTGCGGCAGGGCAACCCGGTATACCAGCTGTTTATCCGCTACGCCGCGAGCCTCGAGCGTCATTTCAACGGCGGACAGGGTCATCACGGCGTCGTCGCGTGGCTGCTGGCGGTGCTGCCTTCGGTCGTCGCGACGTTGGCGATTTACCTGCTGCTTTCCCGCGTGAGCCCGCTGCTGGGATGGCTATGGAACATCGCGGTGCTGTATCTCACGATGGGGTTTCGCCAGTTCAGTCACTATTTCACCGAAATCATCCAGGCGCTCCAGGAAGGGCATCTCGATAGGGCCCGCGATTATCTCGGGCAGTGGCGCGGCGAGTCGGTGGCCGAATTCAGCAGTAACGAAATCGCGCGCGTGGCGATCGAGTTGGGGCTGGTCAGCTCTCACCGTCATGTTTTCGGCCCAGTCGCGGGCTTTATCGTGCTTGGACCGGCCGGAGCCGTGCTGTATCGCATGGCGGCGATGCTTGCTGACAAATGGGGCGGGCGCAGGGAGCCGGAGTTCGGCGAATTCGGGCGCTTTGCCGAGCGCTTTTTCTTCTGGCTCGACTGGCTGCCCTCGCGGGTCACGGCCGCAAGCTTTGCCATCGTCGGCAATTTCGAAGACGCGGTGTATTGCTGGCGCACCCAGGCCCAGTCATGGGCGATGCATTCGCACGGCATTATCCTGTCAAGCGGCGCCGGCGCCATCGGCGTGCGGCTCGGAGACACGCTGCACCAGTACGGCAGCATGGAGTTCCGGCCCGAAATGGGCACCGGCGAGGAGGCGGACGTCGACTACATGCAAAGCACGGTGGGGTTGATCTGGCGGGCGCTCGTCCTGTGGATGTTTCTGGTGTTGCTCGTCACCGTCGCCCACTCGCTGGGCGGCTAGAACGCTTCTCCGCAGGGGCGAGCTCTCGCGCCAGCGCGCGATATGCAGCGAGACGACGTTTCGAAATCCTGTGATCATCGCAGGCTGACGCGACCGCGCAACCGGGCTCGCCGAGATGGCGGCAGTCGCGGAAGCGGCATTGGCCGAGGAAGGACCGGAATTCGACAAACGCCTGCACCACGTCATCCAGTTGCAGATGGTGCAGGCCGAACTGCTGCAGTCCGGGCGAGTCGATGATGCGGCTCGTTGCGTCGAGGTGGTAGAGCCGCGCATGCGTCGTGGTGTGCCGCCCCGAGCCAAGGGCGCGCGAGATCTCGTCCGTACGCGCCGCGGCCTGTGGCAGCAGGTGGTTGATGATGGTCGACTTGCCCATTCCCGACTGTCCGACGAGCACGCTCACCTGGTGCCGCAGGAGGGGCCGCAGCGGTTGTATGTCGCGTCTGGCGCTGAGCGCGAGCACGCGGTAGTCGAGCTGGCGGTAGAGTTTCAGCGAGTCGAGCGCGGCTGCGCTTTCGGGCAGGTCGGCCTTATTGAGCAAGATCAGCGCCGACACGCCGCCGTGTTCGGCCGCGACCAGGCAGCGGTTGACGAGGTCCTCGTGGTAAGCGGGTACCGCGGCCACGACGACGATGATCTGCGTGACATTGGCCGC
>JACQOK010000161.1 GCA_016202565.1 Betaproteobacteria bacterium | reverse complement strand
GGGCGCGGAGCGGCGTGTATGAGTGATAATGGTGCAACGGGGCTTATGCGGCTGCTCCCGCAAACGGGCCTGCGGCTAACGAGTCGCAGCCGCCGCGATATTAACTGCGCCCCGCTCCTCGCATTCGTCGCGTTTTGGCCACAACGCATCACGCGTCTATTATTGAGATAGGTTCTATCGTTATGTCGCACGTCATGAACACCTACGCCAGGCTGCCCGTCGCTTTCGAGCGTGGCGAAGGCGCGTGGCTGTGGGACACCCAGGGCAGGCGCTATCTCGACGCGCTCGCCGGCATAGCCGTATGCGGCGTGGGCCACAGTCACCCGCGGCTGACCGCTGCGCTGCGCGAGCAGGCGGGCAGGCTCGTCCATACTTCGAACTTGTACGGGATCACGCTGCAGGAGCAACTGGCCGACCGGCTGGCGGCGATTTCCGGCATGGAGGGCGTTTTCTTCTGCAATTCCGGCTGCGAGGCGAACGAGGCCGCCATCAAGCTGGCGCGATACTACGGCCACCAGAAAGGGATCGAAGCCCCGGCGATCGTGGTCATGGAAAAAGCCTTTCATGGCCGTACGATCGCAACGCTTTCGGCCACCGGCAGCCGCAAGGTGCAAGCCGGTTTCGAGCCGCTGGTCGCCGGCTTTGTACGGGTGCCGTTCGACGATCTGGACGCTGTCAAGCGTGTGGCGGAAAACAATCGCGGCGTGGTTGCGGTGATGGTGGAACTCATCCAGGGCGAGGGCGGCATCAATATCTGTCACGCCGATTACCTCAATGGCCTGCGCGAGATCTGCGATGCGCACGGCTGGCTTCTCGTGCTCGACGAGGTGCAAAGCGGCATGGGCCGCACCGGGACCTGGTTTGCCTTTCAGCACTCGCGCGTCAACCCGGACATCATGACGCTCGCGAAAGGGCTGGGTAACGGCGTCCCCATCGGGGCCTGTCTCGCCAGGGGACCGGCGGCCAAGCTCTTCAAGCCCGGCAGTCACGGCTCGACCTTCGGGGGCAATCCGTTTGCCTGCGCCGCGGCGCTGGCGACGCTTGCGATCATCGAGGAAGAAGGGTTGATGAAGAACGCGGCGGAAATGGGCGATTTCCTGCGAGCCGGTTTTCAGACGCGGCTTGCCGGAAATGCCGGCGTCAAGGAAGTCCGTGGACAGGGCTTGATGATCGGCATCGAGCTCGCGCATGCCTGCAACGATCTCGTTCAGCAGGCGCTCGATGCGGGGCTCCTGATCAACGTTACGGTGGACACCGTGGTCCGGCTGCTGCCGCCCCTTAATTTCACCCGCGAGCAGTGCGAGATGCTGGTCGACACGCTCGCGCCGCTCATCCTGGATTTTCTGTCCAGGCAGACCGCTCCGCATTTCGCCGCCCAGTCGGCCTGAGCGGGAGCCGATCCTCCTGCCGCGATCCCGATCCATGGCCGTCCGTCATTACCTGCAGTTCAAGGACTTCAGCTGCGAGGAGTACGAATACCTCTTCGAGCGCACGCGCTGGATCAAGGACATGTTCAAGCGCTACGTGCCGTACCGGCCACTGCACGACCGCACGCTTGCCATGGTGTTCGAGAAGCACTCCACCCGCACCCGGGTCTCGTTCGAAGCCGGCATGCATCAGCTTGGCGGCACGGTGATCACGCTCATGACGCGTGACACCCAGATGGGCCGCGGCGAGGCCATCGAGGACGTGGCGCGCGTGATCACGCGGATGGTGGACATCGTGATGATTCGTACTTTCGAGCAGGCGATCATTGAGCGCTTCGCGGAGTATTCCAGGGTCCCGGTAATCAACGGCCTCACCAACGAGTATCATCCCTGCCAGATCCTGGGCGACATCTACACCTTCGTCGAGCAGCGTGGCAGCATCGTCGGCAAGACCGTCGCCTGGATCGGCGACTCGAACAACGTGTGCAATACCTGGCTCCAGGCCGGTGAGGTATTCGATTTCAACGTCCACGTGTCCACGCCGCCCGGCTACGAGGTGGAACCGGAGCGCGCCGGCCTCTACGGCACCGACCATTACGAGGAATTCGCCGACCCGATGGAGGCGGTCAAGGACGCCGACCTCATCACCACCGACGTTTGGACCAGCATGGGCATGGAAGCCGAGGATGCGGAACGAAGGCACGACTTCGAGAATTGGCGCGTCGATATCGACATGATGCGGGCAGCAAGAAAGGACGCGCTGTTCATGCACTGCCTGCCGGCGCACCGCGGCGAGGAAGTCGCAGCGGAGGTCATCGACGGGCCGCAAAGCGTGGTGTGGGACGAAGCCGAGAATCGCATGCATACTCAGAAGGCGCTGATGGAGTATCTGTTGCTCGGCAGGATCAAGACTCAAGGCGAATTGTGGTCGACCTAGATCCATTGAGCACTCACCTCCGCCAAACATGACCAGACTGCTGCTGCTTATCGGTCTAGCCAGCCTTCCTCTCGCCGGTTGGGGCCAGATCTACAAGTGGGTGGACGAAAAGGGGGTAACGCACTACACGGAAACCCCGCCTCCCGGCGGCAAAGGCCAGGTGATCAGGACGCAGCCGCGGAGTCCGCTGCCCGATGCTCCCAATGTGAATCCGGCGGTGAAAACCTGGCAGGAGCAGGAAATCGAGTTCCGTCAACGCCGTGTGGAAGCGGAAGAGACCGAACGCAAGCGACAGGCCAACGCCAGCCGCGACATGGCGCTGCGCCGCGCCTGCGCCGGCGCCAGGGCCGACCTGGAGAATCTCCGGATGGAGCGGCCGATCGTCCGCATCGACGAGCGCGGCGAACGGCGCTACATCGAGGACAAGGAGCGCGCCGAACTGATTCGCCGGACGGAACAGATCATTCAAAGGGACTGTCCAGCAAACTAGCTCGCAATTGGACGGGAGCGCCGGGGTTCTTCTGTCGCCGGCAGCGGCGCTCGCTGTGAGTAATTAATGGTTGTTCACGAGAAATACATGGGCAAAATCAGGAAAGTAGTGCTCGCCTACTCGGGCGGGCTCGATACTTCCGTCATACTCAAATGGCTGCAGGACGTCTACGCCTGCGAAGTCATCACCTTCACCGCCGACATCGGCCAGGGGGAGGAACTTTCTCCGGCGCGCAAGAAGGCGAAGATGTTCGGCGTCGAGAAAATTTTCATCGAGGACCTGCGCGAGGAATTCGTCCGCGACTTCGTGTTCCCGATGTTCCGCGCCAATGCGGTATACGAGGGCGAATATCTTCTTGGCACTTCGATCGCACGTCCGCTCATCGCCAAGCACCTGGTCGAGACCGCCCGGCGGACCGGCGCGGATGCAATTTCGCATGGCGCCACCGGGAAAGGCAATGACCAGGTGCGCTTCGAGCTCGGCGCCTATGCCCTCATGCCCGATATCAAGATCATCGCGCCGTGGCGCGAATGGGATCTGCTCTCGCGCGAGAAGCTGCTCGCCTATGCCGAGCGGCACGGCATCCCCGTCGACTACAAGAAGAAGAAGGGGGGCGCGCCCTACTCGATGGACGCCAATCTGCTGCATATCTCGTATGAGGGCGGCATTCTGGAGGACCCGAACTACGAGCCGGAGGAATCGATGTGGCGGATCACGGTCTCGCCCGAAAAGGCCCCCAACCGGCCGGAGTACGTGGAGCTCGCTTACTCCAAAGGCGACATCGTGGCGATAAACGGCAGGAAGATG
>JACQOK010000160.1 GCA_016202565.1 Betaproteobacteria bacterium | reverse complement strand
GTGCTGCAGATACCGGAAGTGAGGCAGCGGATGCTCGAGATGGGCGCGGAGCCGGGCGGGCAGACATCCGACGAATTCGCTGCGCGCGTGCGCCGCGAAATCGAGAAGTGGAAAAAAGTCGCCGCTGCCGCCGGCATCAAGCCGCAGTAAACGCAACGCACCTCTGACGTAGTGCGCAGCTGGTGTGGTGCCTTTTTTAATGTCGAGCAAGAATTCCACCGTTCGTGCTGAGCCGGTCGAAGCATGAACAGGGGCGTATCCGCAAATTCCGTTCGCCCTTCGACATGCTCAGGACGAACGGAATTTTTGCGGGACGCGACACTAGCGCGGAATCAGCGGTACGATCAGCCGCGACGGCTTGCGTCCGCCTTCGTGAACGGTGTTCGTCGCTTTCGCGCGGATCGTGACATGCGGCCTGCCGTTCGCTGCGATGATCGAATCGGAGTTAGCAATCTCCAGGCGCATGCGATGCCCCGGCTTGAACACGTTGCACACCGGCCAGATCTCGATCGGCAACTCGTATACCGCACCCGGCTCCATCGGTTCGGCCGCGAGATGCGGATGGTACGGCTGCGCCGGCGTGGAGCGCGCGGGATCGGTCTTGCGGTGTGACGAGCGCAGCCAGCCCTTGCAGAGTTCGCGCGTCTTGCCATCCGGTCCTTCATCCGCCACGGAGACGAGCCAGTCGGTGTCGCGCGCCGACGATCCGGCCTGGAGGTAGAGCGCGAGCGGGCCGGTCAGCTCCATTTCCTTCGCCATCGGTTCCGTGCGGTAGGTGAGCCGCGGCTGGCCGTGAAATGCCTCCTGGCTCGCCGGATCGAATTCGAGCCGCCTCGCCTGCTCGGCGCCTGCCGATTCCGCGAGCGTTCCCTCCCGGCCATTCGGCGCCCCGCCGAGATAGAACTCGCGCCAGTGCGTCCGCTTGAGCGGCCACTCCTGCTCCGAACGCCACGTGTTCTCGCCCTGTATGTAGAGCTGGATCGGTGGCCCTTCCATCACACGCGTGTCCATGCCCTTCAGCCAGTGGTCGTACCAGCGCAGCATCTCGTAGTGATAGCCCGCCCACGGACGCAGCGGCCACGGCCGCGGTCCCACCATCATGCGCTTGGGAATGTCACCGGTCCCGTTGTAGCCATCGAAGACGCCCTTCAAGTGCAGTTCGTTCATGTACCAGCCGGAACCGAAGTACGCGGGGATCTTGACCTTGTCGAGCCGCGGGCCGGCCGAGCGTTCCTGGTAGAACGGCCCGTCGAACGGGTACTTGTGGCTGTACATGATCTCGAGTTTCTGCTTGATGCCCTCGACGTTGGGGTTGCGCCCGGAAGTCATGTTGAGATTCATGACGAAAGCGGTCCAGTGCGTCGTGAAGTTGGTCGGAATCCCGCCGTGGAAACACGCGTCGCGGTAAAAATCGCAAGAAGCGTCGTACGGGAAGATCGCCTTCAAGTGCGGCGGCTGCTGCTCGGCGGCGAAGAGCTGGGTGCGTCCCATGTAGGAGATCCCGCTCATGCCGACGTTGCCGTCGCACCACGGCTGCTCGGCGACCCATTCGATGATGTCGTAGAGATCCTGCTGCTCCTGCGAACCGAAGAGATCGTACACGCCTTCGGAATCGTTGCAGCCGCGCACATCGACGATGACATGCGCGTAGCCGCGCGGCACCCAGAATTCCGACACGCCGGCCTCGTTCTGGCCGAGCGCGATCACGCTTCTCTGGAGCTGGCGCGTGTAAACGGAGGTCGTCACCAGCGCCGGAAACTTCATTCCCGAAGCAGACGGCCGAATGACGTCGGCAGCAAGCCGGATGCCGTCCCGCAGCGGGATGCGCGCCTCGTAGTCGGCAAGCGTCGCGTAGCGCGGCTCGGATCGCTCCGGCGGCCGGGGCGGCTCGTTGAACGGATATTGCGGCGAGACGAGCGGATCGATGCAGCGGATGCGGTTCGCGTCTACTTTCATGCTGGCAACTCCTCCATTTCTGGAAATCAGGCGGTGAGCTGGCGCACGATCTCGTCCTCGTGGCGCAGCGTCAGTTCGCGCATTTCATCGCGTTTCAGGTTACTGATCGGATGGGGCAGTTCGACATAAGGATGCCCCTCCATTCCCTTGCCGCGGAACTGAAACTCGGCGGCATTGCGG
>JACQOK010000159.1 GCA_016202565.1 Betaproteobacteria bacterium | reverse complement strand
GGATAGAACATGCCGTCCTTCTGCCACACCACCTGGGACACGTACTCGAGGTTGATCTGGTGGCAGATGCCGTTGCCCGGCGGAATGATGTGGAAGGTCTTGAACGCTTGCGCGCTCCACTTCAGGAACTGGTAGCGCTCGCGGTTGCGCTTGAACTCGATCTCCATGTTCTTCTTGAGCGCGTCCGCGCTGCCGTAATGGTCGATCTGCACCGAGTGGTCCATGATGAGATGGCCGGGCACGATGGGCTCGATGATTTCCGGATTCTTTCCCTGCGCCTTTGCCGCTTCGCGCATCGCCGCGAAGTCGACGACCAGCGGCACGCCGGTCATGTCCTGGAGCAGCACGCGCGCGACGACCAGCGGCACTTCTTCACTGCGCGTGGCCGTGGGCTGCCAGCCGGCAAGGCTCTTCAGATGTTCCTCCGTGATCTTCTTGCCGTCGTAGTTCCGTAATGCGGACTCGAGAACCACGCGCAGGCTCACGGGCAGACGCGAGATCTTGCCGAGGCCCGCCTTTTCCAGCGCCGGCAGGGAGTGAAGCTTGCCTTTTTTTCCGGCGCCGTAGCTGAATTCCTGCAGAGAATTGAAAAGATCGTGGCTCATTATGGACTCCTGGAATGA
This sequence comes from Betaproteobacteria bacterium, assembly GCA_016202565.1. Classification (GTDB taxonomy): domain Bacteria; phylum Pseudomonadota; class Gammaproteobacteria; order Burkholderiales; family SG8-41; genus DSOT01. The sequence goes on along the minus strand of JACQOK010000159.1, from coordinate 4,818 downwards.
AACGCCGGGACATCGGGAAAAGTAAAATTATAGCAACCGGCGCATGCCCGGCAAAGGTCCAAGGTGTGCTTACCCAGGCGAAAGTCGGAATCGGTGACCGTGATATGATTCGGCGCCGTCATGCTGGTCATGTGCTAAATCGAGCAAACCGTCTCGAGCAAACCGTCGTGCCGAAAACAGTCGAGATCATCGCGCACGCCCTGAAGGAAGCGGGTGTTCGTTACGCATTCGGCATTCCCGGCGGTGAGGTGCTGGAACTGCTCGAAGCGTTTCGCCGGGCCGGAATCCAATTCGTGCTGACGAAGCAGGAACTGGGCGCCGGTTTCATGGCCGACGCAAGCTATCAGCTGACGGGCAAACCGGGCGTGCTGGTGGCCACGCTCGGGCCCGGCATTACCAATACCACCACCGCGGTCGCGCAGGCGCTGCTCGACCGTTCCGCGTTGCTGGTCATAACCGGCGAAATCGCGACCTCGCTGAAGGCGGTCTATACGCACCAGATCATCGACCAGGAATCGCTGTTGCGCCCGATCGTCAAGTGGTCGACCACGATCGCCGCCTCTGGCGCATTCGAACAGGTGCGCAAGGGCCTTGCCATTGCGCGTTCGCCCATGCCAGGGCCGGTGCATTTCAACCTGCCCACCGATGTCGCCCCGGTCCAGCAGAAGGAAGGCAGCCGTTTTGCGCCGGTGCGGGTTGGGTCTTTCCCGGCGACGCCGGAACTGGCCAGCGTGCTGTCCTGGCTCAAGAGCGCCAAGCGGCCGCTCGCCTTCGTCGGTATCGGTGCGCAACTGGACAGCGCACAGGATGAGTTCAGGAAATTCGTCGAGAAGTGGCGTGTGCCCTTCATCGCCACCTACAAGGCGAAAGGCGTGGTGCCGGAAGACCACGCACTCTGCATCGGGGCCACCGGCTTGAGTCCGGTCATCGACAAGATTCACATGGCGCAGGTGCGCGCGGCGGACCTGATTTTCACGATCGGTTTCGACCCGGTCGAGCTGAGAAGCGACTGGATGGCACCGTGGGATGAAAAAAAACGCACGGTCAACATCGATCTCGTCGCCAACGATCATCATGTATTCCGCAGCGCGATTGAGTACGCCGGCAGCATTGGCGGCGCGCTTCGTACGCTGTCCCGTGCAGCGCCCGCCAAGGCGCCGCCGCGCTGGACGCGCACCGAGCTCGACCATTACCGCGCAACGCTGCGGGAGGCGATCGCGCACCGGCCGACGCGCGGCATCGGCCCGTATCAGGCGGCCGTGGCTCTGCGCGAAGTGTTTCCGCGCGACACCATCGCCACCATCGACACCGGCTCGCACCGCATCCTGATCAATCACGTGTGGCAGGCGTACGAACCGCGCCGCTTGTTGCAGTCGAACGGACTGGGATCGATGGGCTATGCGCTGCCGGCGGCGATCACCGCGAAACTGCTGTTCCCGCAGCGCCCGGTGCTCGCAATGATGGGAGAAGCCGGGCTCGACATGGTGATCGGCGAGATGGCGCTCCTGGAGAAACATGAACTGCCGATCGTCGTGGTGGTGTTTCGCGACGACACCCTGAGCCTGATCAAGCTGAAGCAGGAGCGCATGAACCTCCCGGAAACGGGGGTAAGCACCGGCAGTCCCGATTACGCCCTGCTGGCCAAGGCCTATGGCGGCAACGGTCTCGTGGTGCAAAGCGTTGCCGAACTGCGGAAAGCGGTCCAGGGCGCACTCCGGTCCCGGCGCTTTACCCTGATCGAAGCCCGCATCAACCCCGCCGAATACCGCAAACAGATGTAGCGCACCGGAGGGCCAAGCGAGACAGCGTGCCAAATCTTGGGTAAGATGTGGCCGCTGTCCAGGAGAAGAAAGCGCTGACAGTCATCGGCGCGCAGCGGTATTCGGAACCCAACAACCACCATGCTCTGGAGGATATGCGGTGATGGCTGACCGGGTCATCTTTGTGTGCATCGTCGTGCTGGCGGCGGTGTACTTCTACGCCACCGCACAGATCCCCTCGCTCGAAATCGGTGATCCCCTGGGCCCCAAAGCGTTTCCACGCCTGCTCGGCATCGCGTTGCTCATTACGGGGGGAATGCTGCTGATGGAGATGTGGCGCGCCCGTGGCAAAAAGCGCCAGGAAGACGCCAGCGCGCCGGCCGTGGACCGGCGTGTTGTCATGGTGATCAGCGGCGTGGTGGTATGGACGGCGCTCTATCTTTCCGTGTTCGAACTGCTGGGTTATGTGATCGCGACGTCGATTTACCTCCTTGGCCTGATGGCGTATTTTCACCCGGGCAGATGGGTGACGAACATCCTGTCCGCCGTGTTGTTCTGCGTCGGCAGCTACGTGATGTTCAACTACGTGCTCGGCGTCAATCTCACCAAGGGCATCCTTCCGTTCTAGGGGACGCAGATGGACACGCTGACGCACGTCATTAACGGCTTTGCGGTCTGCCTGCAGCCGATCAATCTCTGGTATACCTTCGTCGGCGTATTCCTGGGCACCATCATCGGCGTGCTGCCGGGGATCGGGCCCTCGGCCACCATCGCGCTGCTCATCCCCGTGACGTTTGGCATGAATCCCACCTCGGCGCTGATCATGATGGCCGGCGTTTACTATGGCTCGAAGTACGGCGGCTCGACCACTGCTATCCTGATCCGCACGCCGGGCGAGGCGGCGTCGGTGATGACCTCGATCGACGGCTACGAGATGGCGCGCAAGGGGCGCGCCGGCGCCGCGCTCGCGGTATCGGCGATCGGCTCGTTCATCGCCGGCACCATCGGTGTCATCGCGCTTACCCTGTTCGCTTTGCCGCTCACGTCGATGGCGCTCAAATTCGGTCCGGCTGAGTACTTTACCCTGATGCTCTTTGCGATGACGGCAGTGGCCTCCCTCACCGGCAAATCGCCGGCCAAAGGCATGCTGTCGACGATCCTCGGTCTGATGATCGCGACCATCGGCATCGATCTTCAGAGCGGGCAGCCGCGATACACGATGGGCGTTGCGGAATTCCAGGACGGCGTCGGCTTCATCGTGGTGGTGGTGGGGCTCTTTGCGGTGGGCGAAGTTTTCCGCGGCATGGAAGGGCTGTTCAAGGGCACCGCGCCGGAAATGGTCAAGATTTCCGGCAAGCTCTGGCTGACCAAGGAGGAGTGGAAGCGTTCGATCGGGCCGATCTGGCGTGGTGGCTTCATCGGCTTCATCATCGGCGTGCTTCCCGGCGCTGGCGGCACCATTGCCTCGATCCTGTCGTATACGACGGAAAAACGCCTTTCAAAGCATCCGGAAGAATTCGGCAAGGGCGCGATCGAAGGTGTGGCCGGTCCGGAGTCGGCGAATAATTCGGATACCGCCGGGGCCCTCGTTCCGCTGCTCACGCTGGGCGTGCCCGGCGGCGGCGCCACTGCGGTCATGCTGGGTGCGTTCATCATGTACGGCATCCAGCCCGGGCCGTTGCTGTTCCAGAACCGGCCGGACCTGGTATGGGGGCTCGTGGACAGCATGTACATCGGCAACATCATGCTGCTGATCCTGAATCTGCCGCTGATCGGCCTGTTCGTGCGTCTGCTTTATATTCCCGCCGGGATTCTCTATCCACTCATCGTGGCAATCGCGGTGATCGGCGCTTACGGCATCAATGGCAGCATGCTCGACCTGTATCTCATCCTGTTCTTCGGCGTGGTCGGCTATATTTTTGAGAAGGTCGACATTCCGGTCGCGCCGCTGGTGCTGTCGCTGGTGCTGGGCGGGATCATGGAGCAGTCGTTCCGCCAGGCGATGACCATCTCCGGCGGCAATCCCAAGATATTCCTCGGCAGCACCATTACCGTGACGCTCGTCGTTCTGTCCGTGATTTCCATTGCGTTGCCCTTCGTCCTGCCGCGGCTCAAGGCATTGAAGCAATCCGAGGACCCGGCGTAAGCTTGCGTTGAGACAGAAGCCCGTGTTTCGGCCGGTGCATCGGTAAGTCAGGTCCGATGCGGCCCGAGATATTCTTTTGTGGCCAATTGAAGGAATCCACTTGCATCGCATAACGCTCATTCCGGGAGACGGCATCGGTCCGGAGGTCACGCGCGCGGCGCGCGACATCGTGCTTGCGTCCGGGGCGCAGGTCGAATTCGAGGAAGTGCTTGCCGGCCAGCGCGCCGAACGCGAGTCGGGCACGCCGCTGCCGGCAGCCGTATTCGATTCCATCGCCGCGACGCGGCTCGCGCTCAAAGGCCCGACGCAGACGCCGTTCGGCGGCGATTATCGCGTTCATATCGAACGCAAGGACGCGAGGGGCAGCCTGGAAAAACGCAGCCATCCCAGCATCACGATCGCGTTGCGCAAGGAACTGGGACTCTTCGTCAGCGTGCGCCCGATCAAGAAGTATCCGGGTGTGGCGTCGCGCTTCGAGCACGTCGATCTGCTGATTTTCCGGGAAAACAGCGAGGACCTGTACGTCGGCGTGGAGCGCATGCTCGATGAAGGCACGGCCGAGGCGATCAAGATCATTTCGCTGCGCGCGAGCGAACGGGTGGCGCGGTTCGCGCTCGACTACATGCGCAAACTCGGCCGCCACAAACTCACCATCGGCCATAAGGCCAACGTGATGAAAATGACCGATGGCCTGTTCCTCAAGACTGCGCAGGAAACAGCCAAAGAGTATCCGGACATCCTGGTCAATCAGCGGGTGGTCGATGCGCTGTGCATGGAACTCGTCATGAAACCCGAGGCTTTCGTCGGGCTGTTGCTACCGATCCTATACGGCGACATCGTGTCCGACCTCGCGGCGGGTATTGTCGGTGGACTGGGCTTTGCGCCCGGGGCGAATATCGGAACCGACTGTGC
>JACQOK010000156.1 GCA_016202565.1 Betaproteobacteria bacterium | reverse complement strand
GTGGGCGGGATGCCGAAAATCGCGTCGACATCGGGCCGCGCCGCCGCCTGCACGAACTGCCGCGCGTAGGCATTGAGCGATTCGAGGTAGCGGCGCTGGCCTTCGGCGAACAGGATGTCGAAGGCGAGCGTGGACTTGCCCGACCCCGACACGCCGGTCACCACCGTGAACGTGCCGCGCGGCAGTTCGACATCGATATTCTTGAGATTGTGTTCGCGCGCGTTGTGGATGCGTATGGAATTCTCCCGTGCCTTCTCCTCCCCCTTCAAGAGGGAGGTGGGGAGGGGGATGGGTTTTGGTTCCGTGGAATCGATTGAGGGGGAGGGGATGCCGACGGACTGCTCATACTCTCTCAGCGCTTTCCCGGTATGCGAGTGAGAATGCGCCATCACTTCGGCTGGCATTCCCGTACACACGATCTCGCCGCCCGCCTCGCCGCCTTCCGGCCCGAGATCGATGATCCAGTCTGCGGCGCAGATCACGTCGAGATTGTGTTCGATGACTACCAGTGAATGTCCCGCTGCGATCAACTGCCGGAATGCGCGCAGCAGCTTCGTCACGTCGTCGAAGTGGAGTCCCGTGGTCGGTTCGTCGAACAGGAATAGCGTTCCGTTGGAGGGAACGCGGCCGACAGTGGCTTTTGCAGCAAGCGCTCCGATGCGCCTGGACGCGACGGCCGCGCCCCTCAACGGAACCCGCACCGGGCGAGGTGCAGCTTCGGCGAGATGGCCGGCGAGCTTGAGACGCTGCGCTTCGCCGCCGGATAGGGTGGGTACCGGCTGACCGAGCTTCAGGTATTCGAGCCCGACGTCGGCGAGCGGTTTCAGCGTGCGCTGTACTTCCGGTTGATCACTGAAGAACATGAGCGCTTCGCTGACGGTGAGGTCGAGCACATCGGCGATCGACCGGCCGTCGACCGTCAGTTCCAGCACCTCGCCGCGAAAGCGCCGGCCGTCGCAGTCGGGACAGCGCAGGTAGACATCGGACAGGAACTGCATCTCGACGTGCTCGAAGCCGTTGCCGCCGCAAGTGGGGCAGCGGCCGTTGCCGGAGTTGAAGCTGAACGTGCCCGCGGTGTAACCGCGTTCCTTCGCCAGCGGCAGCCTTGCGAACCGGTCGCGGATCGCGTCGAATGCGCCGACGTAGCTCGCGGGATTGGAGCGCGTGGTGCGGCCGATCGGCGACTGATCGACGAGCACCACGTCGGCGATGTGTTCCTGGCCGCTGAGCGCGCGGTGCAGGCCCGGCGCTTCGGTGGGCTTGCCCTTGGCCTTGAGCAGCGCGGCGTAGAGGACGTCCTGCACCAGCGTCGACTTGCCCGAACCGGAGACACCGGTAATGCAGATCAGCCGATTCAGGGGCAGCCTGACATTGATCGCCTTGAGGTTGTGTTCCGCTGCGCCGAGAAGCTCGATTGACGGGCCCTTTGGATCCGGTGGCGTCGGCGCGACGCCGGCGTCGGCACGGCGACGCCCGCTCAGGTAATCCGCGGTAAGCGTGCGCGATCGCTTCAGCGCATCCGGTGCGCCGAAAAATACGGCTTCGCCGCCGCGCTCGCCGGGGCCGGGCCCCATGTCCAGAATGCGATCGGCGGCGAGCATCACGTGCGGATCATGCTCGACCACCACGAGCGAGTTGCCGGCATCGCGCAGCCGGTGCATGACGTCGATGACGCGGCCCATGTCGCGCGGGTGCAGGCCGATCGAGGGCTCGTCCAGCACGAACAGCGTGTTCACGAGCGAAGTGCCGAGTGCGGTAGTGAGATTGATGCGTTGGACTTCCCCGCCGGAAAGCGTGCGCGACTGGCGGTCGAGCGTGAGATAGCCCAGACCGACGGTGGTGAGATAGGAAAGCCGCGTGCGAATCTCTGTGAGCAACAGGTCGGTGGCCTCGTCGAGAGGAGCAGCCAGATGCAGGTTTTCGATGAAGGCGCGGCAGCGTTCGATGGGCAGCAGCACGAGATCGTGCAGCGTAAGCCCGGGCAGCCTGGCGAGCGTTTCGGCGTCGAATTGCACGGCGCGCGGCAGGAATCGCTGGTCCGCCGCGACCACCCGGTCGGCATCCTCCCTCGTGCCCAGCCGCCAGAGCAGGGCCTCGGTCTTCAACCGCGCACCGGCGCAAACGCTGCACGGCGTATACGCGCGATACTTCGACAGCAGCACGCGGATATGCATCTTGTAGGCTTTGGTTTCGAGCCACTTGAAGAAGCGGCTCACGCCGTACCAGGTGCCGGGCCAGGACTTGCGCCAGCTCACCCACTCGGCTTCCCCTTCGAGCACCCACCGCCGCTGCTGCGCCGTGAGGTCGCGCCATGGCGTGTCGAGCGGCATGCCGCGCTTTCTTGCGTACTGTTCGAGATCGTCCTGGCACTCGCTGTAGCTTGGCGTCTGCCACGGCCGCACCGCGCCCTGGCGCAGGCTCTTCGACTCATCCGGCACGATAAGCCCGTAATCGATGCCGATCATGCGCCCGAAGCCGCGGCAGGTCTCGCACGCGCCGAGCGGCGAATTGAATGAGAACAGGCTGGGCGTAGGATCCTGGTAGTGGATGTCGCAGTCCGGACAGTGCAGATCGGACGAGAAGCGCCAGATCGCCGCGCTTTCCTCATCTGCGTTCCTCAACACGTGCACAGTCACCCGCCCGCGGCCGATCTTGAGCGCCGCCTCCAGCGCCTCGATCATGCGCGCACGCTCAGCCGAGCCTGCGCGCAAGCGGTCCTGCACCACCTCGAACTCGCGTTTGTCCTCCCGCAGGAAGCGCGAATAACCCTGCGCGGCGAGGAGTTGCTTCACCTCCGACGCGGAAAAGTTTTTCGGTATCGTCACCGGAAACGCGATGACGAGCCGCGGGTCGCCCCCGGCCCGCGCGCGCCGAACGAGTTCCTCGTATAGGGTCTGCGGCGTGTCGCGCTGCACCGGCGCGCCGCAGCCGCGGCAGTAGAGCTGCGCTGCGCGCGCGAACAGCAGCTTCAGGTGGTCGTTCAACTCCGTCATCGTGCCCACCGTGGAGCGCGAGGTGCGCACCGGATTCACCTGGTCGATGGCGATTGCCGGCGGAATACCCTCGATGGCATCGACCTGCGGCTTGTCCATCCGGTCGAGAAATTGCCGCGCGTACGGCGAGAACGTTTCGACGTAGCGGCGCTGCCCTTCGGCGTAGAGCGTGTCGAAGACGAGCGAGGACTTGCCGGAGCCGGAGACGCCGGTGACCACGATCAGCTCGTTGGTCGGCAGCTCGAGCGTAAGATTCTTGAGATTGTTCTGGCGCGCACCGCGGATGAGGATGACTTCGCGCTGGAGGTTCGGCATCGGCAGTTGGCGGAAGGAAACGGCGCTGACTTCGGATTACGGCGAAAGCCCGCTATTGTAATGTGATCGCGCGTCGTTAACGAGCGGCCGGGCCAAGAAAAGCGGGAACGAGGGCCCCCAAAAAAGAGCGGGAACGAAGGCCCCCAAAAAAGAGCGGGGCAGCTCGCGCTGCCCGCATTCTGCAGACGACTGGCGCTATGCCGACTCAAGCCCCGCCATAACCTTGGGTGGGCGATTACTTCATGCCTGTCCCATGCCCTTGGCAAGCCGGGCCAATCTCTGGTGTAAGATGCGAAACCGCAAAGGAGGACTGCCATGAAAGCGATGGTGCTCACGGCCGCCAATACCCCGCTCGTTCTGGAAACCGTTCCCGACCCTGTACCCGGACCCGGCGAGGCGGTGGCCCGCGTGCTCGCCTGTGGCGCGGGACTCACCATCCACCATGCCCGCGCGGGGCGGATCAAAGTCGAGTATCCGCGCATTCTCGGCCATGAGATCACCGGCGAAATCGTGGCGCTGGGATCGGGTGTCGACGACCTCAGGGTCGGCGACCCGGTCACGGCTTATTTCTATCTCACGTGCGGACGCTGTCACTGGTGCCGCATCAACCGCGAGACGCTGTGCGACAATTTCGGCGGCTACGTCGGGCGCGCGACGGACGGCGGCTACGCCGAGTACATCAAGCTGCCGGCCAGGAGCTTCCTGCAGCTGCCGCCGGGGCTCGACTGGCGCAAGCACCCGGCTGAGATCGGCGTGATCTGCGATGCGATCGCGACGCCGGTCAAGGTCATCCGCAGAGCGCGCGTGATGCCGAGCGATACGGTCGCCGTGTTCGGGGCCGGCGGAGGTCTCGGCGTGCACATGCTGATGGTGGCGCGCTGGGCGCGTGCGCGGAAGGTGATCGCGGTGGACGTCATGGCATCCAAGTTCGAAACCTGTCTCAAGTCAGGTGCCGACGCGACGGTGGATGCCGCGGAGGGAAAGGTCGCCGAGCAACTCCTCGAATTGACCCACGGCAAGGGGATCGATGTGGCGATCGATTTCGTGTGCACGGCCGGCACGCTCGAGGCCGCATTCGGCGCGCTCGGCAAAGGCGGGCGGCTCGTCGCCCTGGGCGGTCATGGCGAGCCCTTCAAGGCGCAGCCCGCCGCACTGCTGCGCAAGGAACTCGAAATCATGGGCAGCCGCTACGCCACGCGGCAGGAGGTGCTCGATTCCCTGGATCTGGTCGCGCGCGGCGAGATGTGGCCGTTGGTGACGGAGAAGGTGCCGCTCGCACAGGCCGAAGCCGTCCACCAGAGGCTGGACAAGGGTCTTATCACCGGCCGTGCCGCACTCGTGATGAACTGATAAAAGCGGTAAGCGGTGAGTTCCCGGAATCCGCTTCGCTCCTTCCGGGCTACGAGGACTTAACCGGCCTGTTCGAGCGGCAGTATGCGCTGTGTCGTGGCCGCGCCTTCGCCGGGCGGCAGCGCGATCACCCGGTTTCTGCCTTCGTCTTTCGCGCGATAGAGCGCTTCGTCGGCGCGCGCCAGAAGATCGCCGAGCGTGGCATCGATGCCCCCGGCATAGGCGGTGAGACCGATGCTCGCGGTCACCCTGAACGACTTGGCGGTCAGCTCCCGCGCCGCGCACGTGGCGCGGATGCGTTCGGCAAGCGCGGTTGCGGCAGACAGCGACGTCCCCGGCAGCAGCACGCAGAATTCCTCTCCACCGTAGCGCACGACGAGATCGCCGCGGCGCACGCAGTCCTTGATGAGCCGGGTGAACGAGACCAGCACTTCGTCGCCCGTCAAATGGCCATAGGTGTCGTTCACCCGTTTGAAGTGGTCGAGGTCCAGCATCATGAGCGCGAGCGACGTGCCGGCGCGGCGGCTGCGGGCGAGTTCCTGCTCGGCGAGTTCGATGAAGGTGCGGCGGTTGAAGACCCCGGTCAGCGGGTCGGTCGTCGCCAGCCGGCTCGTTTCCTCGTCCGAACGCTCCTTGTGCATCAGCAGAAAGGCGAACGAGCCGGCGACGATGAGCGCGTAGGTGCCGAGATAAAGAAAGCCGTGATACGAGTTGGCCGTCAGCGCCGTTTCGAGTCCTTCCGGCTCCATCCAGGCGCCGCTACCGCGCACGATGAGCGTCACCGCCGCAAGCGTGTAGCAGCCTGCGAGCAGCCATCGGGCACGCAGGATGTGTCGCGGGCGACCGCGCAGTACCGAGACTGCGATCAGGATGTTCGCCGCTCCGTAGAGCAGGCCGCTGGCGGCGAGCTGCAGCTGCCGGTCGTCCAACGCGAGGAAGAGCACGAGGATCGCCGCCGGCGGCGCCCACAGCAGCCAAGGCGCAACGCGGCGGCGCCGAAACTCGATGATCGCCGCAAACTGCAACGCCCAGGTGAGGGCGAGGAGTCCGTTTGCTGCGGCGACCGCAAGCACATCCGGGACCAGGCCGCGTCCTGCAAACAGCAGCCACGCCAGCGCCTGCACCCACAGCGACGTCGTCCACTTCGCCAGCCCGTCGCGAAACCGTCCTGCGAACGCAAACCACAGCACTGCCGCCATGAGGACGCTGCTCACCAGCATCACGATGAGCATGCTTTGGACGTTGATTGCGAACGGGCCGTCGATCATGCCGGGAGTTTGGAGCTGCCTGGAATCGTCAGGGATCGGCGCCCGCCTTGCTGCCTCGGCGCGTGCTGTTCAAAAATTCATTATACCGCCGGGCCTGGAACATCGCTCCGCACCCTGCCGGGCGCGGCCCACCCGCCTCTGCCATGCCGTTGGCATCGAGCGAAGCGGGCGGGACGGAGGGGACGCGATCAGGCGGCGGGAAACCGGATGCCGAGCGATGCGCCCAGCATCTCGCGCATCCGGGTCCAGTGCGAGCCCTGCCAGAAGATGCGCCTGCAGCCCGGGCAGCGCACGAACACCGTGTAATGCGCGGCAATGCGCTCGGGGACGTGGGCGGTCACCATGCTTTTTTCGAGCGCCTCGAGCCGCAGATTGCAGTGCAGGCATAGTGTAAACGGCTGCAGGTGGCGCTCGAGGCCGAAGCGGGCGACAACTTCCCGAAGCTGGGCCTCGGGCTTGCGCGCGTGCACGAAGCACCCGCGCAGCACCTCCCGGCATTTCAGCAACTCGCGATCGCGCGTCAGTATGACGCGGCGCTCGCGCAGCGCGAGTTCGAGGAGTTCGCGATCGGTGAACGCGTTCTCGTAGAGCGTATCGAAGCCGAGCATTCTCAGCAGCCGCGCGAGCCCGCCGAGATGCGCATCGGCGATGAACTCACGCGTCTCGTCGGGCGCGGCATGGCGGGGGTCGTGAGGGAAGACTTCGATCGTGTCGCCCTCGCGCACGATGCGCGCAAGGGTTGCCGGCTCGCCGTTCACCGTGAGGCATCCTGCCTCGGTGTGCGGCACGCCCAGCGACTCGATCGCGTGCTTTACCGTCGCCGCCCGCGCGCAGGCATGCTCGAATGCGACGCCTCTGCGTTCAGGAGACAGGAATTCCGCAAGCTCATCGTGAAACCGGAAAGTCGCCCTCGCCATGCCTGTCGGCCTGCCGAATACCTCGCAATTGTAGCGCCGCAGGCGACTCCCCGCCCGCAATTACGAGCCGCTGACGATGGCGATTCTGTTGTCGACCGATTTGACCCCTTCCACGCCCGAGGCGGCCCTGACGGCCTTGTCGCGAGTCGCAGCGGTGTCTGCCGTGCCGTGCAAGGTTACGACACCGCCGGACACGACGACATCGAAGACGAGTGCGCCCAGCGGTTGGGCGAGCAAGGTGGATTTCACCTTCGCCGCCAGTTCCCTGTCGTTAACGGGACGGCCGGCGGCGGGCGGTTTGGCGCCCGCTTCGCTTTTCGCCTGCGCGGTCTTGTCCTCCGGCAAAGCGGGCGGCGGCTCCGGCCGGGGACTGCTCTGTTCGGCGCCGGCGCGATCGCCTGCCTGTTCCGCTACGCTGGCCGAGGGTTTCTGATCGCACGCGGACACGCTCAGCGCCAGCGCACAGACGGCTGCCGCGGACAACGCGCCGCGGCGTATTCGCTTCACTTCGCTGTGATCCATGGTCTTCTCCATGGGATGAGTAATCGTGCCCTCACCCATACTTGGATCAGCTCTGCTCACAAAAATTCAGGCACCCATTCCCCAGGGCCGTTCACGCTCCGGTTAACCGGCGGCGTCCGCACGCTCCGCGCTTTCAGCTATCCTTATGCCTTTCAGCGTTCGGATCATCATGGCCCAGTACGTGTACACCATGCGCCGGGTGGGCAAGGTCGTGCCGCCCAAGCGCCTCGTCCTCGAGGACATCTCGCTGTCGTTCTTTCCCGGCGCCAAGATCGGCGTGCTGGGGTTGAACGGCTCCGGCAAGTCGAGCCTGCTCAAGATCATGGCCGGTGTCGACCGCGACTTCATCGGGGAAGCAGTGCCCATGCCTGACATGCGCATCGGCTTTCTCCCTCAGGAGCCGCAACTCGACGCGGCGAAAGACGTTCGCGGCAACGTCGAGGAGGGGGTCGCGGACACCATGGCGCTGATCAACCGGTTCAACGCCATCAGCGACCGCTTCGCCGAGCCGATGGATGACGCGGAGATGAACCGGCTCCTCGAAGAGCAGGGCGAGCTGCAGGCGAAGATCGACGCGGTGAATGGATGGGAACTCGACCGCAAGCTCGAAGTCGCCGCCGATGCGCTGCGACTGCCGCCGTGGGACGCCGACGTCGCGCGGATCTCCGGCGGCGAGCGCCGGCGCGTCGCGCTGTGCCGGCTGCTGCTGTCGGAGCCGGACATGCTGCTCCTCGACGAGCCGACCAATCACCTCGACGCGCTCTCGGTGCAGTGGCTGGAGCAGTTCCTGGAGCGCTATCCCGGCACCGTCATCGCCGTCACCCACGACCGCTACTTTCTCGACAACGTGGCCGGCTGGATCCTCGAACTGGATCGCGGCCGCGGCATTCCGTGGGAGGGCAACTATTCCTCATGGCTCGAGCAGAAGGAGAAACGCCTCGAGATCGAAGCGCGGCAGGAGTCCGCGCGGATCAAGGCGATGCAGGTCGAACTGGAGTGGGTGCGCGCCAACCCGAAGGCGCGGCAGGCGAAAAGCAAGGCGCGGCTCGCGCGCTTCGAGGAACTCGCCTCGACGGAAGTGCAGAAGCGCAATGAAACCAACGAAATCTATATCCCGCCGGGGCCGCATCTCGGCCATCTCGTCATCGAGGCCGAGGGACTGAGGAAATCCTTCGGCGACAAGCTGCTCTTCGAGGGACTCTCGTTCCGGCTCCCGCCGGGCGGCATCGTCGGCGTGATCGGCGCCAACGGTGCGGGCAAGACCACGCTCTTTCGCATTCTCGTCGGTGAGGAGCGGCCGGACGCCGGTACGCTCCGAGTGGGCGAAACGGTCAAGCTCGCCTATGTGGATCAGAGCCGCGACGCGCTCGATGCGGGAAAGACCGTGTGGGAGGAGATCTCCGACGGGCAGGACGTGATCCAGGTCGGCGGCTATTCGACATCCAGCCGCAGCTACGTGGCGCGCTTCAACTTCAAGGGGCCGGATCAGCAGAAGCCGGTCGGCGAGCTCTCGGGCGGCGAGCGCAACCGCGTCCACCTGGCGAAGCTCCTGAAGAGCGGCGGCAACGTGCTCCTGCTCGATGAGCCCACCAACGACCTCGACATCGAAACACTGCGGGCGCTGGAGCAGGCGCTGCTCGACTTTCCCGGTTGCGCGGTGGTCATTTCGCACGACCGCTGGTTCCTCGACCGGGTCGCCACGCACATTCTCGCCTTCGAAGGCGACAGCCAGGCGGCGTGGTTCGAGGGCAACTACGCGGACTACCTCGCAGACCGCCGCAAGCGGCTGGGGGCGGATGCCGATCAGCCGCATCGCGTGCGGTATCGGCCGCTGCTGGCGTAGGCACTTGCACTACGCCCTGGCGTCAGTTCTTCAGAGGCCTTCGAAGGGGGCGTTTGCGAAGGGCGTGACGAAGTGCGCGTAGAACCCCTCGTTGACCTTGGCCCAGCTCGGGCGCGCCTTCATTCGGTCCAGCCAACGCTTCACGTTCGGCCACGGCGAGTAATCGAGCCGTATGACTTCGCCGACGGTCAGGAACGCGGCGCCGAGGTAATCGGCGAGCGTGATGCTGTCGCCGCAGACGAAAGGGTTGCGCGGCCCGAGCAGATTCCGGTCGAGAATCGTCAGCCAGTTCCGGGATTTCTCCCGGCCCCAGGCGACGGTGGCCGCCTGGACTTTCTCGTCCGCGCGCTTGAAGGTTGGAAGGACCTGCGGATAGACGAGCCCGTAGCCGAGGTCGCGATAGAGCCCGGTATTGAACCAGTCCATCATTTCGTTGACGTGCGCCCGCTCTCTCAGGTCCTTCGGATACGCCGGCGAGCCGACTTTGTCGGCAAGGTATTTCAGAATCGAGGCGCTTTCGGTCAAGCGGAAGTCCCCGTCCTCCAGGACGGGCACCTGCCGGCTCGGGTTGATCGCACCGTAGGCTTCCACCAGATGTTCACCCGTGAATAAATCGACCAGTTGCAACTGGAGTTCAATGCCGCTTTCCGCGGCAAACAACAGGATCGGGCGGCAGGTCGTTGACACCGGATGGTAATAGAGTTTCATGGTCCTTCCTCCTTGCGTAATCGGGGTTTTCGAGTCCGCCGCATGCCGGGGCGGCAAACGATCATAGGACAGGAGAATGGTGCCTGCAACAAGGCGCGGTGAGGAAGTCGTCGTGAATCGGGTCGCGATGGCACGGGCTGCTTTCGCATCGGCGCTATCGCGGTCCGCCGCCGCCGTGCATAATACGCCTCGGCGCACGACACCATGACTCATGGGGAGGTCCATGGGCGCATTGCCGCAGCAGGAAGAGCAGGGAGGCCTTTTCAGGACAGCGCAAACGCTGGCGCGCACGTTTCTCAACGTCGTGCCTGACCCCGCATGGGTCAAGGACACGGCGGGACGCTATGTGGCCGTCAATTCCGCGTACCAGAAGGCCTACGAAGGCTTGGTGAGACGCACGCCGACCGAAATCATCGGCCGCACGGATTTCGACCTTTTCCCGCCCGAGCAGGCGGAAGCCGCGCACCAGCAGGAACGCGAAATCATGGCGACGCGCGGCGCGATGCGCGCCGAGCAGTCGATTCGCAACGGGAAGGGCGAGCTCTGCCGGTTCGAGATTCACCGGATCGCGCTCCTGGATGAAGCCGGGAACGTCGAGGGGACTGTCGGGTTTGCCCAGGACGTGAGCGACAAGCTTGCCGCGGTGGAGCGGCTTCGCGCACGCGAGCACGAACTGACGACGCTCGTGCGAAACCTGCCCGGAATGGCCTACCGCTGCCGCAACGATGTGGACTGGGCCATGGCGTTCGTCAGCGACGGTTGCCGCGCGCTGACCGGGTATCCTCCCGAGGAATTTCTCGGCAACCGCGTGCGCACGTGGAATTCCGTCATCGTCCTCGAGGACCTGGAGCGGGTATGGGAAGAGCGGCGGGAACAACTGCGTTTGCGCAACGCCTTTGCCCTCGAGTACCGCATCCAGCACGCCGATGGCACGGTGCACTGGATCTGGGAGCGCGGGACCGGCGTCGAGCTCGAGCGCGGAACCGCCGCGGCGATCGAGGGGTTCATCACCGACATCACCGATACCCGCCACTACCTCGACGAGCTGGTCTACCGCGCCACTCATGACACGCTTACGGGGCTCGCCAACCGCACCCTGCTGATCGACCACCTGCGTCACGGGATCGCCTACGGCCAACGTTATCAGCGGATGGTCGCCGCCTTGGTGCTCAATATCGACAACTTCAAGTACGTGAACGAAAGCCTTGGGCACAACGCCGGCGACGAGCTTCTGAAGGAGATCGCGGGCAGGCTGCGCGCGGCCCTGCGCGAACACGATACGATTTCGCGGATCGGGGCGGACTCGTTCGCGATGGTGCTGATCGACCAGGAAACCCTCGGCGCGACCTCGCAGGTGATGACGAGGATCCTCAACTCGGTGCGTAAACCCGTGGCATTGCAGTTACAGGAAGCGTTTGTCACCTGCAGCGTCGGCTGCGCGCTGTATCCGGCGGACGGCGACGACCCCGAGACGCTGCTGCGTCGCGCCGACACCGCGATGCACCGCGCGCGCGCGCAGGGCCGGAACTGCTTCTACTTCTACTCGGCGGATATCGATAGCAAGACGGAAGAGCGGCTCCACCTCGAGGCCAATCTCAGGCGCGCCGCCGGCCGCGGCGAGCTGTTTCTGCAATACCAGCCGCAAATGCGGCTTTCCGACAGCGCGCCGATCGGCATGGAGGCGCTGGTGCGCTGGAAGCATCCGCAGCTCGGCATCGTCTCTCCCGCCCGCTTCATTCCGCTCGCTGAAGAAACCGATCTCATCGTGAGCATCGGCGACTGGGTCTTGCAGGAAGCGTGCACCCAGGCGAAAGCGCTGATCGAGGCGGGACTGTTCGCCGGTCACGTTGCCGTGAACCTCTCGGCACGGCAATTTCGCGACCGCCGGCTCGTCGCGCGCGTGAGCGAAATTCTTGACAACACCGGACTGGAGGCGGGCCGGCTCGAACTCGAGATCACCGAAAGCCTGGTGATGCACGATGTCGAGTCGGTCATCGGCAAGCTCGAGGAACTGAAGGCCCTCGGCATCCTGCTCTCGATCGACGATTTCGGGACCGGCTATTCGAGCCTGAGTTACCTGCGGCGCTTCCCGATCGACCGCATCAAGATCGACCAGTCGTTTACCCGGGAAGTCGACTCTTCGGCCGATGCGGCCGCCATCGCGCGCGCGGTGATCCAGCTTGGGCACGCGCTCGACCTGCGGGTGATCGCCGAGGGCGTGGAGAGCGAAGGCCAGCTGCATTTCCTGCGCCAGAACGGATGTGACGAAATTCAGGGCTACATTTACGCGCGTCCGCTCGATCCGGACGCCCTCAGAAGCATGCTTGCCGCAAACGCCCGCACGCCGAGCGATCAGGCGACGCCGGCAGATTCGTAGAAGCGTGACAAAAAAGCGCCAACTGGTCAGTTACACAACTAGCCGCGTCCGACGAACGGCATCTGGGTCGCCATGATCGTCATGAACTGGACATTCACGTCGAGCGGCAGGCTCGCCATGTAGCGCACCGCTTCGCCGACTTGCGCCACGTCGATCATCGGCTCCACCTTCACCGATCCGTCGGCCTGCTTGACGCCTCTTGACATCCTTTCCGCAAGCCCGGTCATGGCGTTGCCGATGTCGATCTGGCTGCACGCGATATCGTACTTGCGCCCATCGAGGGAAATCGTCTTGGTGAGCCCGGTCACGCCGTGCTTGCTGGCGGTATACGGCGCGGAGTCGGGCCGCGGGGAGTGCGCGGAAATGGAACCGTTATTGATGATGCGTCCGCCGCGCGGGTCCTGCTCCTTCATGATGCGGAAGGCCTCCTGCGCGCAGAGGAACGAGCCGGTCAGATTGACATCCACCACCGTTTTCCATCGCTCGTAGGGCAGATCCTCGAACGGCACGCCCGGCGCGTTGGCGCCGGCGTTGTTGAACAGCACGTCGACCCGCCCGAACGCTTCCCTCGTCCGCGCGAACAGCGCCTTCACCGACTCGGGGTTGCTCACGTCCGTGGGGACCGCCAGTGCCCGCTCGCCCGCCGGGCCGGCATCCTTCACCGTTTGTTCCAGCATCTCCTTGCGGCGGCCGGCGAGCGTCACCCGGTAGCCGTCTTTCAGCAGCGCGAGCGCGGCGGCTTTGCCGATGCCGCTGCCCGCGCCCGTTACCACCGCGACCTTGTTGTGCGAGTTCATCGTGAGCGTCCTCCATCGTGTTTTGCGAGTCCGTATGCTACCAACAAAATCCCCTCTCTCTTTGGCCAGGGGTATCTACACATATTGGCCCCCTCCCCTGCGCCCAGCGCGGGGGAGGGTGGGGGTGGGGGCAGCTTTCGTACCTCAGTCCTTGCTCGCCGCCACGGCGCGCGCTCCCGCGAACGCCGACAGGACGACGATTGTCGCGAGCAGCACCATCGCGGACAGCGCGAGCGACCAGTGAATGCCGATCATCCCGCCCACCACGCCGACGGTGACGCCGCTGAAGGCGCGCAATCCGAGCGCGGACATGGTGTAGAGCCCGATCACGCGGCCGCGGATGTGCGCCGGCGCGTTCAACTGCACCAGCGTCATCGCCATCGCGTTGAACGAGAGCTCGAGAAAGCCGACGGCGAAGAGCAACCCGAGCGCGACCGGATAGGCCGACGTTATGGAGAAGCCGAGGATGGCGCAGCACCAGAGCATGGCGAGCACGAACGCCGTGCGCGGTTTCGCCGGCAGCAGCCCGCGACCCTCGAGAACGATGCCGGCGGTGAGCGCCCCGGCGGCATCGGCGGCGAGCAGCGCGCTGTAGGCAAGACCGGGGTCGCCGTGGCCGAGATCGTACGCGAACTCCGGCATCTGCGCGTGGTAGGCGTTGCCGACGATAAGCGAGGCGCCGCCCGCGAGCACGATCATGGAGACGATGGTGCGGTTGCCGGCGATCTCGCGCGCGGTGGCGAGGATGTCCGCGAACCCGCGCACGGCGCGCGGGGGCGGCGGCGTGCCCGTGCGGAAGCGCGGCCCGTACGGCGCCTTCCACAACCACAGCACGAGCGGCAGGTAGATCAGCACGTTCACCAGGATGCCCGCTGAGGGCCCCAGCACGAGCAGCATCCCGCCGCCCACCGCCGGTCCCATCAGGATGCCGAGCCAGCGCGCCGTGGCGTTCAGCCGCACCGCGCTCTGCAAGTGCGCGGCGCCGACGATGTCGTGGATCAGCACCTGGCTCGCCGGCCCCCACAGCATGCCGGCGCAGCCGTGGATTATGAGGAGCACGGCCGCATGCCACATCTCGAGCGCATCGGTGACGAACAGCACGCCCCAGCCGAGCGACGCGCTCATGAAGAACAGCATGCCGGCCTGGATCACGCGCCGCGGGTCGTAGCGGTCGGCGAGCGCGCCGGACCAGGTCGAGAACAGCAGGAACGGCAGCCAGTGCGAGATGACCGCGAATCCGGCGAGCGTCTGCGACTGGAACTTCTGGTACATCACCCAGTAGGTGATGACGTGCTCGATGTTGTCGGCCATCATCGCGATGGCTGACGTCACGAAATAGACGCGGTAGCCGGGGTGGCGCAGGGCGGGGAAAGACCGCGGTGCGGCGGGCGCGGAGGCGCTGTCTTGCGTGTCGCTCAAGCGGAATTTTCAAAAGAGAGTTGCCGAAAGCGTCAGTATGCCAGAGCGATCACCTGCGCGGCCTGTTAAATCCGCCGCTGCCCGCGCGAATCTTGGTCAGAATCGGTATGGCGGCGTATTATTGCGAAGGATTCGTAAACGCCCGTCTTACCGAAACGGCGCAAGGGCACGGATTCCAGATTCGGACTACTACTAAAACGAGATCGGGTGGGGAAGACCGGCAATGTTCGAGAAAATAAAGAACATAGACTTCCAGGTCAAAACTCGCCGACAGAAAAGAGAAGGAGCGCGCCTTTCAGGTGCGCTGGGGTGTCTCACGTGCTTGCGAATGACATCGATTTGAAGTTGAACTCTGCTTTGGGTGAGCGATACAAGAGCGAGGCCCAGAGGGTAAGGGTTATCTCCGAAGCATGGACTGAAAGAAATGTATTCTGCTGTTCATGCGGCGGGGTTCTAGCGCGAGGACAAAACAACGCTCGCGTACTCGATTTCACGTGCATGAAGTGTCATAACGATTTCGAATTGAAAAGTACCCGTGGCACGTTCTCTAACAAATTGCCCGACGGAGCATTCGAAACAATGATGGCCCGGCTGCGTGACGTCTCCAGTCCGGACTTCTTTTTTCTCACTTATGATTCCAAGTCTTCCTACGTGACGAATTTCTTTGCAGTCCCAACCTATTTTCTCGACCAAACCGTGATTGAGAAGCGAAAGCCCCTGAGCCCCCAGGCGAGGCGTGCAGGCTGGGTAGGATGTAATATCGTAATGAATCGCATTCCAGAAGCGGGAAGGGTGTTTTATGTAAGGAACCGCGAAGTACTAAAGAGATCAGATATCATTGAGCGATGGAGACGGACAGCTTTCCTGCAGCATGAACCGGACTTAGAAGCAAGAGGATGGACACTGGAGATACTCCGCATCATCCAGTCTCTAAACGTTCGTGAGTTCACACTTCAAAGAATGTATGACTTCGAGACACAACTGAAGCGGCGCTTCCCTCGCAACAATTTCGTTCGACCCAAAATTCGGCAGCAATTGCAGGTCTTGAGAGATGCAGGCCTTATTGCGTTTGAAGGGCGAGGGCGGTACTCCGCAAATTTTGATGGTTCTTTCGAACGATCACGGCAGAGCGATATGCACGGCAGGGGCTAGGGAACCGTTTGTGTCAATGTAACGTGAGACACCTACCTTCGTAAAATTACTGTCGAAAGGTAGGCGAACGATGTCACAGAGGAAAAAGCTGAAGGTGATTTCATCCAACGAAGCGACTGCAGTCGTCGC
>JACQOK010000155.1 GCA_016202565.1 Betaproteobacteria bacterium | reverse complement strand
CCTGTGGAGAAGCCCAGTACGCTAATCAGGGCGCCCGCGACGCCTCCCTGTCCGGCGACTCTGCTGCCCATCGCACACTCCCTCAGTTGGTCCCGACGGTAGGCCCAGAGGGCGAAGTAGGTCCCGAAGAGAAAAGACGTCAGCAGGAGTCGTCCGAGGGAGGGTACGTCGATGATGAATCCCCACTCGACGCCGTCGATCGGGTTCTCCGCGATGAACCAGGCGATCGCCATGTCCGATAGAAACGCCAGCTTCCCGCCCCACGGCACATCCGGCGAGGCGAGCCACTCCGGCAGGCGCGACAGCCACGGGTTGAAGGTAAAGAGGTCGAAGGGCTTGCGCGCGAGCGAAAGCACCAGGAGGGGCAGGACCAGATTCAGGGCGAAGACCCCGACGGCAACCCACGCGAACACCTTCGGCCGGGACCAGAGGGCTCTGCCGATCCCGCGGGGTACTCGGGTAACTGCGTTCACAGGCTGAAAACGCATAGTACGGCTAGTCTATTCCGATTCCGCGGGGCGGACGCTGTCCAGAAATCGAAGATAGTGCTCTGGCAGTTCGTGGGCACGCGCCCCTTCCCGGATCATCGTGAGATAACGCAGAGACGGGTTTCCGTCAGTCGGGTTCCCATCCGCAATGTAGGTGACGGCGGGAAGCGCTTTACCCTGCGCATCCTCGGCCTCGATCCAGAGATGGCGGTAGCGGGGCCCGGGGACCCCCTCGGTGTAATCGAGCCAGAGAAGGTCTTTCCGGGTGATGCGGTAGAGCACTCCCCAGATTTCCGCATTGGGGTCCGGCGCAATGTTGGCCGGCGCGGCCTTGCCCTTGGGTCGCCCCTCAAGGTTGAAGCGCAGACGATACCCCTTGATCCGGCCCGCGCGCCACGGATTGCCGCAGAGCGCTCGTCGCACACTCAAGCCGTCGCGCTCGCGCGCGCACACTGCAAAGTAGAGCGGGCGCGATTGATTCTGCTATCGATTCACGGCAACGCAGAGCCATTTACCCACGACGGAGAGCGATTTTGAATTCTTTGCCGTTAAGTCTGCCATGAAGTAATTCGGGGGTTTGCTCGATAAATTCCAAGCTGCCGAAATCGAATTCCTTGTGATGGTTTGGGCACAAGACCAGTAAGTTCCCCAAGACGCTTGAACCGCCTGAGCGCACCGGTTTGATATGCGCGACTTCGATGTAGAAACCGCCGTCTTTCTTCGGTATTTGGATGCCGCAGTTGGGAAACTGGCAGCGAAACTCGCAGGCCTGCTTTAAGGCTTGGATTAGGTTGGTGTTCCGGCGAACAGTTCTATTGACGATCGCTTCGATTCTTTCTGGCGTTTCGTTTGCCAGTTTTTCGTTTAGCGCTTTCAGGTCACCGTCTGGCGCTATGTCGTCCAGAATAGTCTCGACCATCGTGTCCTCGATTGGCTCTGGGAGGCGAGTCTTGTCCTCGAGCGGTGGTTTAGGACTGGGCGGCTGTGGCTGGCCGGGCTCTTCCCGTCGACCGATTGGCCCAAGAGCGGTTTGCACATCGAGCTCGGTGACGCCGAGATTGAGCAGCTTGCGTTTCAGGCTGTCCTCGCCACAACTCAGCAATGCGCAGAAGACAGTTCCGACTTCCAGAGCCAATCCGGCCGTGTAGCACAGAGCCGAGCCAACTTCTTCCCAAGCGATGTCTCGCGGCTCTCCCTGATCGGTGAAATTGTCTTTAGCATCAAGCCAGAGTGCGGGCGCGGTCTGCTCAGCTTTCGTTTGGAAGAACGTCGGAGCCGGCTGTATCTCAGGATGCTCTCCGTTGAGCAGGAATCTTACTTGCAGGCTGTGTCCTACACGGAAATCCAGGTCTTCCCACCTCTCCTGGGCTGCTGCGGGTTCATTGCCCGTAACCTTTAGAAAGGCAGCCAGACAGCGGACACGGTTTCCGAAGCGCTCACGAATTTTCTCCTTAAGTTCGTCTCGTTTCTCGCCTGTGAATTCGGGGATCGGGACTTGCCGACATCTGTATCCAGTAGCGCGTGCCCGCGCGCAGGTCGAAGATGCCCGCTTTCATGCGCCGCCCGCAGAAATCGACCCATTGATACGGTTTGGCGACGGCGAATCGGTTCTGCTCCGGGTCAACCACATCAATCCAGGCCCGGCTCACGGTGCCGAGGACGTACTTTCCCGTTACCGGCGGGGTCAGGGCGAGCAGCCCGCCTGCGTCCTGCGGTTTTCCATGCCTCTTCTCCGGGCCAAGCACAAATTCCACCCGGTCCATCGTATGAAGCTTCGTCACCACGACCTTGTTGACCGGCAGCTCATCACGCATCGCGCCGGCGGTCGAGGCCGCTGCGATGCGTTCCGCAGGTTGATTGACCGGCTTGCAGCTTCCGCCGAGCGTTTCCAGCACCCGCCCCTCAAGGGACTCCCACGCGGCCTTGCCCTCATCGCGCGGCATCAGGCCCATGGCGAGCGCCGCCGGAGGGCAGGCGGGGGCGATCGGGAGGGCGATATGCCGAACTTTTTCATTGAGGTTCATCCGAGTTAGCGTGGGAGCGGGCTGTGGGAGCCAGCTTGCTGGCGATTTGCCAGTTATCGGGGGCAAGCCCCCTCCCACAAGCAAGCTCCTGCGCCCGCGGAATTATCGGAGCCACCATCATTGATTGGGCCGGGTCAGCTCAAACCGCGAGCGCGGGTATGACGATGAAATAGCCATTCAGCAGGTAAAGGCCGGCAGCGATCAAGATCAGACCTCCGGCGATCTCGAACGCTCTCTGATGGTTACGCAACCCTCTCAAGCTCTCCAGCCAGCCGACCGCCCCCGCGCCTAAC
This sequence comes from Betaproteobacteria bacterium, assembly GCA_016202565.1. GTDB lineage: Bacteria > Pseudomonadota > Gammaproteobacteria > Burkholderiales > SG8-41 > DSOT01. The sequence continues at coordinate 2,082 of JACQOK010000155.1, read as the reverse complement.
ACGATCGGCACGGCGCGGCCCAAGGCAAATGACACGAGCAGGACCGTGCCGAAAAGTGGCGAGCCGATCCCGGCGGCGACGCCGAGCAATATCACGAGCGCCGGCGTGCAGAACGGACAGACCGCGACGGAAAACGGCACTCCAAGGGTAAACGCGCCCCACGCGGAAGCGGCGGGCCGGGCCCGCACGCTCACGCTTGGCAGCGGCAGTTTCACCCAGCCCGGCCACATGAACCCCAGCAGGATCAATAAAGGTCCAAGCACCAATCCCCACTCGCGTCCAAAAACCCGCTGCAATCCGCTTCCGCCCAGGCCGGCAGCCAGACCCAAAACGGCATGAGTCAGCAACATGCCCGCAATAAACATGCCGCCATACAGCACGGCTCGCTGCGGCGCATGCGCTTTCGTAACGAGGGCGAGCGACACCGGAATGGCAGCCAGCGCCACCGGATTGAAGCTGAACAGAAACCCTATCGTGAAACCGGCCGTCAAGGACGCCAGGCTGGCCTGCTCGAGTGTGTGGCGCAGCGCCTCAATATCCATGGCTATTTCTTCCGCGCTGGGTTTTGCGCATCGTCGCGTACCGATTGCTCGAGTCGTTTCAGCAGCTCCCGGGTAAACTTCTCGGCGCTCGGCAGCGCGTGAAAGACCAGCGCGCCATCGATCGCGATCGCCGGCGGGGAGAGCACGCCAAGCTCGACCGCGTAATCGATCTCTTCCAGGACGTTCACGTCGCGCCAGGTGATCCGTTCGTCGCCGAGCTTTTCGACAATGGACTTGAGCGTTTCCTTCGCTTGGGCGCACTTGCTGCAACCGGGCGTATAGAAGGCTTCGATCTTGACCGTCATGAATGAGCCTCCGGTCGCCGTTTTGCCGCTCCTCTCGACCGGATGGTCTCCCGCGCGATGCTCGATTCGAGCGCGGCAAGTATCGGGCACTCGTCCAAAGGCTTCGTGTCGCGCGAGCAAACCTCGATCAGCCGGTTCAGCGCCTGGGACATGGTCTTGAGCGCCTTGATCTTCGCTTCGAGTTGCAACTTTTTCTCCACGGCGACGCGATAGACGTCGTTGCAGCACGCGCGGTCATGCCCTTTGAGCTCGAGGAGTTCGCGAATTTCCGCGAGCGAGAATCCGCATTGTTGCGCGTGTTTGATGAAGTTGAGCCGGCGTATCGCTTCGTCGGTGTAGAGGCGGTAACCCGACTCGCTTTTCTGCGCGGGGCTGAGCAGCCCTTCCCGCTCGTAAAAGCGGATACTGTCCGCACTGACCTGCGCGCGTGCGGCCACCTTGCCTATGGTGAGCATAAACCCCTCCAGTCGAGGCCGGACCGTGTGCCCGGCGGGTGTTGCTGTACCCTTCATACCTCATGATCCTTTTCCGCCGCAATAGTTCTTTATCCGTTGCGCTTACAACGCGAGTTTGCCATCCTTGATGTGCACGATGCGGTCCGACATCCCGGCCAGGGCTTCGGCGTGGGTGACCACGATCACCGTGCGCTCCCGCGCAATTTCCTTGAGCAGCTCGTAGATCATCTGCCCGGTTTTCGAGTCGAGGTTCCCGGTGGGCTCATCGGCCAGAATGAGCGGCGGATTGTTGGCAAGGGCGCGCGCAATAGCGACCCGTTGCTGCTCCCCTCCGGAGAGTTCGCGGGGTTTGTGTTTTAAACGTCCTTCCAGACCAATACGCGAAAGCAGCTCTTTAGCGCGCTCGCGCCGGGCATCCCGCGCGATGCCGTCAAATTCCATCGGCAGCATCACGTTCTCCAGCGCGTCGAGGTTGGGAATGAGATTAAAACTCTGGAACACGAAGCCCACGGTTTTACGCCTGAAGGCGGTAAGACCTGTTTCGGGAAGCGTGCCCAGGGACCGGCCCGCCACGATCACCTCTCCCGCCGTCGCCCGGTCCATCGCGCCCACGATGTGAAGGAGGGAGGACTTGCCGCTGCCGCTGGGGCCGACGATCGCGACCATGCCTTTTTCCGCCACGGTAAGATCGATTCCGTCGAGCGCCTTGATCGCCTGCCCGCCTTTTCGATACAGCTTGCTGACGCTACGAAGCTCGGCCAACGCGCTGCACTCCTTTGT